>NZ_JBEOYO010000036.1:0-94136 GCF_040297125.1 Streptomyces sp. NPDC001868 | reverse complement strand
TTTCTAGGGCCTGCAGGGGCCGTTGCCTTGTGGGGCGCGGGGAACTGCGCGAGAAGCCCCCACCCACCCGCACCCGCCCCACGACCTCAATCCCCCGCCCCGCCTGTCTCCCCCTCCACCCCGAAACCCAAAAACCCACCCGCCCTGAAGGGGCGGGTGGGTGGGTGGGGAACATCCGTCGCGGAGCGGCGGATCACCGCAACCGAAGCGCTACGTCAGCTCTTCTCGGCGGTCTCGGCCTTCTCCGCCTTCTTCTCGACCACGGAGTCGGAGGCGGCATCCGCATCCTTCTCTTCCTTCGCGTCGGCCTCGCCCGAGGGCTCAGCCGACTTCGAGTTCCCGTCGTTGTCCTTGTCCAGGTCCACCGCGGCAGCGTTGTCGCCCCCGTCCCCGTCGGAGACACCCGGCTCGACAACCTCTTCCCGCCCCGGCCGCTTCCGGGCCGACAGGACGATGTAGATCACGGCGAGGATGAAGACGAACAGCGCGGTCCAGTTGTTGAGGCGCAGCCCGAGGATGTGGTGGGCCTCGTCGACCCGCATGTACTCGATCCAGAACCGCCCCGCGCAGTACGAGGCGACGTACAGCGCGAACGCCCGCCCGTGCCCGAGCTTGAAGCGGCGGTCGGCCCAGATGACGAGGACGGCGACGCCGACGCACCACAGCGACTCGTAGAGGAAGGTCGGGTGGTACGTGCCCGGCAGCCGCCCGTCCGTGGAGGACGTGATCTCCACGGCCCACGGCAGATCCGTCCGCTTGCCGTACAGCTCCTGGTTGAACCAGTTGCCCCACCGCCCGATCGCCTGCGCGAGGGCGATGCCGGGGGCGACGGCGTCGGCGTACGCGGGCAGCGGGATGCCACGTCGGCGGCACCCGATCCACGCGCCCACCGCGCCGAGGGCGATCGCGCCCCAGATGCCGAGCCCGCCCTCCCAGATCTTGAAGGCGTCCACCCAGTCACGGCCCTCGCTGAAGTACAGCTCGTAGTCCGTGATCACGTGGTAGAGGCGCCCGCCGATCAGACCGAACGGCACGGCCCAGACCGCGATGTCGGCGACCGTACCGGCCTGTCCGCCCCGCGCGACCCAGCGTTTGTTGCCGAGCCAGACGGCCACGAAGACACCGATGATGATGCAGAAGGCGTAGCCGCGCAGCGGGACGGGACCGAGGTACAGCACCCCGCGCGACGGGCTGGGAATGTAGGCAAGTTCCATGGCAGGGTCGACGCTACCCTGCCGGGCCGGGCCGACGGCGGGCAGCCCGGCAACGGGTCCATAACGCCGTACCCCTACTTCCTTGACGCCCCACGGCCCCCCGTGGCCCCGGGAGTCACACGCGGCTCATCCCGCGGCCCTCGCCTCCACCATCTGCTTCAGCTTGGCGGGGGTCATGGACTGGTCCGCGTAGATGTTGGTGCCGTTGAGGAAGACACTCGGGGTGCCGGAGAAGCCGCCCTTCTGGAACGCTTCGTTCGACTTGGCGACCCAGCTGTTGTGCTTGCCGTCCTCGACGCAGGCGCGGAAGGCGGCGGTGTCCAGTCCTTCGACCTTCTTCGCCAGGTCGAAGAGCTTGGCCTCGCTCGCGAAGGTGTCTTCCGTCTCCGGCGGCTGGTTCTGGTACAGCACGTCGTGGTACGCGGGGAACTTGCCCTCGTTCTGTGCGCACGCGGCGGCGTTGGCGGCCTTGCGGGAGCCGCTGCCGCCCATGTTCCCGTCGATCAGGGTGGCGAGGTGGTACTCGACCTTCAGCTTTCCGGCCTCGGTCAGCTCGTGGATCGTCGACCGGTAGGCGTCCTCGAAGGACTTGCAGGCCGGGCAGCGGAAGTCCTCCCACACCGAGAGGGTCGACTTCGCGCCGGCGTCCCCGACGGGGATCGCGAGGCTGTCCTCGCCGTTCGCCCCCGAGGGCGCCACGACCGGGCCCGCTGTGTCGGCGTCGTCGTCCTTGCCGGCGTTCGCCGCCACGACGCCGATCACGGCGGCCAGCCCCAGCACGCCCAGCACCGAGGCGCTCACGATCAGCACCCGACGGCGCTTCTCGGCGGCCTTCTGCTTCTCGCGCTCCTCCGCCAGCCGTTCACGGGCGGTGCGCTTTCCCTCACGGTTCTTCTCGCTCACATCCCGCAGAACGAACCGGGAAGGCGCACCGCGCCTCCCCGGTCCCACTTCCACCCGTTCGAGTGAGCGTATTGCCCGTTACGTCCAGCGATCCCGTACGACAACCGGGTGAACGTCACGAGCCCCCTTCGCGCGCCGGGGTCACACGCCCGATCACGCGCCCCGGCGTACGCCCTTCGCGAGGTCGCCCGCCAGTGCCCGTACGGCGTCCAGGCCGGCCGCCTCGTCCGGTGCGTCCAGCATCAGCTTCACGAACGCGGACCCGACGATCACCCCGTCGGCGAACCCGGCGACCTCGGCTGCCTGCGCGGCGTTGGAGACGCCGAGGCCGACGCAGACCGGCAGGCCGGAACCGGTGGCCCGGGTGCGCTCCACCAGGTCCTGGGCCTGCGCGCCCACCGACTCCCGGGTGCCGGTGACACCCATCAGCGAGGCGGCGTAGACGAAGCCGCTGCCCGCCGCGGTGATCTCGGCGAGGCGGGCGTCCTTGCTGCTGGGCGCGACCACGAAGACCGTGCCGAGGCCGTGCTTGTCCGCGTGCTCCCTCCACAGCGCCGACTCCTGGACGGGCAGGTCGGGCAGGATGCAGCCCGCGCCGCCCGCCTCGGCGAGCTCGGCCGTGAAGCGCTCGACGCCGTAGCGGTCGATGGGGTTCCAGTACGTCATGACGAGTACGGGCTTTCCCGTGGCCTCGAAGGCCTCCCGGACCGTCCGCATCACGTCCGCGATCTTGACGCCGCCGCGCAGGGCGATGTCGTCGGCGGTCTGGATGACGGGCCCGTCCAGGACCGGGTCGCTGTGCGGAAGCCCGACCTCGACGACGTCGGCGCCGCCCTCGAAGACCGCCTTGATCGCGGCGATACCGCCGTCGACGGTCGGGAACCCGGCCGGCAGATAGGCGATGAGCGCGGACCGCCCCTCCGCCTTCGCGGCGGCGAGGGTGTCACTCAACAGCTGGATGTTCCCGCTCACTTGGCGTCCCCCTCGATCTCCGCGAGATCGGCCGCGTCGGCGGCGACCTCGGCGTCGGCACCGCTCTCGTACAGGCCGAAGTAGCGCGCGGCCGTGTCCATGTCCTTGTCGCCGCGCCCGGACAGGTTGACGACGATCAGCCCGTCCTTGCCCAGTTCCCGGCCGACCTCCAGGGCGCCGGCGAGCGCGTGGGCGCTCTCGATGGCCGGGATGATGCCCTCGGTGCGCGACAGCAGACGCAGTGCCTGCATGGCCGCGTCGTCGGTGACCGCGCGGTACTCGCCGCGGCCGCTGTCCTTGAGGTACGCGTGCTCGGGGCCGATGCCCGGGTAGTCCAGACCCGCCGAGATCGAGTACGGCTCGGTGATCTGGCCTTCCTCGTCCTGGAGGACGTACGAGCGCGAGCCGTGCAGGATGCCCGGCTCACCGGCGGTCAGCGTCGCCGCGTGCTCACCGGTGTCGATGCCGTGCCCGGCGGGTTCGCAGCCGATGAGGCGTACGTCGGCGTCGGGGATGAAGGCGTGGAAGAGCCCGATGGCGTTGGACCCGCCGCCCACACAGGCGACGGCGGCGTCGGGGAGGCGCCCGGCGCGTTCGAGGATCTGACGGCGTGCCTCGACCCCGATGACCCGGTGGAAGTCGCGGACCATGGCGGGGAAGGGGTGCGGCCCGGCGACCGTACCGAAGAGGTAGTGCGTACGGTCGACGTTGGCGACCCAGTCCCGGAACGCCTCGTTGATGGCGTCCTTGAGGGTCCGGGAGCCGGACTTCACGGCGACGACCTCGGCACCCAGCATGCGCATCCGGGCCACGTTGAGGGCCTGCCGCTGGGTGTCGATCTCGCCCATGTAGATCGTGCAGTCGAGCCCGAAGAGGGCGCAGGCCGTGGCGGTGGCGACGCCGTGCTGGCCCGCTCCCGTCTCGGCGATGACCCGGGTCTTGCCCATGCGCTTGGTGAGCAGGGCCTGCCCGAGCACATTGTTGATCTTGTGGGACCCGGTGTGGTTCAGGTCCTCGCGCTTGAGGAACACCCGCGCCCCGCCGGCGTGCTCGGCGAACCGGGGCACCTCGGTGAGCGAACTGGGGCGCCCGGTGTAGTTCACGAGCAGATCGTCGAGCTCGCGCGCGAACTCGGGGTCGTGCTTCGCCTTGTCGTACTCCACGGCGACCTCGTCCACGGCGGCGACCAGCGCCTCCGGGATGAACTTGCCGCCGAACGCGCCGAAGTACCCCTCGGCGCTGGGAACCTGACCCTCGGGGTCGGGAATGAAGAACTCGCTGGACATGCGGCTACCTCACAGGGGCACAGCCCCGTCGTTGGTCGGACTGTGGCGAATAGTGATCACCTGTGCGCGCGCCGCCCACCGCTCAGCAGGAACCGCTCCCATCGACGCCAGGGACGACACACCCGGAGTGCACAGATAGGGAGGGACGGCTCAGCTGCCCGCAGGGGACAGGCGCGCACGTGTCCGGGGCCATCGCATGCCGTTCACCTGACCCGGCTCGTCACCGATGACATAACGGACCCGGCGCCCGTGGACCCGACGGGCGGGCGCCCGGCAGCCACGGGGACGGCACCCGCGCGCGAGGCGGGCGTAGGGGTCCCGGGGAGTCATGGTGATCGAGAACATCGGGGCACAGCCTACCGGCCCCGGATCACCCATGCGGGCGACCCCGGCCGGCACCGCGACCTCCGCGCACTCCGGCACCCCGACCGGCACCGCGGCCCCCGCGCACCCCGACGCCCCGGCCGGGGCGGGACCCGGCCGGTCGGCGGCGAAGGCGCGGTCGGTCATGGCCGGGTCAGCCCCGCCCGTGCCGCAGCGCCGGGTGCTCACCCGCGGCGACGAGGTCGGCGACGGCGGTCTTGGGGTCCTTGCCGGTGACGAGGGACTCGCCCACGAGGACCGCGTCGGCGCCGGCGTTGGCGTAGGCGATCAGGTCGTGCGGGCCCCGGACGCCGGACTCGGCGATCTTGACGATCGAGTCGGGGATCTCGGGGGCGACCCGCTCGAACGTGGTGCGGTCGACCTCGAGGGTCTTGAGGTTGCGGGCGTTGACCCCGATCACCCGGGCACCGGCGTCGACCGCGCGTTCGACCTCGTCCTCGTCGTGGACCTCGACGAGCGGGGTGAGCCCGATGGACTCGGCGCGCTCGATCAGCGACTCCAGCGCCGGCTGGTCGAGGGCCGCGACGATCAGCAGGACGACATCGGCGCCGTACGCCCGCGCCTCCCACAGCTGGTACGAGGTGACGATGAAGTCCTTGCGCAGGACGGGGATGTCCACGCGGGCGCGGACGGCCTCCAGGTCGGCGAGCGAGCCGCCGAAGCGGCGCTGTTCGGTGAGGACGGAGATGATCGCCGCGCCACCCGCCTCGTAGTCGGCGGCCAGACCGGCCGGGTCGGCGATCGCGGCGAGCGCGCCCTTGGAGGGGCTGGACCGCTTGACCTCGCAGATCACCTTGACGCCGTCGCCGCGCAGCGCGGCCACGCCGTCCTTGGCCGCCGGAGCCTTCGCCGCGCGCTCCTTGAGCTCGTCGAGGCTGACGCGCGCCTGCCGCTCCGCGAGGTCGGCACGGACTCCGTCGATGATCTCGTCGAGCACACTCACGCGAGCGGCCCCCTTTCAGACGGTGAAACGGTGGAAACGGCAAAAATCAGTGACAACGTTTGACCGTCATGTATTGACAGTCGAGCGGTTCTCAGGGTTCAGGCAGTTCACTGTGATGGTATCCGGAGCGGGGCGCAGGCCTCGCATCCGGTTGACGGCGGTCCCACTACCTGGACGTTCACCATTTGATCAAGGATGCAGCCAGCCACCGAACGGCAAGTTCCGGACAACCGTGAAGACCAGCGCGAACGCGCCGAGCGACCACATCGGCACGGGTCCGAGCCGGAGCCGCAGGGGTCGTCCGCGCACCGTCTGGACCACCCAAACGGTCCACAGCACCGCGAATCCCAGGAAGCCCGCCACGGCCAGCGCGTTGTCGGTGAGGGCGGTCGCGAAGTCCCCGTGGGCGAAGGCGTGCGCGCTGCGCAGACCGCCGCAGCCGGGGCAGTAGAGGCCGGTGAAGCGCCACAGCGGGCAGACCGGGTAGTGGCCGGGTTCGTTGGGATCCACGGCCGCGACGTACGCGAAGGCCCCGCCGACGGCCGCGAGCACCCCGGCGGGCACCCAGAGCCCGGCACGCGACGGTCGCGCGGTCGGGGGTGGGGGCTCGGTCGGAGGTGGCGGCACGGGTGCGGACGCGAGTGGGGGCGCTGGCGGCTGGGTCTCGGCGTTCACACACCGCATTCTGCCCCGCGCGGGCCGTACGCGCGCTCGAAGGGCGGCCCCGCGGTGGTGACGCGGAGCCGCCCTTCCAGCGGAAGTCAGCTCTTGGCGGCGGCCGGCTCGGGGGTCGCCGAGGCCTGCGCGCGGACCGTCGCCGTCTCGTACACGGCGTGCGCGTCCTTCGGCTGGCCCAGGCCCATGGCCCGCATGACCATGCCGACGACGCCACCGAGGACGGTGATGACCATGCCGGCCCAGAATCCCAGCGGCTGGGCCATCACCATGTAGGCGCCCGAGACGCAGAAACCGATGAAGGCGATGGTGACGCCGGTCCAGGCGGCCGGGGTGTGACCGTGGCTGCTGCCCGCCATGACTTGCTCCTCGTTGTTCATTGCGTGGTGCTCGATGCGTGTCGCTCGATGCCTGTGCTGAGTCGGACGCTCGTCGTCCATTGTCCCGTACGGATGCGAGTGCCTTGAGCGGGGGTGTCCACTCTCACGTTCCCGACTTCGTACGTCCCACGTTCCCGGCTTCGTACGGCCGGTGTGCCTAGGCCGGATCGGGTCCCGTCGGGTCCTCGCCCCGGTCCAGGGCCTTCCACATGTCCTCGGGACGGTCGGGGTCCAGGGGCTTGGCCCTGCGGGGGCGGGGGGTGCCGTCGCGTTCGTAGCGGCCGGACATCGCGGGCCACAGCCGTCCGTAGCGGAGCGCGAGCAGCCCGGCGAGCAGGATGAGCGCGCCGCCGACGGCCGCGACGTACGGCCAGCCGGTGTGGCTGAGCGTGTCGACGGTCGCCGCGTTGTCGCCGGAGGCCTCGGCCGCCTTGTCGTCGAGCGCCGAGCTGTCGTACGCGCCGAGCAGCGCGGCGGCGACCGTGCCCGCCCCGGAGAGGGCGAGCAGGGCGGCGACCAGGACGCGCCCGGACCGGCGTACGGCGAAGACGGCGACGAGCGCGGCGAGGCCCACCACGGCGAGCGCGGCGGGCACGCCGGTGACGTCGCTGCCCTGGGCGGTCAGCGGGAAGTCGCCGCCGGCCACCGAGATGGTGCCCTCCGACCAGCGCTGGCGGCTGGCGAGCAGCGCGACGGCCGCGCCGAGGGCGCCGCTGAGCAGCGCCACGGCGAGGCTGCGCCGGCCGGAGCGGAGGGCCACGGGTTCGGAACGGGGGTGAGGTACTGCGGTCACGTACCCCACTATCGCCTGCGCCCCGGGTGGGTTGTCACCCGGGGTTCACGTGAGAAGCGCCCTACTGCCCCAATCGGTTGGCCGTGTGCACCGCGCGGAGCACCGCCGCCGCCTTGTTGCGGCACTCGGTGTCCTCGGCGACGGGGTCGGAGTCGGCGACGATGCCCGCGCCGGCCTGGACGTAGGCCGTGCCGTCGCGCAGCAGGGCCGTGCGGATGGCGATGGCGGTGTCGGAGTCGCCCGCGAAGTCGAGATAGCCGACGCAGCCGCCGTACAGACCGCGGCGGGACGGCTCCAGCTCGTCGATGATCTGCATCGCGCGGGGCTTCGGGGCGCCGGAGAGGGTGCCGGCGGGGAAGCAGGCGGTGAGGACGTCGAAGGCCGTACGGCCCGGTGCGACCCGGCCGGTGACGGTGGAGACGATGTGCATCACGTGGGAGTACCGCTCGACGGACATGAAGTCGACGACCTCCACCGAGCCCGGTTCGCAGACCCGGCCCAGGTCGTTGCGGCCCAGGTCGACGAGCATCAGGTGCTCGGCGCGCTCCTTGGGGTCGGCGAGCAGTTCCTCGGCGAGGGCCTGGTCCTCCTGCGGGGTGGCGCCCCGGTGCCGGGTGCCGGCGATGGGGTGGACCATGGCCTGTCCGTCCTCGACCTTGACCAGGGCCTCGGGGGAGGATCCGACGACGTCGAAGCCGTCGAAGCGGAACAGGTACATGTACGGGGACGGGTTGGTGGCCCTCAGGACTCGGTAGACGTCCAACGCGCTCGCCGTGCACGGGGTTTCGAAGCGCTGGGAGGGGACGACCTGGAACGCCTCGCCGGCCCGGATGCGCTCCTTGATGTCGTCGACGGCCTCCTGGAAGTCGGGGCCGCCCCACAGCGCCGTGTACTCGGGCAGCTCGGAGGGCGGAAGGGCCGCCGGGGGCTGGGCGACGGGCCGGGCGAGGTCGGCCTGCATGGCGTCGAGGCGGGCGACGGCGTCGGCGTGGGCCTCGTCGACGCCTGTGTCCAGGTCGTTGTGGTTGATGGCGTTGGCGATCAGCAGGACCGAGCCCTCCCAGTGGTCCATGACCGCCAGGTCGCTGGTCAGGAGCATGGTCAGCTCGGGCAGCTTGAGGTCGTCGCGCTCGCCGGGGCCGATCTTCTCCAGGCGGCGCACGATGTCGTAGCCGAGATAGCCGACCATGCCGCCGGTGAAGGGCGGCATGCCCTCCTGGTGGGGGGTGTGCAGCGCCTCGATGGTGGCGCGCAGGGCGGCGAGGGGGTCGCCGTCCACGGGGACGCCGACGGGCGGGGTGCCGAGCCAGTGGGCCTGCCCGTCGCGGGCGGTGAGGGTGGCGTGGCTGCGGACGCCCACGAAGGAGTAGCGGGACCACGAGCGGCCGTTCTCCGCGGACTCCAGCAGGAAGGTGCCGGGGCGCTCGGCGGCGAGCTTGCGGTAGAGCGCGACCGGGGTGTCGCCGTCGGCGAGGAGCTTGCGGCTGACGGGGATGACACGGCGGTCGCCGGCCAGCTTGCGGAACGTGTCGAGGTCCATGGCGGCTGACCTTACTGATCCAGTGACGGTACGTCGGAATCGGCGCCGCCCTCGACGGCCTTGAGGACGTCCTCGTCGAAGCAGGTGCGGGCGCCGGTGTGGCAGGCGGCGCCGATCTGGTCGACCTTGACAAGGAGGGTGTCGGCGTCGCAGTCCAGGGCGACGGACTTCACCCACTGGAAGTGGCCGGAGGTGTCGCCCTTCACCCAGTACTCGCGGCGGCTGCGCGACCAGTACGTGCAGCGGCCGGTGGTGAGGGTGCGGTGCAGGGCCTCGTCGTCCATCCAGCCGAGCATGAGCACCTCACCGGTGTCGTACTGCTGGGCGATGGCGGGCAGGAGCCCGTCGGCGCCGCGCTTGAGGCGCGCGGCGATCTCGGGGTCCAGCGCGCTGGGCGTGCCGGGGCCGGCGGGGGCTCCGGGACCGAGGGGGCTGCTGGAGGACGGCGTGCTGGTCATGCGTGCCATTGTGCCGCGCCGCGCGGACCGGCCTCGCCCGTTGTCCACAGGCCGGACCCTCTTGTCATACGAACGGTGACGCGTGCCCGTGTCCCCCTGCGCTGGGCGGAGCGTCGGCCCGGTCGTAGGCTGGCCGCATGTCGACCCATGCCAAGCGTGAACGGCTTCTCTTCGCCGACCTGTTGGAGACCGCGGGCCCTGAGGCTCCCACCCTGTGCGAGGGCTGGACGACCCGTGACCTGGCCGCGCACGTGGTGGTGCGCGAGCGTCGCCCCGATGCCGCCGGGGGCATCATCGTCAAGCAGCTCGCGTCGCGCCTGGAGCGGGTGATGGAGGAGTTCGCCGCGAAGCCCTACGAGGAGCTGATCCAGCTCGTCCGCACCGGCCCGCCGCGTTTCTCCCCCTTCTCCCTCAAGCAGATCGACGAGGCGTCGAACACGATCGAGTTCTACGTCCACAGCGAGGACATCCGCCGTGCCCGGCCCGACTGGACCCCGCGCGAGCTGGACCATGTCTTCCAGGACGCCCTCTGGTCCCGTCTGGAGCGCACCGCCCGCCTCATGGGCCGGGGCGCACCCACCGGCCTGGTCCTGCGCCGCCCCGACGGCCAGACGGCGGTGGCCCACCGCGGCGCCCCCGTCGTCACCGTCACCGGCGAGCCCGCCGAGCTGCTCCTGTTCCTCTACGGCCGCCAGCAGGTCGCCGATGTCGAACTGGAGGGCGAGAAGGAGGCGATCACCAAGCTGCACGAGACGAAGCAGCTGGGGATCTGAGGCCGGGCGCTCTCCACGAGTGCCGTGAGACAGGTAAGCCCCGGCCACCAGGTGGCCGGGGCTTACCTCAAGGCCCAAAGGGCGCCCGTGTGTCACCGCACGGCGTGTCCCGCCTGCCGCAGGGTGTCCTTGACCTCGCCGATGCGCAGGTCGCCGAAGTGGAAGACGGAGGCGGCGAGGACGGCGTCGGCGCCCGCCTCGATGGCCGGGGGGAAGTCCGTCAGCCGGCCGGCGCCGCCGGAGGCGATGACGGGGACGGTGACGTGCTTGCGGACGGCGGTGATCATCTCCAGGTCGTAGCCGTCCTTGGTGCCGTCGGCGTCCATCGAGTTGAGCAGGATCTCGCCGGCGCCCAGCTCGGCTGCGCGGTGGGCCCACTCGACGGCGTCGATGCCGGTGCCCTTGCGCCCGCCGTGGGTGGTGACCTCGAAGGAGCCTTCGGAGCCACTGCGGGAAGGGGTGCGGCGCGCGTCCACCGACAGGACCAGCACCTGGCGGCCGAAGCGCTCGGCGATCTCGCGGATCAGGTCGGGGCGGGCGATCGCCGCCGTGTTGACGCCGACCTTGTCCGCGCCGGCCCGCAGCAGCTTGTCCACGTCCTCGGCCGTGCGGACGCCGCCGCCGACCGTCAGCGGGATGAAGACCTGCTCGGCGGTGCGGCGCACCACGTCGTACGTCGTCTCGCGGTTGCCCGACGAGGCGGTGATGTCCAGGAACGTCAGCTCGTCGGCGCCCTCGGCGTCGTACACCTTCGCCATCTCGACGGGGTCGCCCGCGTCGCGCAGGTTCTGGAAGTTGACGCCCTTGACGACCCGGCCGTTGTCCACGTCCAGGCAGGGGATGACTCGGACCGCCAGGGTCATGAATCCACGGCTCCTCACAGCGTGCGCCAGGCCCCAGGGGGCCTAGCCTCGGAATGCTTCGATCTCTACTTCGACCAGGATGCGCGGGTCGACGAAACCCTCCACGACCAGCAGGGTCGCGGCCGGACGCACCGGGTCGAAGATCTCCTTGTGGGCCCGCCCCACGTCTTCCACGTCCCGCATGTGCGTCAGGTACATCCGTGTACGGATCACGGACTCGGCGCCGAGCCCGAACTCGCCGAGCGCCTCGACCGCGCCGGCGAAGGCCACCTTGGCCTGTTCGTACGGGTCGCCCTCCCCGTACAGCACATCGCCCTTGAAGGCCGTCGTGCCCGCCACCAGGACCCGGTCGCCCGCCGCGACGGCGCGCGCGAAACCGAAGGACTCCTCCCAGGGACTCCCGCTCTGCACACGCCGCACGGCATCCGACGTCATGACGACACAGCCTCCAGGGCCTCTTCGAGGGTGAACGCCTTGGCGTACAGGGCCTTCCCGACGATGGAGCCCTCGACACCGAGGGGCACCAGCTCGGCGATGGCCCGCAGGTCGTCGAGGGACGACACGCCGCCGGAGGCCACGACCGGGCGGTCGGTGGCCGCGCACACGTTCCTCAGCAGCTCCAGGTTGGGGCCCTGGAGGGTGCCGTCCTTGGCGATGTCCGTAACGACGTAACGGGCGCAGCCCTCCTTGTCGAGGCGCTCCAGCGTCTCGTAGAGGTCGCCGCCGTCGCGGGTCCAGCCGCGGCCCTTCAGTGTCGTACCGCGTACGTCCAGGCCCACCGCGATCCGGTCGCCGTGCTCGGCGATGACCTTGGCGACCCATTCGGGGGTCTCCAGGGCGGCCGTGCCGAGGTTGACCCGGGTGCAGCCGGTGGCCAGGGCCTTCGCCAGGGAGGCGTCGTCCCGGATGCCGCCGGACAGCTCGACCTTGATGTCCATGGCCTTCGTGACCTCGGCGACCAGGTCACGGTTGTCGCCGGTGCCGAACGCGGCGTCCAGGTCGACCAGGTGCAGCCACTCGGCGCCCGCGCGCTGCCAGGCGAGGGCGGCTTCCAGCGGGGAGCCGTAGGACGTCTCCGTGCCGGACTCGCCGTGGACGAGCCGGACGGCCTGGCCGTCACGGACGTCGACGGCGGGGAGGAGTTCGAGCTTTGCCATGGCTACAGGGTTCCGATCCAGTTGTTCAGCAGCTGCGCTCCGGCGTCGCCGGACTTCTCGGGGTGGAACTGCGTGGCCCACAGGGCGCCGTTCTCCACGGCCGCGACGAAGGGCTTGCCGTGGGTCGACCAGGTGACCTTGGGCGCGGTCAGCGTGGGGTTGTGCGTCTCCAGGGCCCAGTCGTGGACGGCGTAGGAGTGCACGAAGTAGAAGCGGGCGTCGGCGTCCAGGCCGGCGAACAGGGTCGTGTCGGCCGGGGCGTCGACGGTGTTCCAGCCCATGTGGGGCACGATCTCGGCCTGGAGCGGCTCGACCGCGCCGGGCCACTCGTCGAGGCCCTCGGTCTCCACGCCGTGCTCGATGCCGCGCGCGAAGAGGATCTGCATGCCGACGCAGATGCCCATCACCGGACGGCCGCCGGAGAGCCGGCGGTCGATGATCCAGTCGCCGCGCGCCTCCTTGAGCCCCTTCATACAGGCGGCGAAGGCGCCGACACCGGGCACCAGCAGCCCGTCGGCGTTCATGGCGGTGTCGAAGTCACGCGTTATCTCGACCTCGGCGCCCGTACGCGCGAGGGCGCGCTCAGCGGACCTCACGTTCCCGAAGCCGTAGTCGAAGACGACCACTCGTTTCGAAGGGGAGCTCAATTCCACACCTCCAGCCTCAGGACGCCCGCGACGAGACACATCGCGGCGGCGATCGACAACAGGATGATGAGGCTCTTCGGCATCTGCTGCTTGGCGAAGGAGATGATCCCGCCGACCAGGAAGAGACCGACGACGATCAGGACGGTGGACAGCCCGTTCACAGCGCGCCCTTCGTGGAGGGCAGGATGCCGACCGCGCGCGGGTCGCGCTCGGAGGCGTAGCGCAGGGCACGCGCCAGCGCCTTGAACTGGCATTCGACGATGTGGTGGGCGTTGCGCCCGTACGGCACGTGCACGTGGAGCGCGATCTGGGCCTGGGCGACGAAGGACTCCAGGATGTGCCGGGTCATCGTGGTGTCGTACTCGCCGATCATCGGCGCCATCTTCTCGGGCTCGGTGTGCACGAGGTAGGGGCGGCCGGACAGGTCGACGGTGACCTGGGCGAGGGACTCGTCCAGCGGGACCGTGCAGTTGCCGAAGCGGTAGATGCCCACCTTGTCGCCGAGGGCCTGCTTGAAGGCGGCGCCCAGCGCGAGGGCGGTGTCCTCGATGGTGTGGTGGGAGTCGATGTGCAGGTCGCCGTCGGTCTTCACGGTCAGGTCGAACAGACCGTGGCGGCCGAGCTGGTCGAGCATGTGGTCGTAGAAGCCGACCCCGGTGGAGATCTCCGTCTTGCCGGTGCCGTCGAGGTTGATCTCGACGAGGACCGATGTCTCCTTGGTGGTCCGCTCCACGCGTCCTACGCGGTTCATGCGCTCTGCTCCTTCTTCAGTTCACGTACCGCGTCGAGGAACGCGTCGTTCTCGGCGGGAGTTCCGGCGGTCACCCGCAGCCATCCCGGTACGCCGTTGTCCCGGACCAGGACGCCCCGGTCGAGGATCTTCCGCCAGACCTCGTGCGCGTCCGCGAACCTGCCGAACTGCACGAAGTTCGCGTCGGACTCGGTCACCTCGTAGCCGATGGCGCGCAGCTCCTCGACCAGGCGGTCCCGCTCGGCCTTCAGCTGTTCGACATAGCCGAGGAGGGTGTCGGTGTGCTCCAGGGCGGCGAGGGCGGTCGCCTGGGTGACGGCGGAGAGGTGGTACGGCAGCCGTACGAGCTGGACCGCGTCCACGACCGCCGGGTGCGCGGCGAGGTAGCCGAGGCGCAGGCCCGCCGCGCCGAAGGCCTTGGACATCGTCCGGGAGACCACGAGGTTCGGCCGTCCGGCGAGCAGCGGCAGCAGGGAGTCGCCGTGGCTGAACTCGATGTACGCCTCGTCGACCACCACCATCGACGGCTTGGCGGCCTGGGCCGCCTCGTACAGCGCGAGGACGGTGTCGCCCGAGACCGCGTTGCCCGTGGGGTTGTTGGGGGTGGTGATGAAGACGACGTCCGGGCGGTGCTCGGCGATGGCCTCCCGGGCGGCGGCGAGGTCGATCGTGAAGTCGTCGTCGCGGGGGCCGGAGATCCAGCCCGTGCCCGTGCCGCGCGCGATCAGGCCGTGCATGGAGTACGAGGGCTCGAAGCCGATGGCGGTGCGGCCGGGGCCGCCGAAGGTCTGCAGGAGCTGCTGGATGACCTCGTTGGAGCCGTTGGCCGCCCAGACGTTGGTCGGGTCGACCGCGTACCCCGACGTCTTGGTCAGATACTCCGCCAGCCGCGTGCGCAGCTCCACCGCGTCCCGGTCCGGGTAGCGGTTGAGGTGCCGGGCCGCCTCGCGCACCCGTTCGGTGATCCGCTCGACCAGCGGCTCGGGCAGCGGGTACGGGTTCTCGTTGGTGTTCAGCCGTACCGGGACGTCGAGCTGGGGCGCGCCGTAGGGGCTCTTGCCGCGCAGTTCGTCGCGGACGGGGAGATCGTCGATTCCGAAGCTCACTTGCCAGGCACCTTCCAGCCGAACCTTGCCTTGATCGCCGCGCCGTGCGCGGGCAGGTCCTCCGCCTCCGCCAGCGTCACCACGTGGTGCGCGACCTCGGCCAGCGCGTCCTTCGTGTAGTCGACGATGTGGATGCCGCGCAGGAAGGACTGGACGGACAGACCGGAGGAGTGGCAGGCGCAGCCGCCGGTCGGGAGCACGTGGTTGGAGCCCGCCGCGTAGTCGCCCAGCGAGACCGGCGCCCAGGGGCCGATGAAGATCGCGCCCGCGTTGACGACGCGCTCGGCGACCGCGGAGGCGTCCGCCGTCTGGATCTCCAGGTGCTCGGCGCCGTACGCGTTGACGACGCGAAGGCCCTCCTCGACGCCGTCGACCAGGACGATCGCGGACTGCCGGCCGGCCAGCGCGGGACGGATCCGGTCCTCGATGTGCTTGGTGGCCTCGACCTGGGGCTGAAGCTCCTTGTCGACCGCGTCGGCGAGCGCGACGGAGTCGGTGACGAGCACGGCGGCGGCGAGCGGGTCGTGCTCGGCCTGGCTGATCAGGTCGGCGGCGACGTGCACCGGGTCGGCGGTGTCGTCCGCGAGGACCGCGATCTCGGTCGGGCCCGCCTCGGAGTCGATGCCGATGACCCCGGTGAAGTACCGCTTGGCGGCGGCCACCCAGATGTTGCCCGGCCCGGTGACCATGCGCGCGGGCGGGCAGGACTCGGTGCCGTACGCGAACATCGCGACGGCGGTGGCGCCACCGGCCGCGTACACCTCGTCGACGCCGAGCAGCGCGCAGGCGGCGAGGATCGTGGGGTGCGGGAGCCCGTCGAACTCGGCCTGCGCCGGGGAGGCGAGGGCGATCGACGGGACACCGGCCTCCTGCGCCGGGACCACGTTCATGATCACGGACGAGGGGTACACCGACCGGCCGCCGGGGGCGTAGAGCCCGACGCGCTCGACGGGGACCCACTTCTCGGTGACCGTGCCGCCGGGGACGACCTGGGTGGTGTGTGTGGTGCGGCGCTGCTCGCGGTGGACGATGCGGGCGCGGCGGATCGACTCCTCCAGGGCCGCGCGGACGGCCGGGTCGAGCTGGTCCAGCGCTCGCGCGAGGGCCTCGGCCGGGACCCGTACGGAGGTCAGGCGTACCCCGTCGAACTTCTCGGCGAAGTCGATCAGCGCCGCGTCGCCCCGATGATGCACGGCCTCGCAGATCGGACGCACCTTCTCCAGGGCGGCCGAGACGTCGAAGTCGGCTCGGGGCAGGAGGTCGCGCAGGGCGGGTCCCTCGGGGAGGGCGTCGCCGCGCAGATCGATTCGGGCCAGCGAGAGATGTTGCAGCACGGGGCCAATTCTCTCAGACCCGGGTCGGCGGTCGTGTGCGCGTTCCACTGGCTGGAACGGACCGCCCGTCGGCCGGCGCGGGAGCCGGTCCGGGAACCCGGAAGATCACCTTCACGTCTAGCGTTCAGAGCGTCACTCAGCGGGCATCACCAGCGTACAAAGGTGCGCGATACACGCGAGTGTCTCCGAGTGGCACAGGACGGGGGAAGGAAGAGCGGTGAGCGAGGGGCCCGGCCTCCGGGACGACGGGGAACTGCCGGACGATCTGACCGCCGCCGAGGCGGGCATGTGGCAGGCGTTCCGCAACGGCAGCGTGTACGACCTGCGCGACGGCGACATCGCCGTGGACGATCCGCACGGCGGCCACCCCTGGGGGCCCGAGCGGACCGTACGGGCCCGGATCGTGGCCTGGCTGCTGCTGGACGGGCCGCCCGCGCTGGCCGGCCGGGTGTCCGCGCTGAAGATGGTCGGCGTCCAGATCAAGGGCGTCCTGGAGCTCGCGGGCGGCCAGGTGGTGCCGTACGTGGAGCTGCGGGGCTGCCGGTTCGAGAAGGAGATCCTGGTTCCCGAGGCCCGGTTCACGACCGTTCGGCTGGTGGACTGCTCGGTGCCCCGGCTGGAGGCGGCCCGGCTGCACACGGAGGGCGATCTGCATCTGCCGCGCTGCCGGTTCCACAACGGGGTGCGGCTGGCGGACGCGCACATCGGCACCGATCTGCTGCTCAACCAGGCGGTCGTCTACCGCGACCGGCACGGCCGCTCGCTCTCCGCCGACGGGCTGACCGTCGCCCAGGACGTGCAGGCCGAGATGCTGGAGTCGCACGGCGAGCTGAGCCTGCGCGGCGCGACCGTCGGCGCCTCGCTCAGCCTGCGCGGCAGCCGGCTCGCCAATCCGTACGGTCGGCTCGCCCTGAACGCGCCCCAGCTGACCGTGGAGCGCACCCTCTATCTGACCCCGGCCGGCGTCGGCAATCCGCTGCACACCAGCGGCAGCACGCCCGCGCGCGGCACCCGTGTCCAGCGGTTCGAGTGCCAGGGCGGGATCCGGCTGGACGACGGGCGGTTCGGTGACTCCGTCGACCTGGAGCAGGCCCGGTTCACCTTCACGGACGAACAGGAGCTGTCCCTGCGCCGCGTCCAGGTGCCCGAGCTGCGCTTCCTCGGTGAGAAGCCCGAGCGCGGCAAGGTCGTCCTGTCCGGCGCCCGGGTCGGCGTCCTGATCGACAAGGCGCAGAGCTGGCCCGGCCCCGGCAACCTCCACATGGGCGGCTTCCAGTACGAGACCCTCGTGCCGCGCGGCCAGTTCCCGCTGGCCGAACGGCTGGAGTGGGTGGCGGCGGCGACCGCCGAGTACAGCCCGGAGCCGTACGAGCGGCTGGCGACCGTGCTGCGCGCCGGCGGGGACGACGAGGGCGCCCGAGAGGTGCTCCTCGCCAAGCAGCGCCACCGGCGGGAGAACCTGCCGATGGCGGCCAAGCTCTGGGGCTACGCGCAGGACTGGACGGTCGCCTACGGATACCGGCCGGGCCGGGCGGCGGTGTGGATGGCGCTGCTGTGGGCGCTGACGTCGTACGCCTTCTCGCACGCCCACCATCCGCCGATGAAGAGCGGCGAGCACCCGCACTGGAGCCCGTCCCTGTTCGCCCTGGATCTGCTGCTGCCGGTCATCGACCTCGGCCAGGTCGGCTACTGGCAGCTGCGCGGCGGCTGGCAGTGGCTGGCCGCCGTGGTGATCATCCTGGGCTGGATCCTGGCGACGACGGTGGCGGCGGGCGCCACCCGCCTCCTCAGCAGGAACTGACGGGTTCCGCCCAGGAAGGCTCGGTGTTCCGGACATGATCCGGGACGCACACAACCTGACCCGTCGTCGCACCGTCTTCGTACCGAAACCATCAACCGCGACACCACGACGGTGAGCACCCGGCCCACGAGAGCGGCGCCGGTCGAGGCGCGAAGGGGGCAGGGCGCCATGGATCTGTTGCGCGCGCTCGTCCGTACCGCCCGGATGGCACGCCACACCTCCCGGCTCGCCGCGGGGCTGCCCGCCGACGACGAGGTGCTGCTCGACGCCCCCGACGAGCGGCTCGGGCCCGTGCTGGTGGCGGCCGGCCGCGGTGAGTACGCGGCCGCGGCGAAACTGCTGGCGACCACCCGGGAGGCCGCCGAGTGGGAGAACCGCGACCGGTACGCGCTGCGGCTCGCCGCGTTCGCCCAGGCGCGCGACGCATGGCTGCGGGCCTGGGAGTCGACCGCCCCGCACGACCCGGACATGCTGCTGCTCAAGGCCGAGCTGGCGGTGGCGCGCGGCTCGCGCTCCCCCGCCCGGGTCGAACTGTTGCGCGAGGCCGGCCCGTTGATCGCGGCTGCCACGGAGGGCGAGCCGCGTGATCCGGTGCCCTGGCGGATCGCCCTCGACCACGCCAGGGGCACGGGCCTCGGCCACACCGGCTTCGAGCGGCTGTGGGCGGAGGCGGTCCGCCGCTCCCCGCACCACTACGGCTGTCATGTCTCCGCGCTGAGGTACCTGGCCGCCGCCTGCTGTGCCCGGTGGGCGGACACCCCCCACACCTCCCGGTGCTCGCACCGCGAGTGCTTCGACTTCGCCGAGCGGGCCGCCGAGGACGCGCTCCCCGGCTCCCTCGTGCGGGCCCTGCCGGTCCGGGCGGCCTTCGCGTACTTCACCGAGGGCGGCGGCACCGTCCCCCGCGCCCGGCTGGACGCGGCGGCGGACGGCGCGATCGCGCTCTCCGCCGAGTACGCCCCCGGCGACCCCTGGCCGGCCGAGGTCCGCAACCTCCTGACGTACGTCCTGGTCCGCCTGGAGCGCTGGCCGGACGCCCTGGCCCAGCTGCGCATGATCGGCCCGTACGCGACGTCCTTCCCCTGGGACCATGTCTCGGACGATCCGCTGGGCCAGTTCCTCCAGCTGCGGGACGGCGTGCGGCTGGAGGTGGCGTGCTCGATCCCGCTGCGCGCCCGGCCGGAGAGGTCGCCGCGCGCCGGAGGGTAGCCCTTGCGGGAGGTCACCAAACGAATACGGAAGAACGCGCGTGCCCCGACGACCATTAGGCTCTGCCCTCGTGACCACCGTCCGGCTGCCTCTCTTCCCTCTGAACTCGGTGTTGTACCCGGGGCTCGTGCTTCCTCTGAACATCTTCGAGGAGCGCTACCGCGCCATGATGCGCGAGTTGCTGAAGACCCCCGAGGACCAACCCCGCCGCTTCGCCGTCGTCGCCATCCGCGACGGCCACGAGGTCGCGCCGAGCGCCCCCGGCATGCCGGATCCGACCGCGCTGCCCGACCGCGGCCCGACCGCCGGCTTCGGCGACGAACCGACGAAGGCGTTCCACTCCGTGGGCTGTATCGCGGACGCGGCGACCATCCGGGAGCGCGACAACGGCACGTTCGAGGTCCTGGCGACCGGTACCAGCCGGGTGCGTCTGCTCTCGGTGGACGCCTCGGGGCCGTTCCTCGTGGCGGATCTGGAGGAGCTGCCGGAGGACGCGGGCGACGAGGCGGGCGCGCTCGCCGAGGGCGTCCTGCGGGCGTTCCGCCAGTACCAGAAGCGGCTCGCGGGCGCCCGGGAGCGCTCACTGTCGACGGGGGCCGACCTCCCGGACGAGCCGGCGGTCGTCTCCTACCTGGTCGCGGCGGCGATGATGCTCGACACCCCCGCCAAGCAGCGGCTCCTCCAGGCCCCCGACACCGCGTCCCGGCTGCGCGACGAGCTGAAACTCCTGCGCGCCGAGTCCGCCATCATCCGTAGTCTGCCGTCGTTGCCCGCGTCGGAACTGACGCGCGGGCCGACGAGTCTGAACTGATCCCGACCGGCGCACGCGAGAAGGCCGATGGCGAAGACCGATAGCGAAGGCTGATGGCGAAGAAGGCGAAGAAGCAGCAGTCGGGAGCGGGCGGCACGCCCGCGACGGTGGCCCTGAGCGCGGCGGGCGTGGAGTTCACCGTCCACGCCTACGAGCACGATCCCGCGCATCCGTCCTACGGCGAGGAGGCGGCCGAGGCGATGGGGGTGTCCCCCGAGCGGGTCTTCAAGACGCTGGTGGCGGACGTCGACGGCGCGCTCGTGGTCGCGGTCGTGCCGGTGGCGGGTTCGCTGGACCTGAAGTCGCTGGCGACGGCGGTCGGCGGCAAGCGGGCGGCGATGGCCGACCCCACGCTCGCGGAGCGGACGACGGGCTATGTCCGGGGTGGCATCTCCCCCCTCGGCCAGCGCAAGAAGCTCCGCACGGTGCTGGACGCCTCCGCGGACGCCCACGACACGATCTGTGTCTCGGCCGGGCGTCGGGGACTGGAGGTCGAGTTGTCCCCCCAGGACCTCCTGAAGCTCACGGAAGCGGTGGCGGCGCCCATCGCTCGCGCGTGACGCCGGGTCGGTTCGTTGGCGGGTGCGGGTCCGGTGGGGGCGGGCCGCGCAGTTCCCCGCGCGCCTGAAAAGCGGGGGCTGCGCCCCTCGCTTTTCAAGCCGAAGACCCGTCGCTTCCCAACCCGCAGCCCGTCGCCTTTCAGGCCCGCAGGGCCTGATCTTTCAGGGGCGCGGGGAACTGCGCGAGAAGCCCCACCGGAGCCGCACCCGCCGACGAACCAGCACCCCCGAGCTATCAGGCGCTCACGTCACTCCACCGGCTCAGGATCCCGCGGCCCGAACAACGCGGTCAGCCCAAGATGCACGAGCAACCCCGCCAACGGCCACGCCAGCAACGCCCCCTTCGCGGCCAGCTTCAGCGGCGCGGAGAACGTCACCCCCTGCCCCACTTCCTTCGCCCGCGCAGCGACATCGGTCTCGGGCCCGAGCCACACCCCGAACCGCCACGCCAGCACGGCCCCCAGCAGCCCGCCGACGGTGAGCGCCACGACGAGGGGCACCCCACCACGCCGGCGCAGCACGAAGACGACGAGCCCGCTGAGCGCGCCGATGCCCAGGGCCAGCAGCGTGAACGTTCCGTCGACGCCGACGGCCTGTTCGCCCTCGGTGTCCTTGAAGTAGACCGCCGACCCGTCGGAGACGAGCGGTACGTGCGGCGCCAGCCACCACCACAGGAGACCGAGCAGCGCGCCGCCGAGCAGCGCCATGACCGCGGTGACGACGGCGGCCTCGATCAGCTCGGTCCGCAGCCCGGGCCCGGCCGGCTTCTCCGGCTCGTACCAGAGATGCGCCTCGCCCCCATCGCTGGTGGGCGGTGGGGCCCACGGGTCGTTCGGGGACTGGTTGTGCGGCGGCGGAGGGGGAGTCAACGGTGCGGTCACCCTGCCATCGTGCCAGGCGCGGCTGTGCGCCGCGTCACCGGACGGCGGCCCGCCGGTACGCCCAGGTGGCGACCGCGAGCGAGACGACCCCGACCCCCGCGCACACGGCGAGGTCGCCGAGCACGAACGCCCAGTCGGGGTTCGGCCCGAAGGTCCGCGCGAAGGCCTCCACGCCGTACGTCGACGGCAGCAGATCCCGTGCGAACTGGATGAAGCCGGGCATCCGGTCGGCCGGCAGCACGCCGAGGAGCAGCGCCGCCGACATGCCCAGCTGTCCGAGGACCGTGGCGAGTTCCGGGCGCGGGGCGAGCAGGCCCAGCGCGGCGCCCAGCCCGGCGAGCGCGGCCCCGGCGAGCGGGATCACCGCGGCGAGCACCCAGAGGTGGGTCAGCGGCAGCCCGAAGAGCACACAGCCGAACACGGCGGTCACCACGGTGCCGGGGACGGTGAAGGAGGCGTACGCGCCGGCCGCGCCCAGCACCACGGCCGCGGGCGGCACGGGCAGGGTCGCGTAGTGGTCGAGGCCGCCGCTGGAGCGCAGCTGCCCGAAGTACTGGGCCAGCAGGTTCAGGGCGACGAACGCGACGACGAGCACCGCCGAACCGGCGACCACGGCGTGCGCCTCGGCCCCGCCGTCCACCACTCCACGCATCAGGATCATGATCCCGATCGACTGGAAGGTGGCCACGAACAGCAGCGGGATCCGTGCGACCCGCGCCCGGGAGAGCTGCGCCACGTACACGGCGCAGAGCGACGGCCACAGGCGCGCGCGGGGCCCGAGCTCGGCGGCTGGGCGCTCCACGCGCTCCTCTACGGCCAGGGCCTTGCCCGGCAGGATCTCGGCGGGTACGACACTCACGTCGAGTTGCTCCCCTTCGCTTCGGCTGTCGCCCATTTTCGTACGGCTGCGGCAGCCTTGCCGTTCACGTCCGCTTCGACTGTTCTCCGGCTCACGCCCGCGTCCCTCACCCCTTGACCAGTCCCTGTGCGCTGCCCGCGCTGCCGCCGAGCGCCAGGTAGACGTCCTCCAGGCTCGGCGTGGCGAGGGTGAAGTCGTCGAGCGCGACGAAGGCGGCGCCGCCGGTGACCGTGGCCACCACCGCGCGCGCCTCCTCGGGGGCGAGCCGGAGCGTCCAGCGGCGCCCGGACTCCACGGCGCGCGGGCGCAGCGCGGCGACCTCGGGCACGTCCAGCGGGGCCTTCTCCCGCCACACCAGCTCGACGCGCACCTCGCCCGCGACCTGTTCCTTCAGTCCGGCCGGGCTGTCGCAGGCGATGACCCGCCCTTTGTCGAGGACGGCGACGCGGTCGAGGACGGTCTCCGCCTCGATGACGTTGTGGGTGACCAGCAGGACGGTGGTGCCGGACTCGGCGCGCCGCCGGTCGACGGCGGCCCACACGGCCCGCCGGGCCACCGGGTCCATGCCGCTGGTCGGCTCGTCGAGCACGAGCAGGGGCCGCTCCCCGACGAGCGCGGTGGCGAAACAGGCGAGCCGCCGCTGTCCGCCGGACAGCTTCTTCAGCGGCCGGGCGGCCAGGGCGGTCAGCCCCAGCTCCTCCAGCACGGCGTCCCGCTCGGCCCGGGCCCGGCGTACCTCCAGCCCGCGCAGCCGCCCGGTGGTCTCCGCGGCGAGCGCCACGGTCAGCTCGTCCAGGGCGGTGGACTCCTGCCCCAGATAGGCGAGGATCCGGGAGGCCCGCTCGGGATGGCGGACGATGTCGTGGCCCAGGATGTCGACGGTGCCGTCGTCGGGCCGCATCAGCCCGGTCAGCTGCCGTACGAGAGTGGTCTTGCCCGCCCCGTTGGGCCCGAGCAGCCCGAAGATCTCCCCGCGCCCGACCTCCAGCGCCACGGCGTCGTTGGCCCGCACCTCGGGAGTCCCCGGCACACCCCGCCGCCCCCGCGTCGCCGGATACGTCTTGGTGAGCCCCCGCACAGCACACACGACTTCCCGACCATGCCGGATCGCCTGTCCCGTACGCGTACTCACGAGGAACGAGCCTACGGGGTCCCGGGTGCCGAATTGCCCCGGGGTCACCCCAGCCGAGCCCCAAAGGGGCGCGGGGAACTGCGCGACCAGCCACAACGAACGCGCGCCCGCCCACGAACAGGCACCCCCGAGCTACTAGGCGCCCCTACCTCTCCCCCGCCGGCGCATGCTCGACCCCCGTCCGCACATCGATCTCCCGCCAGAACCCGGCCCTGATCGCATACCGGTCATGCTCATCGATCTGATCGTCCTTGTGCGCCAGCAGCCCGAACCGAGCCGCGTACCGCAACAGCTCCCCGTCCACCCGATGCGGCACCCGCGGATACATCCCCGACAGCTTCTGCAGATGGGACTGGTCCGTCAGCCGCGCCATCCACCGCCGAGCGAACACCTGCCCGACCTCGAAGGGGTCACCCCCGACGGTCGTGATGTCCTCCTCCCGGTCGGCCCACCGCTGCTCCGCACTGGTCAGCTGCGCCAGCGTCGGCATCGCCGCCGCCTCCGGCGGCTCCGCCGCGCCCCCGGGCCGGTCCACCCACCCCTTGTCGGAGGACCACCGCAGCGTGGCCGTCGCCGGATGCTGCACGGCGTGCGCCCCGGGCCCGCGCATGGCGGCGAGATCCTTCGGCGTCGGCACACCCTTGGCCGCGGGCATCCGCTCATCGGTGCCGTTGCGCCCCGCGGGGGCCGGCTCGGGCTCCCCGGCCTGCCGCTCGGCGGCGGCCGCGAGGGCCGACTCGGGCAGCGGCGCCGACAGGATCGCGGCGATCTCCGGCCGGGGCACCGGCTGCGGCGCGCAGACCCCGCCGGCATCCTTGGCGCGTACGGCCTTGGTGATCCAGATCCGGTCGAGCACGCGCCGCTCGTCGGCCTCGGCGACCAGGTCCTCGGACTGGTTGTAGTCGCCGTCGGCGGCCTGCACGGCCCACAGGTGTACGGCGACGCCGTGCTCCTTGGCGGCCATCATGCCCGGCAGCAGATCCCCGTCGCCGGTCACGAGGACCACGTCGGAGCAGGCGCGGTTGCGGGCCAGCTCGGTCAGTTCGGCGTGCATGGCGGCGTCCACGCCCTTCTGCGCCCACCGCCCGTCGCTGCGGGTCAGCGCGCCCAGCCGGACGGTCACCCGGGGCATCACCCGCAGCCTGCGGTGCTCGGGCTGCGGGACGCGGTCGGGGGCGCCGTCGAACCAGTAGATGCGCAGCAGTGGTCGCTCGGTGTCGGCCTCGGCGCGCTCGCGCAGCCCCTGGATGAGGGCGGCGTGATCGACGGTGATGCGGGAGCGGGACGGTTCCCCGGCGAGGAGGCTGGCGGCCGCGCCGAGCAGATACCCGGCGTCCACCAGGACGATGCAGCGGTCCACGCGATCCACCCTCTTTCCGGGAGGTTTGCTTCGGGCTTCCTTCGAGTCTGCCCGACCACGCGGAGGTTAACGGCCGGAACTCGATCTTCGGCGTGGCGTATTCGCCGCACGCCCCCTCCAACGCGGTACCCGTGCCGACGCGTCGCGGCGCCCGCTCCGACAACTCTCGTCACGGACGGTGATTTTCCGAAATGCGCGCCTTATCATGTTATGTGAATCTGGTCGCGGCCCTGGCCCCTAGATCCCCCTCAGGAGGCAGATCCCCATGGCCAAGAACAAGAAGCAGGACCGGAAGCAGCCGCAGTCCGAGCGTGGTCAGCAGGAGGCCCAGCAGTCCTCGCTGGAGTCGCAGGCCGAGCAGCGCGCGACCCAGGTGACCCCCGGCGACATGGCCCGCAAGGGCCGGCAGAAGCGCTTCGGTCACAACTGACATCCGTAGGACGGGCTGTTGCAGCCCGGGTACACCCGAGGGGCGCATCCGGAAGACCGGATGCGCCCCTCGCGCGTTCACGCCCGGCGACCTGCCGAGTGCCCGCTCAGCCGGCCAGACAGGACGGGCCGAGCAGCACCTTCAGATCCCCGAAGAGGGCCGGATCCGGCTTCACCCGGTGCCGGTCGAGGCGCAGCACGGTCGTCTTGGTCGGGCCCTGGAGCCGGATCCGGACCTCGCTGTCGCCCTTGTGGTGGCTGAGGATCTCGCCGAGGCGGCTGACCATGGGCGGGGTGACGCGGGTGGCCGGGATGGTGAGGATCACCGGTGCGTTGGTGCCCGCGTTGGACAGGTCGGGGACCTGCATCTCCATCGCGACCAGACGCGGCACCTCCTCGCGCTTGTCGAGGCGGCCCTTGACGAACACGACCGCGTCCTCGACGAGTTGGGTCGACACGAGCTGGTAGCTCGCCGGGAAGAACATGCACTCGATGGAACCGGCGAGGTCCTCCACGGTGGCGATGGCCCAGGCGTTGCCCTGCTTGGTCATCTTGCGCTGCAGGCCCGAGATGATGCCGCCGATGGTGACGACCGCGCCGTCGCCGTGCTCACCGCCGGTGAGCTGGGCGATACCCGCGTCGGCCTTGTCGGAGAGCACGTGCTCCAGGCCGAAGAGGGGGTGGTCGGAGACGTAGAGGCCGAGCATCTCCCGCTCCTGGGCGAGGAGATAGGTCTTCTCCCACTCGTCGGTGGTGAACTCCACGTCGAGTCCGAAGCCGGGCTCGCTGCTCTCCTCCTCGCCCATGCCGCCGAAGAGGTCGAACTGCCCTTCGGCCTCCTTGCGCTTGACCGCGACCACGTTGTCGATCATCGAGTCGAAGTGCGCGGTGAGGCCCTTGCGGGTGTGCCCCATCGTGTCGAAGGCGCCCGCCTTGATCAGCGACTCCGTGGTGCGCTTGTTGCAGGCGACCGCCTCGACCTTGTCGAGGTAGTCGGGGAAGGAGGCGTACTTCCCCTTGGCCTTGCGGCTGCGGATGATCGACTCGACCACGTTCGTACCGACGTTGCGCACGGCTTCGAGGCCGAAGAGGATCACGTCGTCGCCCTGGGCGGCGAAGTTGTGCTCGGACTCGTTGACGTTCGGCGGGAGCACCTTGATCTTCATGCGCCGGCACTCGTTGAGGTAGACCGCCGACTTGTCCTTGTCGTCCTTGACGGAGGTGAGCAGCGCGGCCATGTACTCGGCCGGGTAGTTCGCCTTCAGATAGCCGGTCCAGTAGGAGACCAGTCCGTACGCGGCGGAGTGGGCCTTGTTGAAGGCGTAGCCGGCGAAGGGGACCAGGACGTCCCACAGGGCCTGGATGGCTTCGTCGCTGTAGCCGTTCTTCCGGGCGCCCGCCTGGAAGAGGACGAAGTTCTTCGCCAGTTCGTCGGGCTTCTTCTTGCCCATCACGCGGCGGAGGATGTCGGCCTCGCCGAGCGAGTACCCGGCGATGATCTGGGCGGCCTTCTGCACCTGCTCCTGGTAGACGATCAGGCCGTAGGTGACCGCGAGGACCTCTTCGAGCGGCTCCTCCAGTTCCTTGTGGATCGGCGTGATCTCCTGGCGCTTGTTCTTGCGCTCCGCGTAGTTGATGTGCGAGTTCATGCCCATCGGGCCGGGCCGGTAGAGGGCCGAGACGGCGGAGATGTCCTCGAAGTTGTCGGGCTGCATCTGGCGGAGCAGCGAGCGCATGGGGCCGCCGTCGAACTGGAAGACGCCGAGGGTGTCACCGCGGCAGAGCAGTTCGAAGGTCTTGGGGTCGTCCAGCGGCAGGGCGAGCATCTCCAGGTCGATGCCCTTGTTGGCCTTCACCATCTTGATGGCGTCGTCCATGATCGTGAGGTTGCGCAGGCCCAGGAAGTCCATCTTCAGCAGGCCGAGCGACTCGCACTGCGGGTAGTCCCACTGGGTGATGGTCACGCCGTCGGTGTGCCGCACCCAGATCGGGGCGTGGTCGACGATGGGCTCGCTGGACATGATCACGCCGGCCGCGTGCACACCCATCTGCCGGACCAGGCCCTCGACGCCCTTGGCGGTGTCGATGACCTTCTTGACGTCCGGCTCGTTCTCGTACATCGACCGGATCTCGCCCGCCTCGCTGTAGCGCGGGTGGGAGGGGTCGGTGATGCCGTTGAGGTCGATGCCCTTGCCGAGGACGTCGGCGGGCATCGCCTTGGTGAGCCGGTCGCCCATCGCGTACGGGTAGCCCAGCACGCGCGCGGAGTCCTTGATGGCGTTCTTCGCCTTGATCTTGCCGTACGTGCCGATCATGGCGACCTTGTCGGCGCCGTACTTCTCGGTCACGTACCTGATCACCTCGACGCGCCGGCGCTCGTCGAAGTCGATGTCGACATCGGGCATGGAGACGCGCTCGGGGTTGAGGAACCGCTCGAAGATCAGACCGTGCGGGATCGGGTCGAGGTCGGTGATGCCCATGGCGTACGCGACGATCGAACCGGCGGCGGAGCCACGGCCGGGGCCGACGGCGATGCCCTGCTTCTTGGCCCACATGATGAAGTCGGCGACGACGAGGAAGTACCCCGGGAACCCCATCTGGATGATGACGTCCATCTCGTACTCGGCCTGCTTCTGGCGGTCCTCGGGGACGCCGCCGGGGAAGCGGCGGGCCATGCCGCGGCGGACCTCCTCCTGGAACCAGGTGACCTCGGTGAAGCCGTCGGGGATGTCGAACTTCGGCATGAGGTTCTTGGCCTCGAACATGCCGGTGGTGTCGATCTGCTCGGCGACCAGCAGGGTGTTGGCGCAGCCCTCCTGCCAGGCGTCCGAGGAGTCGACGGCGTACATCTCGTCGGTGGACTTCAGGTAGTAGCCGGTGCCGTCGAACTTGAAGCGGTCCGGGTCGGAGAGGTTCTTGCCGGTCTGGATGCACAGCAGCGCGTCGTGCGCGGTCGCCTCGTGCGCGTACGTGTAGTGCGAGTCGTTGGTGACCAGGGGCGGGATGCCGAGCTTCTTGCCGACCCGGAGCAGGTCCTCACGGACCCGGTGCTCGATCTCGATGCCGTGGTCCATCAGCTCCAGGAAGTAGCGGTCCTTGCCGAAGATGTCCTGGTACTCGGAGGCCGCCTTCACCGCCTCGTCGAACTGGCCGAGGCGCAGCCGGGTCTGGAGCTCGCCGGAGGGGCAGCCGGTGGAGGCGATGAGCCCCTCGGACCACTGGGAGATGGTCTCCTTGTCCATCCGGGGCCACTTCTGCAGCCAGCCCTCGGCGTACGCGTCCGAGGAGAGCTTGAAGAGGTTGTGCAGGCCCGTCTTGTTCGCCGCCCAGATCGTCTTGTGCGTGTAACCACCCGAACCGGACACGTCGTCCCGCTTCTGGTGCGGCTGGCCCCACTGGATCTTGCGCTTGTTGCGCCGGGACTCGGGGGCGACGTACGCCTCGATGCCGATGATCGGGGTGACCCCGGCCTTCTTCGCGGTGTGGAAGAAGTCGTACGCCCCGTGGAGGTTGCCGTGGTCGGACATGGCGATATGGGTCATGCCCATCTCGTTGCACGCGTTGAACATGTCCTTGAGCCGCGCGGCACCGTCCAGCAGCGAGTACTGGGTGTGGACGTGCAGGTGCGTGAACGGCGGCTTTGACACGGCTTCGGCCTCCAAGGGACACAGGGGAAACATGCGTGAACGACTTCCCCACGGGCTGCGGACAGTCTGGGGGACAGCGTCGAAGTCTATGCCTCGGGACTGACACCGCGAGGGGTCTCCCCCGTACCTTTCGGAGAGGAGTCGCGGGCACTTGCGCGCGCCCTCGCACGTTCAGAAGTCGACCCACCCGTGATCCACCAGGAGGCACCCAGCGATGTCGGTTCCGCAGCTCGACGACGAGCGCCGTGGCGAGGAGATCCTCGCCGTCTTCGACACCGCCTTCGGCCAGCTGCTGGCCGCCGACCCGGCCGCCTTCCGCGTGAAGTTCCGGAAGATGGCGGCCTCGGCCTTCGCGTTCTACCGGGGCACGGCGTGCCTGTTCTACAAGGACCTGGCCGACGAGAAGGCCGAGGGTCCCTACCTCGACGAGCGCACCTCGCGCGTGTGGATCCACGGCGATCTGCACGCGGAGAACTTCGGCACGTACATGGACTCCACGGGCCGTCTGATCTTCAACGTGAACGACTTCGACGAGGCCTATGTCGCCCCCTTCACCTGGGACCTGAAGCGCTTCGCCGCCTCCGTGGCGCTCATCGGGTACGCGAAGGCGCTGAGCGACGAGCAGATCACCGAGCTGGTGGAGACCTACGCGGCCGCCTACCGCGAGCGGATCCACGCCATAGCGGCCGGCGCCAAGCTGGACGAGGTGCCTCCGTTCACGCTGGACACCGCCCAGGGCCCGCTCCTGGACGCGCTGCGCGACGCCCGCTCGCTGACCCGCTTCGGGCTGCTCGACTCGATGACGGAGATCCGTGACTTCGAGCGCCGCTTCGCACCGGGCGGCGGCTCCATCGAGCTGGACGCGGCGACGCGGTACAAGGTGCTGGCCGCCTTCGACGGCTATCTGGAGACGCTCCCGGAGTCCTCGCTGGCCCGCCCGGACTCGTACCGGGTGAAGGACGTCGTCGGCCGCCGGGGCATCGGCATCGGCTCGGCCGGCCTGCCGTCGTACAACATCCTGCTGGAGGGGCAGAGCGACGCCCTGGAGAACGATGTGGTGATCTACATCAAGCAGGCCCAGACCCCGGCCGTCTCCCGTCACATCACCGACCAGCGGATCCGTGACTACTTCGAGCACGAGGGCCACCGCACGGTGATCTCCCAGCGGGCGCTGCAGGCGCACGCGGACCCGTGGCTCGGCTGGACCGAGCTGGACGGCGCCGGGCAGCTGGTCGCCGAGGTGTCGCCGTACGCGGTGGACCTGGACTGGAGCGACATCGACGACCCGGAGGAGATCGCGGCGGTCGTCGCCGACCTCGGCCGGGCCACGGCCACGATGCACGCGGCGGCGGACGACCTGACCGGGCAGTCCCTGGTGCCGTTCTCCACGGAGCGGGCCATCGACGCGGCGATCGCGGCCGACGAGGAGGGCTTCGCGCCGCTCCTGGTGGACTTCGCCCACGCGTACGGGGCACGCGCGCGTGCGGACCACCAGATCTTCGTGGACCTGTTCCGCAACGGCCGGATCCCCGGCCTGTAGAGCTTTCCGGAACGCTGGTGAAGCGGCGGGAAATGAGGCATCGCCCACTCACAGGGGCTTCTTAGCGGTCCCTTACGTATGTGCATGGGAGACTCTCCAACGCCATGGACATATCCGGGACCCACTTCAGAGCCGTACGCGCGGCGCTGTTCACGGCGGTCGTCGTGACGCTCGGCACCGCGTCGCACGTGCTGCTGTCCAGGGTCCCGCTCCCGCTCACCACCGTCGCCGCGATCGCCGGCGCCGTCTTCCTCGTCGCCTACGCGCTGGCCGGCCGCGAGCGCGGCTTCGGGCGGATCGCCGGTGTGCTGATCCCGCTGGAGCTGGCCGCCGACACGGTCTTCACCGCGGGCCAGCACGCCTGTTACGGCGAGGCGGGCGGCCCCGTCACGGGTCCGCTGCGTCAGTTCGGGCTGGACATGCTGTGCGGCGGAGGCAGCGTCGGCGCGCCGCTGGCGCGGGTCACCGGCGGCTCCGAGCCGGCGGCGACCCTGCTGGCGGGCGCCGGTCCGGACGCCGTCTGGCTGCTGCTCGCCGCGCACATCGGGGTGGGTCTGCTGGCCGCCGCCTGGCTGCGGCGGGGCGAGCGGGCGCTGGCCCGGCTGCTGGACGCCGCGGTCGCCGCCGGCTTCCGGCCGCTGCTGATCGCGGTCGCCACGGTCATGGTGCGCCCCCTGCGGGCGGAGCACCGGCCGACGCGCACCGCGCACCGTACGAACACCGCCCGCACCCTTCTGTACGCGCACTCCCTGGGACGGCGTGGACCGCCTTGCTCGGTCACCTTCGCGTGACCACCTCCTGAGCACGAGCAGGTCCCCCACCACACGTATCCGCGCACCGCGCACCGCGCGTGCGCGTCCCACAGGGAGTTCACCCACATGAGCAAGCGGAACAGCAGTGCGGCGAAGTCGGCGGCCCGTGAGCGGCTGCGCCTGGAGCGCGAGCGGCAGGCCAAGCGCGCCAAGGTCAGGCGGCAGGCGATCGTGGCGTCCTCGATCGTCGCGGTCCTGGCGATAGCCGGCGGCATCGGCTACGCCGTCGTCCAGAACGGCAAGCCCACCAAGTGGGAGGCGGCCGCCGACGCCACGGTGGTCGCCCCGGCCAACACCTCGGGCAAGGACGGCACCACCGTACTGATCGGCGACTCCAAGTCCGCCAACGTGGTCCACCTGTTCGAGGACCCGCGCTGCCCGGCCTGCGCCAGCTTCGAACAGACCGTCGGCGAGACCGTCGACAAGGGCATGGAGGACGGCGACTACAAGCTCTCCTTCACGATCGGCACCTTCCTCGACGGCAACCTCACGGGCGAGGGCTCGAAGAACGCGCTGAGCGCGCTCGGCGCCGCCCTGGACGTCAGCCCCGAGGCCTTCCTCGACTACAAGGCCGCGCTGTACTCGACGAAGTACCACCCGTCGGAGTCGACCGACGAGTTCGCCAAGGACAGCTATCTGATCAAGGTCGCGAACACGGTCGACGCGCTGAAGAACAACAAGAAGTTCCAGGACGCCGTCGAGAAGGGCACCTACGACGCCTGGGCGATGAGGATGAGCCAGTCCTTCACCGACGCCAAGGGCGTGAAGTCGACCCCGACCATCAAGATCAACGACAAGACGATCACCAACCCGTCCACGGTCGCGCAGTGGGAGACGGCGCTCAAGGACGCGGGCGTCACCAAGTAGCGCCCGCACACGAACGCGCGGGAACGGGCGGGTGCTCCCGGAGGCCAGTTTTCCGGAGCACCCGCCCGTCCGTCCCGCGGGGCCGCGCTACGGCGCGATGTACGGCTTGACCCGCCCCCGGTAGTCCTCGGCCCGGACCTCGTTGTAGTACTTGTCGGCGTCCTCGCCGTCCGAGGTGAAGATGTAGGCCGGGCACTCGTCGGACTCGGCCTTGCCGCTGTGCGCGTACTGCTCCTTGCCGGTGCGCGCCTCGACGACCCGCACCCGGTACGCGGTGTTGTACGTCTTGATCTTCAGCGGCTTGCCGTCGGCCTCCATGTCGCAGACCTTGCCGGTCGCGGTGGCCTTGGTGCGCTCGACACAGACGACCAGCTCCGCCTGCTCGGGCTTGTCCTCGTAGTCGAGGAACCAGCCCTTGGGGAAGTCGCCGTCGACGGGCACACTGCTCGTCCAGCCGTCGCCGGTGCTGTTCATGAGCTGCGCCGGGTGCACGGTCTTCTTCGTACGGTCGTAGGCCGGCAGCCCCGCGAAGCCGAGCCCGTCCGTGCAGACCCGCTCCAGGTCCTGGGTGGTCACCGGCACCTCCGGCTCGTCCGCGGCCCTGCCCGCCGCTCCGGCCGACGACGACCCGCCACCACTCCCGCTCCCGGTGGTCCCGGTGGTTCCGGCGGATGACGAACACCCGCACAGGACCACGCCCAGCACTCCGGCGACGCCCCATACCCGGGCACGCTGCATTGACGACCTCCCTGCCGTGAGAAAAGAAGCAGGCAGGGCATGTCCCCCGGGCCATGCCCTGTCCCCCCTGCCCTGCCGAAACAGCAGCGTGCCGGATACCGGGCCCCGGCGTATCGGGGAAGATCCCCCATGTAGTTGTGCGACTCCTGTGAAACTGGGGGCTACCCTGTACGCGCCTCGAAGACGCATTCGAGGAGGTGCCCGGCGGGGGTGACGTACGGGGGCGTACGAGGGTTGCCACGACCATCCCAACAGGGCGCAGGGGGCCTGGAGTTGTCGTCGTTCTCTTTGGTGCCGCCGTTCTCGTCGTTCTCGTCGCTGTCGTCCCCGGCTCTGGTCGGCAGGCAAGCGGAACGGGACCTTCTGGCGGCTGCCGTCCGGGCGGCCCGGGACGGGCGGGGCTCGTCGGTGTTCGTGCTGGGCGAGCCCGGGATCGGCAAGTCCCGGCTCGTCGAGGAGGCCGCGTCCGCCGCCGCGCACGCCGGGGCACGGGTGCTGCGCGGGCGGGCCGCGTCCGCCGGGCGCGCGGTACCGCTGCGCCCGCTGGCGGAGGCCGTGTTCTCGGGGTTACGGGGCGACGGGGCGCCCTCGGGCGGGGATCTCGGCCTCTACGAACCCCTGCTGTCCCGGCTGTGCGGGCTGGCCCCGCAGGACGGCGCACCGCTCGTCGGGTACGCCGAGGCGGTGCTCCGGCTGCTGCACGTCCTCGGCCGGGACGGCGGCTGTGTCCTGGTGCTGGAGGACCTGCACGACGCGGACGCCGACACCCTCGCCATCGTCGACTATCTGACGGACAACCTCTCCGGTCAGCGAACCGTCCTGCTGGCCACCCTGCGCGGCGCGTCCGGCCCGGCGCTGGACCTCGCCGAGTCCGCCACCTCCCGTCGTGCGGCCCGTACGGTCCGCCTCGCCCGCCTCGGGCCGGCCGGCACCGCCGAGCTGGCCGCCCGATGTCTGGGCCACGACGCCGTGGAGGACGTACCGGCGGCGGTGCTGGACCGGCTGCACACCGTCTCCGAGGGCGTCCCCTTCGTGGTGGAGGAACTGCTGCGGGCCATGGTCGACGGCGGCGGTCTCGTCCGGGGCGAGGACTCCCGCTGGACGGTGACCGGCCCCCTCGAAGCCGGTGTCCCGGCCACCGTCGCCGCCGCCGTCCTCCAGCGCGTGGACCAGCTGCCGCCGCCCGGCATCGCCCTCCTGGAGGCGGCGGCGGTGCTCGGGCGGCGTTTCCCCGTGGACATCGCCGCCCGCGCCGCGAACCTGGACCACGCCACCGCCCTCGCCCAGCTCCGCCACGCGGCCCACGCCCACCTCGTCTCCGGCGCCGCCACCCCGTCGGACCCCGGCTGGCACACCTTCCGCCACGCCCTGACCGCCGACGCCATCACCGGACGGCTGCTCCCACCCGAACGCGCGGCCCTCTGCCTGTCGGCGGCGGACGCGATCGAGTCGGCGAGAGAGGCGAAGGGGACGGGCCGTGACGGGACGGGCCGTGACGGGACGGACCGCGAGGGAACGGGCCGTGAGAGGACGGGCCTTCAAGGGCCGCCCCACGCGGGGGCACACGTCGACCTGAACGGCCCGACACGCCCGAGCGCGCCGAGCACCGCGAACACGGCCGACCCCGACACGCCCGCCCCGCCGCACGACCCCCACCAGCCACCCGGCGGGGACGTCGACGACGACCTGTACCGCCTCGCGGCGGAGCTGTGCGTGGCCGGTGGCCGGCCCGCGCGCGCGGCCGTGCTGCTCACCCGGGCCGGCCGGCAGGCGGTGGCGCGGGGTGCCTTGCTGACGGCGGTGGAGCTCCTCGACCGGGGCCTGGAGCTGACCGCCGACACGCCGGACGCCCCGCCCGAGGCCGTGGCCCGGCTGCTGGAGGAACTGCTCGGCACGCTGGTCCTCACCGGCGATGTGACGCGCGTACCCGAACTCGGGGACCGGCTGGACCGTGTCCTGACCGTCTCGGGCGCGCCGGCCGGCCGCCGCGCGGCCGGGTTCCTGACGCGGGCGCGGGCCGCCGCGACCGCCCAGCGGTGGGAGGAGGGCCTGACCGCCGTACGACGGGCGCGGGACCTGCTCGGCGACACGCCCGACCCGGCGTCCCGGGCCGCCCTGGACGCGGTCGCGGCCCATCTGGTGCTCAACTCGCGGCGCCCGGACCGGCTGGAGAGCGCGCGGGCGCTCGCCGAGGGCGCCGTCGCGACCGCCGAGGAGGTGGGGATGCCGGAGGTGGCGTGCAAGGCGCTGAACATGCTCGGGTACTGCCTGCGGCCCCGGGATCTCGGCGAGGCGGAGGAGGCGTTCGCCCGGCTGGTCGCCACCGCCGAGGCCCACGCGCTGCCGGTGTGGCGCATCCGTGGCCTGCTGGAACTGGGGGTGCTCGACCGGGTCCGGTTCACCGGCACCGACCGGTTGCTCGCCGCGCGCGGGGCCGCCGAGGAGACCGGCGCGGTGCTCATGACGGCCTGGGCCGACATGCATCTGACGCTCGCCCACATCCTGCGCGACGAGCAGGACCGGGCCACCGAGTCCGCGCGCCGCCTCCAGTCGACGGCGCGCCGACTGCGGCTGCGCGAGGTGGAGTTGATCGGCGTCGGCGTGGACGGCATCATCGCCGCCTCGCTCGGGGAGCGGGAGAAGCTCGACGCGACCCTGCGCACCCTGGAGCACGCGCTCGCCGGGCGGAGCGCCGGTGCGCTCTGGGGCTACGCCGACACCTCCGTGTGGGGCTGGGCCCAGGGCATCTGCTCCCTGCTGCGGGAGGAACCCGACCGCGCGCTGGCCGAGTTCACCGAGGCGGACGGTGTGATGCGGGCGCTGCCCAGCACCCGTGGCGTCACCGGCTTCCTCGGCCCGTACCTGCTGCTGCGCACCCTGCGCGGCGCGACCGACTGGGACGAGCTCGACGGCCCCGGCACCGAACGGCTCGCCCAGGTCCATTGGGACCGCCCCTTCGCCGGCTGGTCCCGGGCCGTCCTGCTGGGCCGTGAGGGCCGGGCCGCCGAGGCCGCCAAGACGGCGGAGGAGGCGCTGGCCGGGACCGCCGCCATTCCGCTGGCCGCCCATCTCTGTCTGCGGCTGGGCGCCCAGGCCGCACTCGCCGACGGCTGGGGCCGACCCGTCGAATGGCTGCGCTCCGCCGAGCTGTTCTTCCACGACCGGGGCACGACCCGCGTGTCGGCCGCGTGCCGGGCCCTGCTGCGCGAGGCCGGCGCCCCCGTGCCGCGCCGCCGACAAGGCCACGACACGATCCCGCCGGAACTGCGGCGCGCGGGGGTGACCGCCCGGGAGTACGAGGTCCTGCGGCTGCTCGGCGCCCGGCTCGGCAACCAGGAGATCGCCGAGCACCTCTTCCTCTCCCCGCGCACGGTCGAGAAGCACCTCGCCAGCCTCCGCGAACGCACCGGCAGCCCCGACCGCGCCGCCCTGATCGCCCTGGCCAGGCGCTACGCCGACGAGCGATGACCACCGGGCCGTCCCGAGCCCCTCCGCTCCCGGCCCTCGGCTCCCTGCCCTCGACTCTCGCCCCCTCCGTCCCGCTGCGCCCCCTCCATTCCGCTCCCCCCTCCGCTCCGCTCCCGGCCCCTCCGTCCTGTTCACCGGCCGACGAACAACGCACGCCCGCCTGAACATTGAGCGGATTTCGAGCTACCGGCTTACCCCCGGCCCTACCGATCAGTAATCTCATCCGCCGTGACCAGTCGCAGATCCCACTCCCACCTCAACTCTCCCGCCCCGAGCCGCCGTACGGTCGTCAAGGCGGCCACGGCCGGGGCCGTCCTCGCGGCACCGCTGGCCGCCGCGATCCCGGCCCACGCGGCCGATTCCCCCGCCTTCCTGCACGGCGTCGCCTCCGGTGACCCGCTGCCCGACGGGGTCCTGTTGTGGACCCGGGTGACACCCACGGCCGCCGCCATACCCGGCTCCGGACTCGGCCCCGACGTCGAGGTCGGCTGGACCGTCGCTTTGGACAAGGCGTTCACGAACATCGTCGCCAAGGGCTCGACGACCGCGACCGCCGCCTCGGACCACACCGTCAAGGCGGACGTACGCGGCCTCGCGCCCGCGACGAACTACTGGTTCCGTTTCTCCGCCGGCGCCACCGACTCGCCCGTCGCCCGCACCCGCACCGCCCCGGCCGCCGACGCGGCCACCACCGGCCTGCGCTTCGGCGTGGTCTCCTGCGCCAACTGGGAGGGCGGCCACTTCGCCGCCTACCGCCATCTCGCCGCGCGCGGCGACCTGGACGCGTGGCTGCACCTCGGCGACTACATCTACGAGTACGGCACCGGCGAGTACGGCACCCGCGACAAAGTCGTACGGCCGCACGCGCCGGCCCACGAGATCGTCTCCCTCGCCGACTACCGCGTCCGGCACGCCCGTTACAAGACCGACCCGGACCTCCAGGCCCTGCACGCCGCCGCGCCGTGCGTCGCCATCTGGGACGACCACGAGATCGCCAACGACGCCTGGTCGGGCGGCGCCGAGAACCACACCGAGGGCACGGAGGGCACCTGGGCGGCCCGTCAGTCGGCGGCCAAGCAGGCGTACTTCGAGTGGATGCCGGTGCGCCCGGCGATCACCGGAACCACCTACCGCCGACTGCGCTTCGGCAAGCTCGTCGACCTGTCGCTGCTCGACCTGCGGTCCTTCCGCTCGCAGCAGGTGGGCGTCGGCGACGGCGAGGTCGACGACCCGGACCGTACGCTGACCGGCCGGGCCCAGCTCGACTGGCTGAAGGCCGGCCTGAAGTCCTCCGACACGACCTGGCGGCTCGTCGGCAACTCGGTGATGATCGCCCCGTTCGCCCTCGGCAACCTCACCGCCGACCTCTTCGAGCCCCTCGCCGAGCTGCTGGGCCTGCCGAAGGAGGGCCTCGCCCTCAACCCCGACCAGTGGGACGGCTACACCGACGACCGCCGCGAACTCCTGGCCCACCTGCGGGAGAACGCGATCCGCAACACGGTCTTCCTCACCGGCGACATCCACATGGCCTGGGCCAACGACGTGCCGGTCAACGCCGGTACGTATCCGCTGTCGGCCTCCGCCGCCACCGAGTTCGTGGTCACGTCGGTCACCTCCGACAACCTCGACGACCTCGTCAAGGTCCCCGAGGGCACCGTCTCCGCGCTCGCCTCCCCGCTGATCCGCGCCGCCAACCGGCACGTCCACTGGGTCGACACCGACCGGCACGGCTACGGCGTCCTGGACATCACCGCCGCGCGAGCGCAGATGGACTTCTACGTCCTGTCCGACCGCACGAAGGCCGACGCCACGTCGTCCTGGGCACGCTCCTACCGGACGCGCAGCGGCACGCAGAAGGTGGAACGGACGTACGACCCCGTGTAGCCCCGAGAAGGCCTCACGGACCTCACAGATCTCGCAGGAGGTCCCAAAGGTCCCACAGGTCTCACAGGGTTTCGAGGAAGCCGAGCGCCACCCGCCAGGTGGCCTCGGCGGCCTCCTCGTCGTAGTCGGGCAGTTCGGGGTCGGTGTAGAGGTGGCCGGCGCCGGCGTACCGGTAGACCTCGACGTCCGCGCCCGCCTTGCGCATCTGCAGATACCAGGCGCTCAGCCAGTCGTCCGGCTCGAAGGGGTCGGGCTCGGCGATGTGCAGCTGGACGGGCAGGTCGTCCACGGACGCCGAGGCGGCGATGTCCGACGTGCCGTGCAGAAGCAGCAGCCCGCGCGCGTTCTTGTCGCCCAGGGCGAGGGTCTGCGCGGTGGCGGCGCCGAGCGAGAACCCGGCGTAGACGAGCCCTCGCTCCGAGTAGGGCGCGGCGGCCAGGACGGCCCGCTTGAGCAGTTCCTCTCTGCCCAGCTCCTGGTTGAAGGCCATGCCCTCCTCGACCGTGTCGAACGTCCGTCCGCCGAAGAGGTCGGGGGTCCACACCTCGTGCCCGGCGGCGCGCAGCCGGTCCGCGGCCTCGCGCACCGCGGGCCGCAGACCGTAGGTCGAGTGGAAGAGCATGATGTTCATGGGGCCATGGTGCCAGCCGGGTCCGACAGCGAGTTCGGCGACCGGCCCGGCGCCCATACCCAGAGGGCGTCCGAAGTCACATGTTCATGACCCCGTGCGGCCGGTTACGTTCGAAGGCATGGAGAATCTACTCCGCCCATTGATCGTCATCGGCGGCTCGGTCGTCCTCACGCTGCTCATCGGCTGGACGACCGACCTGCTGCTGCGCAAGGCGGACCAGCGGCACCACGAGACACCTCTGTGGGGCCTGCTGCGCCGCGGCCGCATCCCCTACCAGCTGGTCCTGTGCGCGGCCTTCCTCAGAGCCGCGTACGACGAGGCGCAAGTGCTGGAGCAGCACCGCACCGCCGTCGGCCGCACCCTGACGCTCGTACTGATCGGTGCGACGGCCTGGCTGGTGATCCGGATCGTGGCGGCGGTCGTGGAGACCACGTACAGCCGTTACGCCCGCGCCCACCGCGATCCCGCCCGGGTACGCCGGGTGCGGACCCAGGTGACGCTGATCATGCGGGTCGTCGCGGCGATCGTCGGTGTGGTGGCCGTGGCCTCGATGCTGCTGACCTTCCCGGCGATGCGCGCGGCCGGCACCTCGCTGCTGGCCTCGGCCGGGCTCCTGGGCATCGTCGCCGGTATCGCCGCGCAGTCCACGCTGAGCAATCTCTTCGCCGGGCTGCAGATCGCCTTCGGCGACATGGTGCGCCTCGGTGACGTGGTCGTGGTGGAGGGCGAGTGGGGCACGGTCGACGAGATCACCCTCACCTTCCTGACGGTCCGCACCTGGGACGAGCGCCGCATCACGATGCCGGTGTCGTACTTCACCTCGAAGCCCTTCGAGAACTGGTCCCGCGGCGGCGCCCAGATGACCGGCACGGTCTTCCTCCACGTCGACCACGCCGCGCCGCTGCCCGCGATGCGCGAGTTCCTGCGGGACGTCCTGCGGGGCTGCCCCGCCTGGGACGGCCGCCACTTCGACCTGACCGTCACCGACTCGACCCCCTCCACCATGGAGGTCCGCGCCCTCGTCACCGCCAAGGACCCGGACGACCTGTGGACCGTCCGCGTCACCGTCCGCGAACAACTGATCCACTGGCTCACCGAGACCCACCCGTACGCCCTCCCCCGCGTCAACACCACCGACGCGGTCCTCCCCCCGACCCACCCCAACACCCACCGGGACGGCACGATCCCCCGCACCAACCGAAGCCGCGTCCACGAGCCGCCGAGGGCGACGGGCAGAGGCTGACCTCAACGGCCTGTGTCAGCAACATCCACGGGCGCACCGGCCCGGCTCGTCAAGACCCTCACGACGAGCCGGGCCGGCCACACCTCCTCGACGGTCCCCCCCGAAGAACCAGGCGCCAACCCCCCACCCAAGCCAGGCAGATACCACCCACGCCAGGCAGCCGCCACCCACGATCCGCAGCCGCCAACGACGAGCACCCCCCACAGGAAACCCGCACTCCTCCACCAGGGAGTAACGGGCGGTGCGCGGGTGGGAGACCCCCCAACGGCCACCCCCACAACCCGCACCCACCAACTCACCGCAAACTACGCACATCCAAATGCCGAAGCACCCGATCCACCACCTCGGGATTCGCCCCCGGCTCACTCCGCGCCGCCAACACCTCATGCCGAGCCGCGCTCAACATCTCCCCCTGGATCCGCCGCAACTTACGCAGCCGCCGCACCCGCTGCTCATGCCCTTCTCGCCGCTCGTCCTCCCCCACCTCAGGACTGATCCGCACCCCGATCTCGAAGGCCCGCCGCAACAACCGCTCGGACATCTCCTCCGGCAGCTCCTCCACCTCCTCGATCTCCTTGAGCCGCCGCTTCGCCGCCTTCGCCGCCCGCACGGCCAGCACCTTCTCGAACTCCTTCTCGGCCCCCTCGTCCGCCCGCACCCCCAACCGCCGCACCAGCCACGGCAGGGTGAGCCCCTGCAGCACCAGCGTCGCCATGATCACCCCGAACGCGATGAACACGATCTCGTCCCGGTCGGGAAACGGCGCCCCGCTCTCCGTCTCCAGCGGAATCGCGAGCGCCAGCGCCACGGACGCCACCCCCCGCATCCCCGACCACCACATCACCACGGTCTCGCGCCACGACATCGGGATCTCCTCGTCGTAGTCCCGTTTCGCGTGCCACCGCCGCGCGAGCCACGCGGCCGGCAGCAGCCACAGCAGCCGTACGAGCACCACGACGACCACGACGGCCGCCGCCCAGCCGAGCATCTCGCCCCACCGCCCGGACGCCGTACGGATCGCGTTGTGCAGCTCCAGCCCGATCAGCCCGAAGGCGACCCCGGTGACCAGCGTGTCCACGACGTCCCAGACGGTGTGCCCGGCGAGCCGCGTCAGCACGTCGTCCGCCCCGAGCGCGTACTCCGCGAGGAACAGCGCGGTCGTGAGCACCGCGAGCACCCCGGACCCGTGCAGTTCCTCGGCCATCACGTACGACGCGTACGGCACGAGCAGCGTCAGCCCGATCTGGAGGGTGGCGTCCTCCAGGAAGTCCATCAGCTTGTTGGCGGCCCAGCCGAGCGCGACCCCCACGGCGATGGCGACGACGGCCGACAGCACGAGCTGGAGTGCGGCGCGGGGCCACGAGAAGGTGCCGCTGACGGCGGCCGCGATGGCCACGTGGTAGAGCACGATGGCCGTGACGTCGTTGAAGAGGCCCTCGCCCTCCAGGATCGACACCAGTCGGCGTGGCAGCCCTAGCTGTCCCGCCACGGCCGTCGCCGCCACCGGGTCGGGCGGCGCGACGAGCGCGCCGAGCGCCACGGCCGCCGCGACCGGGAGTCCGGGCACGATCGCGTTCGCCACACCGGCCACCGCGGCGGTGGTCACGAACACCAGGGCCACGGCCAGCAGGAGGATCGGCCGCAGATTGGCCGTGAACTGCCGCCAGGACGTCCGCCGCACCGCCGCGTAGAGCAGTGGCGGCAACAGCAGCGGCAGGATGAGGTCCGGCGGGATCTCGACGTTGGGCACGAACCCCGGCACGGCGAGCGCGATGCCGAGCAGGGTCATCAGCACCGGCGCCGGCAGCTTCAGCCGCTCCCCCACCGGAACACTGACCACGGCCCCGACCAGCAGGACGAAGAACAGGGCCAACTGATCCATGGGGGCGCTCCGCTGGTGCTAGACGATCAAGACCGACCGGATGCCCAGGGTGCCCCACCCGCACCGCCGAACGCTAAAGCATCCGCCGCATCGCCCGATGAGGTATCCCCGCGTCCAGGAACTCCGGCCCGTAGGCCGCATACCCCAGTCGCTCGTAGAAACCCAGCGCATGGGTCTGCGCCCCGAGGTCCACCGCGGTCAGGCCGCGCTCGCGCGCCGCCTCCTCGACGGCCCGCACCAGCGCGACCCCGACGCCCAGCCCCCTGGCCTCCCGGACGACCGCGAGCCGCCCCAGGGACCCCACACCGGGAGCCCCACCGGTCTTGCCGGCGGCGGCCTCCCCGAACAGCAGCCGTCCGGCGCCGAGGGGCACCCCGTCGCCCCGTACGGCGAGGACGTGCACGGCCCCGGCGTCGTACGCGTCGTACTCCAGGTCCTCCGGCACCCGCTGCTCGACGACGAAGACCTCCTTGCGCACCGCGAAGCACGCCTCGCGGTCGCCGGGGCCGTCGGCGACGCGCACCTCGTAGGACACCGGCCCGGGGCTCACGCCGGGATTCACGCGTACGTCTCCTCGCGCACCTTGTCGAGGGCCTTCTGGAGATCCTCGGGGTAGTCGCTCTCGAACTCGACCCAGCTCCCGTCCCCGGGGTGCTCGAAGCCGAGCCGCACGGCGTGCAGCCACTGGCGGGTGATGCCGAGCCGCTTGGCGAGCGTCGGGTCGGCGCCGTACGTCAGGTCGCCGACGCACGGGTGCCGGTGGGCGGACATGTGGACGCGGATCTGGTGGGTGCGTCCGGTCTCCAGCTTGATGTCGAGGAGCGAGGCGGCGCGGAAGGCCTCGACCAGGTCGTAGTGCGTGACCGACGGCTTGCCCTCGGCGGTGACGGCCCACTTGTAGTCGTGGTTGGGGTGCCGTCCGATGGGCGCGTCGATGGTGCCGCTCGTGGGGTCGGGGTGGCCCTGGACCAGCGCGTGGTACCGCTTGTCGACGGTCCGCTCCTTGAACTGGCGCTTCAGGGAGGTGTACGCGTACTCCGACTTGGCGACCGTCATGAGGCCCGAGGTGCCCACGTCGAGCCGGTGCACGATGCCCTGGCGCTCGGCGGCGCCGGACGTCGAGATCCGGTACCCGGCGGCGGCGAGGCCGCCGATGACGGTCGGTCCGGACCAGCCGGGGCTGGGGTGCGCGGCCACGCCGACCGGCTTGACGATCACGAGCACGTCGTCGTCGTCGTGCACGATCTCCATGCCCTCGACCGGCTCGGCGACGATCCGCACCGGCGCGGGCGCCTGTGGCATCTCGACCTCCAGCCAGGCCCCGCCGTGCACCCGCTCCGACTTGCCGACCACCGATCCGTCGACCGTGACCTTCCCCGCGGCCGCGAGCTCGGCGGCCTTGGTACGGGAGAAGCCGAACATGCGGGAGATGGCGGCGTCGACACGCTCGCCCTCCAGGCCGTCGGGCACGGGCAGGTTTCGGATCTCGGGAATCGTGCTCACCCGTCGAGTATGCCGGACGGGCGAGAGGCACCCGACCGCGCCTGTGGATAACTCCAGGTGGCCCGCTCGGCCCTCAGCCCGTTCAGTCCTTCAGTCCTTCAGTCCTTGTGAACGGTCCCGTCCGGGTCGAGCCCCCGGAACGACAGCAGCACGATCAGGATGCCGCCGCACACGATGGCCGAATCCGCGAGGTTGAACACCGCGAACCCCTTGGGCGCGATGAAGTCGACGACCGCGCCCTCGAAGACACCCGGCGACCGGAAGATCCGGTCGGTGAGGTTGCCCAGCGCGCCGCCGAGCAGCAGGCCGAGGGCGATCGCCCAGGGCAGGCTGTAGAGCTTGCGGGCGAGCCGGGCGATCACCACGATCACGATCGTCGCGATGACCGTGAAGATGATCGTGAAGGCCTCGCCGAAGCCGAAGGCCGCGCCCGCGTTGCGGATCGCCTCGAACTTCAGCCAGTCCCCGATGATCTCGATCGGCTCGTGGTGCTCCAGCTTCGCGACCACGATCATCTTGCTGACCAGGTCGAGCGCGTACGCCAGCGCGGCGACCCCGAACAGCACGGCGATACGGCGCTTCCCGCGCGGCCGCGCGGCCGCGTCGCCCCGCTCCGCCACGGCACCGTTCTCGCCGTCGGACTGCTCCGGGTCGGCCCCCGCCGCGTCTGGAATGTCCGGCGTACCGATGATGCGCTCCGCCTCTGCCACGTGTGTCCCTCAACCTAGGTTCCCGACTGAGGACAAAGGTACGACACGACCCGCGCGGACCAGGGGCTCAGGCGACGATCGCTAGCGCCGTTCCTGCTTCTGCTTGCACTCCACGCACAGTGTGGCCCGGGGGAATGCCTGCATCCGTGCCTTTCCGATCGCATTGCCGCAGTTCTCGCAGAGCCCGTACGTGCCCGAGGCGAGCCGCTCCAGGGCGCGCTCGGTCTGGTCGAGCATCTCGCGCGCGTTGTGGGCGAGCGACAGCTCGTGCTCGCGCGTGATGTTCTTCGCCCCGGTGTCGGCCTGGTCGTCGCCCGCGCCGTCCCCCGAGTCCCGCATCAGGCCCGTGAGCGACCGCTCGGAGGCCTCCAGCTCGGCCCGCAGCCGCACGGCCTCGGACTGCAGCTCCGTCCGGGCCTCGGCGACCTCGTCCGGGCTCCAGGGGTCCTCGCCGGGGCGTACCGCGAGCTCGCCGGGCTCCACCGCGGCGGGCCGTGCCTTGGGGACGGCGGAGGGCTTCCTCTTCGCCGCCGTAGCCGTGCCAGGAGTGTTCTTAGCAACCACCGTCGTGGCTCCCGTCGTCTCGGCGGCCTCGGCCGCGCCCGCCTTCTTGACCGTGCTCTTCTTCACAGAGGGGCTCTTCGCCGCACTCTTCGCCGTGCTCCCGCCGACCGCGCCCTTCACGGAAGCACGCTTCCCGGCGGCGGCCTTCCCGGCAGTCGTCGTCTTCCCGGTCGTCGTCGTCTTCTCGGCCGCCTTCGCCCTCTTGGCCGCGCTCTTCTTCACAGGCGTCTTCTCGACGACCGCCCTCTCGACCACCGCCTTCTCGGCGACCGTCTTCTTGGCCACCGCCCGCTTCGCCACCGCCTTCTTCGCCACGCTCTTCTTGCCGGCCGCCTTCACCGCCGCGGTCTTCCCGCCCTCGCCTCCGCCGCCGGAGGCCACCGTGGATCTGCCGGACGCCGACTGCTGTACGGCGGTCTTCTTCGCCACCATGGCCGCGGCCCCTTCACATATTGTGATCTTGCACGCGAATCGTGCTGGGACGATAAATCGACCTGAGTCCCTCGGCAACGGGGCGAACCACCCATTCCACCCGCCCCACGACCGTCGCGCGACGAGCCTGCAAGCGTTGTGCCCAGCTCCCCGCCGGGTATTCCGCCATGCGGGACGTCCCAGGATCCGGACGCCCGACCCGCTCCATTCGGGTCACCGCGCAGGTCACCGCACCCCCGGCCGACAAGCCCGCCCGAGGCCCCGCCCCACCCCTCCCAGGGCCCCCGGAAATCCGGTCGGCCGCTGTCCGTGCGGCGCCGTACACTGGGCGCAGCGAGAAGCGTGGATGGGGACGAGTAGCGTCGTACGCAGCCCAGAGCGACCCGGGGACGGTGGAAGCCCGGGGGCGAGCGCGATGTGAAGATCACCCCGGAGCCGCCGGAAGAAAGCCACAGCCCCTGTCGCATTCCATGGGGCACGGCGAGTAGACCCGGTATCGCGACCCCAATGAGGGGGCTCACCGGCGCGCACGGCGCACAGGAGAGCCAAGGAGGGTGGTACCGCGGGAGCGCGCCGCACACGGCGTACGAAGGATCGAAGCTCTCGTCCCTCCGACGGAAGGCAGCAAGTCCGTTGGAGGAAGCTCGCTCATGACAGAGCCGACGTATCGTCAGGTGCCCGCCCAGGTCGATCTGCCCGCCCTTGAGCACGCGGTGCTCGACTTCTGGCGCGAGCAGAAGATCTTCACCAAGAGCCTGGAGCAGTCCGAGGGCCGCCCCGAGTGGGTGTTCTACGAGGGGCCTCCCACCGCCAACGGCATGCCGGGCGCCCACCACATCGAGGCCCGCGTCTTCAAGGACGTCTTCCCCCGCTTCCGCACGATGCGCGGCTACCACGTGGCCCGCAAGGCCGGCTGGGACTGCCACGGCCTGCCCGTGGAGCTGGCGGTCGAGAAGGAACTCGGCTTCAACGGCAAGAAGGACATCGAGGCGTACGGCATCGCCGAGTTCAACGCCAGGTGCCGTGACTCGGTGACCCGGCACACCGACGCCTTCACCGAGCTGACGACCCGCATGGGCTACTGGGTCGACCTCGACGACGCCTACCGGACCATGGACCCCGAGTACGTGGAGTCCGTCTGGTGGTCGCTCAAGGAGATCTTCAACAAGGGTCTGCTGGTCCAGGACCACCGCGTCGCCCCCTGGTGCCCCCGCTGCGGCACCGGTCTGTCGGACCACGAGCTGGCGCAGGGCTACGAGACGGTCGTCGACCCCTCGGTGTACGTCCGTTTCCCGCTCACCTCCGGTCCGCTCGCCGGTGAGGCAGCGCTCCTGGTGTGGACGACCACGCCGTGGACGCTGGTGTCCAACACCGCGGTCGCCGCCCACCCCGAGGTCACCTATGTGGTCGCCACGGACGGCACGGAGAAGGTCGTCGTCGCCGAGCCGCTCGTCGCCAAGGCGCTCGGCGAGGGCTGGGAGACCACCGGCCAGACCTTCACCGGCGCCGAAATGGAGCGCTGGACCTATCAACGTCCGTTCGAGCTCGTGGAGTTCCCGGAAACGGCCCATTTCGTCGTCAACGCCGAATACGTCACCACCGAGGACGGTACGGGCCTGGTCCACCAGTCCCCCGCCTTCGGTGAGGACGACCTCAAGGTCTGCCGCGCGTACGGCCTGCCCGTCGTGAACCCCGTCCGCCCCGACGGCACGTTCGAGGAGGACGTCCCGCTGGTCGGCGGCGTCTTCTTCAAGAAGGCGGACGAAAAGCTGACCGAGGACCTCCAGAGCCGCGGCCTGCTCTTCCGGCACATCCCGTACGAGCACAGCTACCCGCACTGCTGGCGCTGCCACACCGCGCTCCTCTACTACGCGCAGCCGTCCTGGTACATCCGCACCACCGCCGTCAAGGACCGTCTCCTCCAGGAGAACGAGAAGACCAACTGGTTCCCCGACTCCGTCAAGCACGGCCGCTTCGGCGACTGGCTGAACAACAACATCGACTGGGCGCTCTCCCGCAGCCGCTACTGGGGCACCCCGCTGCCGATCTGGCGCTGCGAGGAGGGCCACCTCACCTGCGTCGGCTCCCGCGAGGAGCTGACACAGCTCTCCGGCACCGACCAGTCCGAGCTGGACCCGCACCGCCCGTTCATCGACGCGGTCACCTTCCCCTGCCCTCAGGACGGCTGCGGTACGACGGCCACCCGCGTCCCGGAGGTCATCGACGCCTGGTACGACTCGGGTTCGATGCCGTTCGCGCAGTGGGGCTACCCGTACAAGAACAAGGAACTCTTCGAGTCCCGCTACCCGGCCCAGTTCATCAGCGAGGCCATCGACCAGACCCGCGGCTGGTTCTACACACTGATGGCCGTCGGCACCCTGGTGTTCGACAAGTCGTCGTACGAGAACGTCGTGTGCCTCGGCCACATCCTCGCCGAGGACGGCCGCAAGATGTCCAAGCACCTCGGCAACATCCTCCAGCCCATCCCGCTCATGGACCAGCACGGCGCCGACGCGGTCCGCTGGTTCATGGCGGCCGGCGGCTCCCCCTGGGCGGCCCGCCGGGTCGGCCACGGCACGATCCAGGAAGTGGTGCGGAAGACCCTCCTCACCTACTGGAACACGGTCGCCTTCCAGGCCCTTTACGCCCGCACGTCCAACTGGGCGCCCAGCGCGGCGGATCCGGCCCCGGCCGACCGCCCGGTCCTGGACCGCTGGCTGCTGTCCGAACTCCACGCCCTCACCGACCAGGTGACCGGCGCCCTGGAGGCCTACGACACCCAGCGCGCCGGCAAGCTCCTCTCGGCGTTCGTCGACGATCTGTCCAACTGGTACGTACGCCGGTCGCGTCGTCGCTTCTGGCAGGGCGACAAGGCGGCGCTGCGCACCCTGCACGAGGTCGTCGAGACGGTCACGAAGCTGATGGCGCCGCTGACCCCGTTCATCACCGAGCGGGTCTGGCAGGACCTGATCGTGCCGGTCTCGCCGGGCGCCCCCGAGTCGGTGCACCTGGCCTCGTGGCCGGAGGCCGACCTCTCCGCGATCGACCCCGAGCTGTCGAAGCAGATGGTCCTCGTCCGGCGCCTGGTGGAGCTGGGCCGCGCCACGCGCGCGGAGTCGGGCGTCAAGACCCGCCAGCCCCTCTCACGCGCCCTGGTGGCCGCGACGGGCTTCGACTCCCTAGACCCCGAACTGCACGCGCAGATCACGGAGGAGCTGAACGTCAGCTCGCTCGCCTCGCTCTCCGAGGTCGGCGGCTCCCTGGTGGACACCACCGCCAAGGCCAACTTCCGCGCCCTGGGCAAGCGGTTCGGCAAGCGGGTCCAGGACGTGGCCAAGGCCGTGGCGAACGCGGACGCGGCGGCCCTGTCCCTCGCCCTGCGCGAGGGCACCGCCTCGGTCGAGGTGGACGGCGAGACGATCACCCTCGCCCCCGACGAGGTCATCATCACGGAGACCCCGCGCGAGGGCTGGTCGGTGGCCTCCGACTCCGGCGCCACGGTCGCCCTCGACCTGGAGATCACGGAGGAGCTGCGCCGGGCGGGCCTGGCCCGTGACGCGATCCGCCTGATCCAGGAGGCCCGCAAGAACAGCGGCCTGGACGTGGCCGACCGTATCGCCCTCCGCTGGAGCGCGGCCGACCCGGCGGTGACCGCCGCCCTGACCGAGCACTCGGCCCTGATCGCCGACGAGGTCCTGGCCACGGACTTCGCCTCCGGCGAGGCCGACGCCACGTACGGCACGCCGTTCACGGACGAGGGGCTCACGCTGACCTTCCGCCTGCGCAAGGTCTGACCGACGGCGCCCGCGCGACGCATGGCCGACAGCGCCCGCCATGGCCGACAGCGTCTGCCGCGGACGGCCGTCCCCGGACCGCGGGCGGTAGGTGGCTGGTCGCGCAGTTCCCCGCGCCCCTGGAGAGGCTGCGTCCCTCCAGGGGCGCCCCCCCACACACTGCGGGCAATCGTGCCGCTGGGGCGGCACGGGTGGGCGCAGCGGCACCCGGCAAAGCGCCGGTGAGCGAAACCCCGCCCGAGCCCAGCACCACCCCCGGGCACCCAGAAGGCCTGGGGCACCGAAAAGATTCGGCGCCCCAGGCCTTCGGCGTTGCGTACGCCACACATCCGCACCCATCCCCGAACAAGCACCCAGGAACTCCGACCGCGCACAGCAAAAGGGCGGGGCCCCGGACGAAAATCCGGGGCCCCGCCCTTGAACGCTGCCGACGCCTACGGCGTACCAGTAATCGTCAGTTGTCGTCCTCGTCGATGAGGAACCCACGCATCGGCGAGGGAGCCTGCCCCATCGGAGAGGGACCCTGCGGCCGGACCGGAGCCATCGGCTGGGTCATGGCCGGCGACATCTGCTGCTGACCGCCGTAGGAAGGCGCGGCCGGAGCAGGGGCGCCCATACCGCCGCCCATGCCTCCACCCATGCCGCCCGGGTTGCCGCCGTACGACGGGGCGCTCGCGCCGGCCGGAGCCATGGAGGGCGCCGGGGACGGCGGCAGCGACGCGGTCGCCGGAGTGCGCGGCGGAGCCAGCGAGTCGTCCGCCTGGGTCTCCAGCTGACGCAGCTGCGACTCCAGGTACGACTTCAGACGCGTGCGGTACTCGCGCTCGAAGCCGCGCAGATCCTCGACCTTGCGCTCCAGCGTGGCGCGGGCGGACTCCAGGGAGCCCATCGCGACACGGTGCTTCTCCTGCGCGTCCCGCTCCAGCGCGTCGGCCTTGGCACGGGCGTCCCGCTCCAGACCCTCGGCGCGGCTACGGGCCTCACCGACGATCTTGTTGGCCTCGGAACGTGCCTCGGCGATCGCCTGGTCGGCGGTCTGCTGGGCCAGCGAGAGCACACGCGCGGCGCTGTCGCCGCCGGGACCCTGACCGGGGCCGCCCATCGGACCACCCATGGGGCCGCCCATCGGGCCACCCATCTGCTGCATGGGAGGCTGGCCGCCCATCGGACCCTGGCCCATCTGGCCCTGGCCCATCTGCTGCTGCATCTGGCCCTGACCCATGGGGCCCTGGCCCATCGGTCCCTGACCCATCGGGCCGGGACCCTGCTGCCCTTGGCCACCAGGGCCCGCGGGCAGCTGCGGAGCGCCGCTCGGCAGCTGGGGCGGGCCACCCATGGGGCCCCCCATCTGCTGCGGCGGGCCCGATATCCCAGCGGGTACGGGTCCACCGGGACCGCGCATACCCTGCTGAGGCATTCCGCCCTGTTGCTGCATACCGCCCTGCTGCATGCCGCCCTGCTGCTGCATGCCACCTTGCTGCATGCCGCCCTGCTGCTGGTCCTGGGGCTCCGGCGGCTTGCGCATGTTCTGCTGGTTCTGGGCAGCAGCGCGCGTGGCCGCGGCCAGTTTGGCGCGCAGGTCCTCGTTCTCGCGGAGCAGGCGCGTCAGTTCGGCTTCGACCTCATCGAGGAAGGCATCGACCTCGTCCTCGTCATAGCCTTCTCGGAGGCGGACGGTCGTGAACTGCTTGTTCCGCACGTCCTCGGGGGTCAACGGCATCTCTTCACCTCAACGTAGTCGTCGGCATTCGGCAAGACCGCATCTCTCACATCGCTCACATCGCGCTCCGCACAAGCGTGATCAGGATGTAGACGATGATCATCAATACGAAGAAGGACAGGTCGAGCGCCACGCCCCCGAGACGCAGCGGCGGAATGAACCGCCGCAGAAGCTTGAGCGGTGGATCAGTGACAGTGTAGGTGGCCTCCAGAACGACCACCATCGCCTTGCCGGGTTGCCATGAGCGGGCGAACTGGAAGACGTAGTCCATCACCAACCGGAAGATCAACACGATGAGGAAGCACATCAGCGCGATGTAGATGACATCCAGAACCACGCTCATGACCTGCGCTTCCCTCTCCCCTGTTTCCTGTGCCGTGCTGTTCGTTCCGGTGGTGCGTCTCAGCTCTGGTTGAAGAACCCGCCCTCTGCGATACGGGCCTTGTCCTCCGCCGTGACATCGACGTTAGCAGGCGACAACAGGAACACCTTCTGCGTCACCCGCTCGATGCTGCCGTGAAGACCAAACACCAAACCGGCCGCAAAGTCGACAAGTCGCTTCGCATCTGTGTCGTCCATCTCAGTCAGATTCATGATCACCGGGGTGCCCTCACGGAAGTGTTCCCCGATGGTACGGGCCTCGTTGTAGGTCCGTGGGTGCAACGTGGTGATCCGGTAAGGCTCTCGCTCGGACACGACCTTGGGCATGATCACCGGTGCGTTCTTCTCCAGACTCGAACGTTCTTGTGTGATGGACGCCACGGGTGCGATCCGGGCGGGTCGCACCGATTCCGCGGGGAGCGAAGTGGCGTGCGACACCGGTTCGCGTTGCACCGGCGGCTGCACCACTCGTACCGATTCGTCCCTTTGGGACTGATGTGGCTGGTGCGCCTGATGTACCGGCTCATGCCGGCGGTGGTCCCGCTCGGGCTCCGGGTCGAGCTCGGGCTCGAAGTCGTCATCGGGGTCGAAGCCCCTGCCGTCGTACCCATCGTCCTCCACGAGGCCGAGGTAGACCGCCATCTTGCGCATCGCGCCGGCCATGCTCTGAGTCCTCCGCTCTGTGGTGGATCGACGACTTCCCAAGTGCCCGCGATCCACGAGGTCGTTGCGCCCGCCTCTCGACGGAATGACCATATTTTCTGCTGTGGTCCGACTTCTTGGCGACGTTACCCGAGCCTGGGACGGACTCCGAGTACCGCAGTGCCGACGCGTACATGTGTCGCTCCGGCCGCCACGGCCTCCTCGAGGTCCGCACTCATCCCTGCGGAGACCATGTTGGCAGCCGGATGGGCTCGGCGCAGGTCCGTCGACAAATCAACCAGCCGCTCGAAGGCGGCCCGTCGGCGTCCGGCGTACTCCCCGGTGAGCGGCGCGACGGTCATCAGACCATCGACCCGCAGTCCCGGCGCACCGGCCAGGAGGTCGGCCAACTCTTCGATTCCGTCCGGCCCGACACCCCCCCGCTCCCCCCGGCCGCCCTCATCGGCGTCGAGCGCGACCTGGATGAGACATCCCACCTCACGCCCGGCCCGAACGGCCTCTTTCGACAGAGTCGTGACAAGCCTGGAACGATCGACGGACTGCACGAGATCCACATAACCCACCACGGAACGGACCTTGTTGGTCTGCAACTGCCCCACGAAGTGCCACACAAGGGGCAGATCCGAACATTCGGCAGCCTTGGGCGCCGCGTCCTGGTCCTTGTTCTCGGCGACATGTCGCACGCCGAGTTCCGACAGGATCCTCACATCGCTCGCGGGATAGGTCTTGGTGACCACGATCAGGGTCACCTCGTCCCGCTTCCGCCCCGCGGCCGCGCACGCCGCCGCGATGCGCTCCTCCACCTTCGCCAGGTTTCCGGCGAGTTGTGCCCTACGGTCCGTCATGCCCATCAGTCCAGCCAGACATATCCCGCGAGTCGCCCCGTGGCGCGGTCGCGGCGGTACGAGAAGTGGTCGCGCGACTCCAGCGTGCACACCGGCGACTGCTCCCGGTCGTGCACCCCGAGGCGCTCCAGCTGTGCGTGCACTCCGGCGCACACATCGACCGAGGGCGTGCCCCAACTGGTCTCGGCGTACGCCGCCGGCTCGACGGTGGCCACCTCGGCGCGCATCGCTTCGGGCACTTCGTAACACCGGCCGCAGACGGCGGGTCCGGTGCGGGCGACGATCCGGGCGGGGTCGGCGCCGAGGTCGGTCATGGCACGTACGGCGGCGGGGACGACCCCGGCGACCAGGCCGGGCCGGCCCGCGTGGGCGGCGGCCGCGACCCCGGCGACGGGGTCGGTCAGCAGGACGGGCACGCAGTCGGCGGTGAGGACGGCGAGCGCGAGACCGCGCCGGGTGGTGACGAGCGCGTCGACGGAGGGGATGTCGCCGGAACCAGGACCGGAGCCCCACGGTCCGTCGACCACGGCCACGTCCGCGCCGTGCACCTGGTTCATCCAGACGACCCGGTCCGGCCCCAGGCCCAGGGACTTGGCCGCCAGCTCCCGGTTCTTCGCCACGGCGTCGGCGTCGTCCCCGACCGCCCCGCCGAGATTGAGCTCCTCATACGGAGCGGCGCTCACCCCGCCCCACCTGTCGGTGAAGGCGAAGTGCGCGCCGCTCGCGTTCTCGCGCTGTCCTATCACTTGAGGAAGTCCGGCACGTCCAGCTCCTCCGCCGCGCTGTCCGTGTAGGACCGGGACGGCGGGACCGGCGGGGCGACCGGGGCCTCGTTCACCGGCTCCGGGGCGGGCGCCGGCTCCTCCTTCGGCTTGACGCTGCCGAGCGAGCCGAAGGACGGGCGGGACTCGGCCGGCCGTACCGGTGCCGGCTCCTCGCGCTTGGCCGCGGCCGAGCCGAGGATGTTGTCCCGCTTGGCCGGGGGCTGCCCCCCGTCGAAGCCGGCCGCGATGACCGTGACCCGGACCTCGTCGCCGAGCGCGTCGTCGATGACCGCGCCGAAGATGATGTTGGCCTCGGGGTGAGCGGCCTCGCTGACCAGCTGGGCGGCCTCGTTGATCTCGAACAGGCCGAGATCGGAGCCACCGGAGATGGAGAGCAGCACGCCCCGGGCGCCGTCGATGGAGGCCTCCAGGAGCGGCGAGGAGATCGCCATCTCGGCGGCGGCCACCGCACGGTCGTCGCCGCGGGCCGAGCCGATGCCCATGAGAGCCGAACCGGCCTCGGACATCACGGACTTGACGTCGGCGAAGTCGAGGTTGATCAGACCGGGGGTGGTGATGAGGTCGGTGATGCCCTGGACACCGGAGAGCAGGACCTGGTCGGCCGACTTGAACGCGTCCAGAACGGAGACCTGGCGGTCCGAGATGGACAGCAGCCGGTCGTTCGGGATGACGATGAGGGTGTCGACCTCCTCACGGAGCTCGGCGATGCCGTCCTCGGCCTGGTTGGCGCGGCGGCGGCCCTCGAAGGTGAAGGGGCGGGTGACCACGCCGATGGTGAGGGCGCCCAGTGAGCGGGCGATGTTGGCCACGACGGGCGCGCCGCCGGTGCCGGTGCCGCCGCCCTCGCCGGCCGTCACGAAGACCATGTCGGCCCCCTTGAGGACCTCCTCGATCTCCTCGCGATGATCCTCGGCCGCCTTGCGGCCGACGGCCGGGTTGGCGCCGGCGCCGAGTCCGCGGGTGAGTTCCCGGCCGACGTCGAGCTTGACGTCGGCGTCGCTCATCAACAGAGCTTGCGCGTCGGTGTTGATGGCGATGAACTCGACGCCCTTGAGACCGACCTCGATCATCCGGTTGATGGCATTGACACCACCGCCGCCGACACCGATGACTTTGATGACTGCGAGGTAGTTCTGCGGTGCTGCCACGTCGAAGGCCTCTCGCCTCGAGTTACGTGTCGCCGCTTCGCGAGGTACCCGCGACGCGACGACTGATGCCGAAGTGGGACGGTCCGAACGCCGACCCGAACCCTAACGCTGAAGTTTAGGGTTACCAGTGTGACTGTTCCTTGGACTCTTCCGAACAGGACACTAAGTCGACAAGTGGCGCACGTTCAACGAACACGCCGAACCTCCCGTTTTTCTTTTCACCCTATGTGATCAGCCATAGCGCTGCCCAACCAGGGTGCTGGCCTGCACGGATGGGCGTCAACTCCCTGATGACGCGGGCGCGGTGGGGACGCTCACGTCGAAGTGCCCCGCGTCCGGGGCTGCTTTCATCAGGGCGGTGAGCGCGCGCGCCTTCGCGCGCCCCTTCTCCGCACTCCCCCACGCGACCGTACGGTCTCCGGTCAACTCCAGCGAGATGGAGTCATAGGAACGGACCTTGACGACAAGGGTCTCGTGCGCGATCGCGGCCGGAATGGCACCGGCGGCCCGCACGGCCTCCCGTACGAGCCGGTCCTCGTCGAATCGCCGCAGACTGGCGGCGGAGGAACCCGACCGGGACATCGACAATTCGAGCAGGGGAACGCCTTCCGGGGCGCGCGAAACCGTGGCAAAACGCACACCCTTCGCGTCCACTTCGACGTACTTGCCCGCATTTCCGGCCGCTTCGACAATCAGGACGGCGGTACGCTCGCTCACTTTCAGCCCGATTCCATGGGGCCAGGAACGGACGACCTCGACGGAGTCGATCCGGGGCAATTCCCTGAGCAGCCGTGACTCGATCCCGTCGAGGTCGACGGAGACCAGTGGATCGCCGAGCGGCACATCGGCGACCCCGCGCACCTGATCCTCGGTCAGCACACGGGTGCCCGACACGGACACCTGCTCGGCCCGCAGCCACGAGGAGCCGTACAGGGTCCAGACCGAGGCGCCGCCGACCAGCAGCAGGGCGACCGCGGCGGCGATCAGTGCCCGGGGGCCGGGGAGCCGCCGGCGCGGCGGCGGGCCGGAGTCAAGATCCTCGTCCGCGCCGCGTTCGGCGGTCGTCGGTCCGGCCACGCGCACTCCCTCTCCTGGCTCGGTCCGCCCCCCGGGGCGGCTCACTCGCCGTTCCGTCCCCTAGCGGTGTCCACGCTTGGCGGCGATCGCCTCGTACACCATCCCGACGAGCAGGTCGTCGGCGTCCCGGCGGCCGAACTCGCTGGCCGCGCGGGACATCTCGTACAGCCGGTGCGGGTCGGCGAGGACGGGCAGCACGTTCTGCTGCACCCACTGGGGCGTCAGTTCCGCGTCGTCGACCAGCAGTCCGCCGCCGGCCTTGACCACCGGCTGGGCGTTGAGCCGCTGTTCGCCGTTGCCGATGGGCAGCGGGACGTAGGCGGCCGGGAGCCCGACGGCGGAGAGTTCGGCGACGGTCATCGCGCCCGCGCGGCAGAGCATCATGTCGGCCGCGGCGTACGCGAGGTCCATCCGGTCCACGTACGGTACCGGGACGTAGGGGGGCATTCCCGGCATCTGGTGCACCTGCGGCAGTTCGTTCTTCGGCCCGACCGCGTGCAGGATCTGGATCCCGGCCTGCTGGAGGTAGGGCGCGACCTGCTGGACGACCTCGTTGAGGCGGCGGGCGCCCTGGGAGCCGCCGGAGACCAGCAGGGTCGGCAGGTTCGGGTCGAGGCCGAACAGGGCGCGGGCCTCGGGGCGGGCCGCGGCCCGGTCCAGGGTGGCGATGGCGCGGCGCAGCGGGATGCCGATGTAGCGGGCGTCGCGGAGCTTGCTGTCGGGGGTGGAGACGGCGACCTGGGCGGCGTACCGGGAGCCGATCTTGTTGGCGAGGCCGGGGCGGGCGTTGGCCTCGTGGACGACGATCGGCACCCCGAGGCGCTTGGCGGCGAGATAGCCGGGCAGGGCGACATAGCCGCCGAAGCCGACGACGGCGTCCGCCTTGGTGCGCTCCAGGATCTGCTCGGTCGCCTTGATCGTGCCGCGCAGCCGGCCGGGCACGGTGATCAGCTCGGGGGTGGGCTTGCGTGGCAGGGGTACGGCGGGGATCAGCGCGAGTTCGTAGCCGCGCTCGGGGACGAGGCGTGTCTCGAGGCCGCGCTCCGTGCCCAGGGCCGTGATGCCCACGGTCGGGTCCTGCCTGCGCAGGGCGTCCGCGAGGGCGAGCGCGGGCTCGATGTGACCGGCGGTTCCGCCACCGGCGAGTACGACATGCACCGAAATTCACCGCTCTCCGGACGAACGTGCCGAGGCACGCCGTCGCATCGTGTTCCATCTCCCGGGCCCCGAAGGGCCGCCGCCACGCTTTCTACCAAAGCGGGGTTGCCGCATGGCAAGCGCCGCCCGCGCTGCGGGCTCGTCGCGCGCGAACGCGATCAGCAACCCGATGGCGAACATGGTCGGCAGCAGGGCGGAACCCCCGTAGGAGAACAGCGGGAGCGGGACTCCGGCGATCGGCAGCAGACCGAGCACCGCACCGATGTTGATCACTGCCTGAGCGGTGATCCAGGTGGTCACGCCTCCCGCGGCATACCTGACGAAGGGGTCCTCCGTGCGTCCGGCCACGCGGATACCCGCATAGCCTAGAGCCGCGAAGAGGGCGAGCACCGACAGCGTCCCCGCGAGGCCCAGTTCCTCACCGGTGACGGCGAAGATGAAGTCGGTGTGCGCTTCCGGGAGTTGGCCCCATTTTTCCACACTGGCGCCGAGCCCGGAGCCGAAGATTCCACCCGAGGCCAGGGCGTAGATGCCATGCACGGCCTGCCAGCAGTCGGCGCCGTCCGTACGGGGTTCGGTGGCTCCGATGCAGGCCAGACGGGCCATACGGTTGTCGCTGGTCGTGATCAGGATGAAGCCGATGAGCCCGGCGATGGACAGCACGCCCGTGAACAGCCGAGTCGGCGCCCCGGCCAGCCACAGCAGGCCGAACAGGATCGCCGTGAGAATGATCGCGGTGCCCATGTCACCGCCGATCATGATCAGCCCGAGGAGCATGAACGCCACCGGAACGAGCGGCACGAGCATGTGCTTCCACTGGGTGAGCAGCCGCTTGTCCTCCTTACGGGCCAGCAGATCCGCGCCCCACAGCACCAGCGCCAGCTTTCCGAACTCGCTGGGCTGGATCTGGAAGGAGCCGCCGATGGCGATCCAGTTCTGGTTGCCGTTGATCGACTGCCCTATCCCCGGCACTTGAACCAGGGCCATCAGGAACACACAGCCGGCCAGGATCGGATAGGCCAGCGCGCGGTGCAGTTTGACCGGCATCCGCGAGGCCAGGAGCAGCAGCGCGGTGCCGATCGTCGCCGCGAGGAACTGCTTGCGGAAGAAGAAGGTCCCCGGGAGCGACTTCTGCAACGCCGTGATCTGAGAGGCCGAGTAGACCATCACCAGCCCCAGCACGGTGATCAGCAGGCTGCCGCCGAGGATCAGGTAGTAGGCGGTCAGCGGCCGGTCCCAGGCCTTCCGGGCCCGGGTGAGGAACCGCCGCACGGGGTTCTCGCGCGGCGGCCGGGAGACGGGCGGCCGCCGGGTGACGCGCTGGAGGGGCGCGCGGCTCGTACGGCTACTCGGCATCGGGGGCGCCTTCGCCGCCGACCGACCACATCCGTGTCACGCGTCCCTCCCAGTCTCACCCGGCGCCGCCAGGCGAAGCCGGGCCGGGTCAGCCGTCCGCAGGGGAGAGTTCGCGCACAGCCTCCGCGAACGCGTCCCCGCGCTTGTTGTAGTTGACGAACATGTCCATCGACGCGCAGGCCGGCGCCAGGAGCACCGTGTCGCCCGTCCGTGCCAGCGTCCGCGCCTCGCGGACGGCGGCGGACATCGCCCCAGTGTCGGTCCGGTCGAGGTCGACGACCGGCACTTCGGGGGCGTGTCGCGCGAGCGCTTCCCGGATCAGCGCGCGATCCGCGCCGATCAGTACGACGCCCCGCAGCCGCCCGGCCGCACCGGCGACGAGTTCGTCGAAGGTCGCGCCCTTGGCGAGTCCGCCGGCGATCCACACGATCGACTCGTACGCCGCCAACGAGGCCTGCGCCGCGTGCGTGTTGGTGGCTTTGGAGTCGTCGATGTACGCGACGCCGTCCACGTCGGCCACGTGCGCGATGCGGTGCGCGTCCGGGGTGAAGGCCCGCAGCCCGTCCCGTACGGCCGCGGCGGGCACCCCGAAGGCGCGGGCGAGGGCCGCCGCCGCGAGGGCGTTGGCGATGTTGTGCGGGGCCGGCGGGTCGACGTCCGCGACCTCGGCGAGTTCCTGGGCGTTCTTCTGCCGGTTCTCGACGAAGGCGCGGTCGACCAGGATGCCGTCGACGACGCCGAGTTGGGAGGGCCCGGGCGTGCCGAGCGTGAATCCGACGGCCCGGCAGCCCTCTTCGACGTCCGCCTCGCGCACCAGGTCCTCGGTGGCCTTGTCGGCCACGTTGTAGACGCAGGCGACCCGGTTGCCCTCGTAGACGCGGCCCTTGTCGGCGGCGTACGCCTCCATGGAGCCGTGCCAGTCGAGGTGGTCGGGGGCGAGGTTGAGGACCACGGCGGAGTGGGCGCGCAGGGAGGGCGACCAGTGGAGCTGGTAGCTGGACAGCTCCACCGCCAGGACGTCGTACTGCTCGTCGCCGAGGACGACGTCCAGCAGCGAGACCCCGATGTTGCCGACGGCGGCCGTGCGCAGGCCCGCCGCCGTCAGGATCGAGGCGAGCATCTGGACGGTCGTGGTCTTGCCGTTGGTGCCGGTGACGGCCAGCCAGGGGGCCGCGTCAGGGCCCCGCAGCCGCCAGGCCAGTTCGACGTCGCCCCAGATCTCCAGACCGGCCGCGCGGGCCGCCGAGAACAGCGGCTTGTCCGGCTTCCAGCCGGGGGTGGTGACGACGAGTTCGGTGCCCTCCGGCAGGGTCGCGCCGTCGCCGAGGCGGACGGTGATGCCGAGCGCCTCCAGTTCGGCGGCCTGCGTCCGGGCGCGGTCGTCGTCGCCGTCGTTGACGACCGTGACGGCCGCGCCGAGGCCGTGCAGGACCTTGGCCGCCGGGATACCGGAGACGCCGAGCCCGGCGACGGTGACGCGCTTGCCCTGCCAGTCGGTCACTTCTCGGCCGCCCATCCCGCGTAGAAGAGGCCCAGTCCGACGATCACACAGATGCCCTGGATGATCCAGAAGCGGACCACGACAAGGACCTCGGACCACCCCTTGAGCTCGAAGTGGTGCTGGAGGGGTGCCATACGGAAGACGCGCTTGCCGGTGAGGCGGAACGAGCCGACCTGGATGACGACCGACATGGTGATGAGGACGAACAGACCGCCGAGGAGCGCGAGGAGCAGCTCGGTGCGGGAGCAGATCGCGAGACCGGCGAGCGCGCCGCCGAGGGCCAGCGAGCCGGTGTCACCCATGAAGATCTTGGCCGGCGAGGTGTTCCACCACAGGAAGCCGAGACAGGCGCCCATCAGCGCGGAGGCGACGATCGCCAGGTCGAGCGGATCTCGTACCTCGAAGCAGGCCGCCGGGTTGGTCAGCGTCTCCGTGTTGGCGCAGGACTCCTGGAACTGCCAGACGCCGATGAAGGTGTAGGCGCCGAAGACGAGGACGGAGGCGCCGGTGGCGAGGCCGTCCAGACCGTCGGTCAGGTTCACGCCGTTCGACATGGCGAGGATCATGAACAGGGCCCAGATGACGAACAGCACCGGGCCGATGGTCCAGCCGAAGTCCTCGACGAAGGAGATCTTGGTGGAGGCCGGCGTCTGGTCGCGGGCGTCCGGGAACTGCAGCGCGAGGACCGCGAAGCCGATACCGACGATCAGCTGGCCTGCCATCTTGGCCTTGGCCCGCAGACCGAGCGAACGGCGCTTGACGATCTTGATGTAGTCGTCGAGGAAGCCGACGAGGCCCATGCCGCCCATCAGGCCGAGCACCAGCAGACCGGAGAAGGTCGGCGTGTAGCCCGTGATCAGCTTGGACAGGAAGTACGCGGCGATCGTCGCCAGGATGAAGGCGATACCGCCCATCGTCGGCGTACCGCGCTTGCTGCCGTGCGTGCGCGGGCCGTCGTCGCGGATGTACTGGCCGTAGCCCTTGCGGGCCAGCAGCTTGATCAGCAGCGGGGTGCCGACCAGGGTCAGGAAGAGGCCAATGACTCCCGCGAACAGGATCTGCTTCATCATCGGGCGGCAACCTCACCCTCGTTGCCGCTGTCGAGCAGCGCCTGCGCCACGCTCTCGAGCCCGACCGACCGGGACGCCTTCACGAGTACGACGTCTCCCGGGCGCAACTGACTGCGCAACAGGTCGACCGCCGCCTGTGCGTCGGACACGTGCACCGACTCCTCACCCCACGAACCCTCGTTATATGCGCCCAGTTGCAGCCAGGACGCTTCCCTGCCCCCGACCGCGACGAGCTTGCCGACATTGAGCCGGACGGCGAGCCGTCCGACCGCGTCGTGCTCGGCGAGCGATTCGTCCCCGAGCTCGGCCATCTTGCCGAGCACCGCCCAGGTCCGCCGCCCCTTGCCCATGGCCGCGAGCGCGCGCAGGGCCGCTCGCATGGACTCGGGGTTCGCGTTGTAGGCGTCGTTGACGACCGTCACGCCGTCCGGGCGCTCGGTGACCTCCATGCGCCAGCGGGAGAGGGAGCCCGCCTCGGAGAGCGCGGTGGCGATCTCACTTACGGACATGCCCAGCTCATGGGCGACGGCGGCCGCGGCGAGCGCGTTCGACACGTGGTGCTCACCGTACAGGCGCATGGTCACATCGCTTGCACCGGAGGGTGTGTGAAGCCTGAACGCGGGCTGTCCCGCGTCCGTGAGCGTCACGTTCTCGGCGCGTACGTCCGCTTCGCCGGACTCTCCGAAGAGGAGCACCCGGGCCTTCGTACGGGACGCCATGGCCCGGACCAGGGGGTCGTCGGCGTTGAGGATCGCGGCGCCGCCCTCGCTCGCCGGGGGAAGTGCCTCCACCAGCTCGCCCTTGGCCTGCGCGATCTGCTCGCGGCCGCCGAACTCGCCGATGTGGGCGGTGCCGACGTTCAGCACGAGGCCGACCTTCGGCGGCGTCAGGTCGGTGAGGTACTTGATGTGGCCGATGCCCCGGGCGCCCATCTCCAGGACCAGGAAACGGGTTTCCTCCGTGGCGCTGAGCGCGGTGAGGGGCAGCCCGATCTCGTTGTTGAGGGAGCCGGGCGTGAACACCGTCGGGGCCTTGGTCCGGAGCACCTGGGCGATCAGGTCCTTGGTGCTGGTCTTGCCCGCGGAGCCGGTGAGGGCCACGAGGGTCGTGCCGAGCTTCTCGACGACGTGCCGGGCGAGGGCGCCGAGCGCTGCCTGGACGTCGGTCACGACGATCGCGGGCACGCCGACGGGACGGGACGCCAGCACCGCTGCCGCACCCGCCTCGACGACCGCGGCCGCGAAGTCGTGTCCGTCCACGCGCTCGCCCGCGAAGGCGACGAAGAGGCTGCCGGGCTCCACCTCGCGGGAGTCCCGGACGACCGGTCCGGTGACCCGCGCCGACGGATCCGGTATGTCGTGCGTCTGCCCGCCGACGACTTCTGCGATCTCGGCGAGAGAGAGGGCGATCACAAGTTCATCCCTGGGTCTGCTGGATAGCTTCGCGAAGCACCTGGCGGTCGTCGAAGGGACGGACCACGCCGGCGATGTCCTGGCCCTGCTCATGGCCCTTGCCCGCGACCAGCACGGTGTCGCCCGGCCGCGCGCGGGCCACCGCCGCGGCGATCGCGGCGGCCCGGTCCTCGAAGAGGAGGACCTCGCCGCGCTCGTGCGACGGCACGGACGCCGCGCCTTCGAGCATGGTCGCGAGGATCGCGAGGGGGTCCTCGGAGCGGGGGTTGTCGGAGGTCAGTACGGCGGTGTCGGAGAGCCGGGCCATGGCGGCGCCCATCGGCCCGCGCTTGGTCGTGTCCCGGTCGCCGCCGCAGCCGAGGACGACGTGCAGGTTGCCCTCGGTGACCTTGCGCAGCGCCTTGAGGACCGACTCCACGGCGTCCGTCTTGTGGGCGTAGTCGACGACCGCGAGATACGGCTGACCGGCGTCCACGCGCTCCAGCCGGCCCGGCACGCCGGGGACGGCGGCGATACCGTCGGCGGCGGTCTGCGGGTCGATCCCGGCGACGGCCAGCGCGACGACGGCCGCCAGCGTGTTGGCGACGTTGAAGGTGCCCGGCAGCGGCGACCTGGCGGTGATCCGCTCGCCCTTGGGGCCGACCGCCGTGAACGTCGAGTCCATCGGCCCGACCCGGACGTCCTCGGCGCGCCAGTCGGCGTCGGGGTGCCCCTCGGCCGAGAACGTGACGACCGGGACCGTGGCCTCGTCGACGAGCCGGCGACCGTACTCGTCGTCGACATTGACGACGCCGAGCCTGCTGCGTTCCGGTGTGAAGAGCCCCGCCTTGGCCTGGAAGTAGTCCTCCATGCCGGAGTGGAACTCCATGTGTTCCGGGCTGAGGTTGTTGAAGACCGCCACGTCGAAGACGCAACCGTCGACTCGGCCGAGGACCAGCGCGTGGCTGGAGACCTCCATGACGACCGAGTCGACACCGCGTTCGCTCATGACCGCGAACAGGGCCTGGAGGTCGGTGGCTTCGGGCGTGGTCCGCTCGGACTTGATGCGCTCGTCGCCGATGCGCATCTCGACCGTGCCGATGAGGCCGGTGGAGCGGACGGTCCTCAGGCCGCCCTCGACCAGGTACGCGGTGGTGGTCTTGCCGGAGGTGCCGGTGATGCCGATCTGGAGCAGATCGCGGCCCGGCCGGCCGTAGATCGTGGCCGCCAGTTCGCCCATCCGCGCGCGGGGGTTCTCCACGACGAGCGCGGGGAGTCCGGCGGCGGCGGCACGCTCGGCGCCGCTCGGGTCGGTGAGCACGGCGACGGCGCCGAGGCCGACCGCCTGGTCCACGAAGTCGGCGCCGTGCAGACGGGCACCGGGCAGGGCGGCGTACAGATCGCCGGGGCGGACGGCACGCGAGTCATGGGTGATGCCCGTGACCTCCGCGACGCCCCCCGGCTGCTCGGCACCCACCTGGCCGGCGAGCTCCGCGAGGGGTGTGGCGGAGACCTGGGTCGGCCTGGGCGGTCCCGGATATGTCACAGGAACGCCCTTCTGGGTGGTTTGGGACTGATCAGCGTGTGGCACGGCGGTGAGCGTACCGGGCGCACCCCCGCCGGAGCGAAGCGAGGGTTTGTGCGAGCGGGGCCGTGGTGCTTGGTTCCCGGGGTCGGGAGTGATCATGGTCACGAGTCGGTTCCTGGCTGGTTGCGCTGGTCGGCGGGCGGATCGGCAGGTCGTCGGGAGGCGGGTGGCCTGGTCGCGGGCCTCAGGGGGTGAAGGCGACGGGCAGATTCGCGGGCTTCGCCCCGGTGGGCGGGACCTGGAGGGTCTTCAGGGCGAACTCCATGACCTCCTTGTAGATGGGTCCGCAGATCTGGCCGCCGAAGTAGTTGCCCTTGGTGGCGTTCTGGATCGCGCAGTAGACGGTGATCCTCGGCTTGTCGGCGGGCGCGAACCCGGCGAACGACGAGGTGTAGCCGCGGTATCTGCCGGTGGCCGGATCCACACGGTTGGCCGTACCCGTCTTGCCCGCGACCCGGTAGCCGGGGATGCGTGCCTTCGTGCCCGTACCCTCCTCGTCGTCCACCACGGACTCCAGCATCCGGGCGAGGGTCTTCGCCGTCTTCTCGCTCACGACCCGCGTCTTCCCGGGCTTGGGAGAGGGGGTGAAGCGGCCGTCCGGACCCTTGGTGCCCCGGACGAGGGTCGGCTCCACGCGTACGCCGCCGTTGGCGATCGTCGAGTAGACGGAGGCCGCCTGCATGGCGTTTATCGACACGCCCTGGCCGAAAGGGATCGTGTACTGCTGGGAGGTCGACCAGTCGCCGGGCGCGGCGAGGATGCCCTTGGTCTCGCCGGGGAAACCGAGGCCGGTGGGGTCGCCGATGCCGAACTTGCGCAGGTAGTTGTAGAGGATCTTGTTGGACTCCTGCTGGTTCCTGCCGAGTTCGCCGGTGGCGAGGATGGTGCCGATGTTGCTGGACTTGGCGAGGACGCCGTTGAGCGTCAGGTACCAGGTCGGGTGGTCGATGTCGTCCTTGAAGAGCCGGTCGCCGCGGTGCAGCCGGTTGGGCACGGTGACGTGCGTGCCGGGCGTGGCGACGTTCTCCTCCAGGACGGCGGCCATCGACATGACCTTGGCGGTGGAGCCGGGCTCGTAGGCGTCCTGGAGGGCCGCGTTGCCGAGCGCGTCCGGGTTCGCCTTCGTGAGGTCGTTGGGGTCGAAGCCGGGCGAGTTGGCCATCGCGAGGATCTCGCCGGTGCGGGTGTCCTGCACTATCACGTAGCCGCGGTCGGCCTTGGACTTCTTCACCTGCTCGGTGATGGCGTTCTGCGCGGCCCACTGGATGTCGCGGTCGATGGTCAGCTCGACGTCGGAGCCGGCCACGGCGGGGGTCTCGGTGGAGCCCGCGGTGGGCACCAGACGGCCGCCGGACTGGGCGTAGCGGATCTTGCCGTCCTTGCCCGCCAGACGGTTGTTCAACTGCTGCTCGATGCCGCCCCCGCCCTTGCCCTCGGAGTTGACCCAGCCCAGTATCCCGGCGGCGAGATCGCCGTTGGGGTACACGCGCTTGCTGCTGGGCTCCTGGAAGACGCCGGCCAGGACGTTGACCGTGCCCTTCTCCTCCCTGGCCCGCTGGACGAGCGCGGACTTCAGATCACTGATCTGGTTCCAGACCTGGGGGGTCTGGCGGCGGGCGAGCAGCACATAGCGCGTGTTCTTGGTGCTCAGCCTCTTGGTGAGCGTCTCCTGGTCCGCGCCGAGGATCGGGGCGAGGAGCGCGGCGGCCTGCTCGGGCCCGTCGTCGACCTTCAACTGCTCGCGCGTGAACATCGTCGGGTCGGCCGTGATGTCGTTGGCGTCGGTGCTGATCGCCAGGTCGACGCCGTTGCGGTCGGTGATCCCGCCGCGTTCGGCGGCCAGCACCCGGCCGACGTAACGGTTGCGGTCGGCCTTGGCGGCGTACTCGCTCGCGTCGACGGCCTGCACCTGGAGCAGCCGCACGACGAAGGCGATCATCACCAGGGTCAGCGCGAGACTCACCATGCGCAGCCGGGGGCGCGGGCTGCCCAGGCGGATGGTGCGCGCGGCCGGCTGCCGGGGCGAGGCGGGGCGGCGCTGCGCGGTGGGGCGGGCGCCGGGGCCCGGCCGGCGCTGTTGGCCGCCCGGACGCACGGGCCGGGCGGGTCCCGGTACGCGGCGGCGGGGGGGCTGCCTGCCTGAATCGGCCACTTCCGTCACCTGCCGGGGGTCGTCGGGAGCTGGGGGGAGTGCACGGACGCGCCGATGGGGGTGGGGGTCGCGGTCGGCGTGGGGGTGGGAGTGGGGGTGGGGGTGGCCGCAGGCGCCGGAGTCTGCCTCTGCGCCGACGGCGTCGGAGTCGGAGTCGGAGTCGGAGTCGCCGAGGGCGTGGGGGTCGGGCTCGTGGGCGGGCCGGGGTCGAGGATCTCGGGCGCGAGGACGAGCGGCATACGGGCCACGGACTGCTGGGCGGCGCTCGGTACGCCCTTGACCGTGCCGTCGGGGTCCAGGAAGGCCGGGTCGCCGCCGGGGACCATGCCCAGCTCGCGGGCGCGGCGCTGGAGGGCGTCGGGCGCGGAGTAGGCGTCCACGTCCCGCTGGAGCGCCTGTTCCTCGTCGGTGTAGCTCTTCACGTCGTCCTGGAGGTCGTCGAGCTTGAACGAACCTTCACTGAGCGCGGAGTTCAGCACGAGGAGGGCGATGAGGCCGCCGCCCAGGAGCAGGACGACGAGGAGGACGAACGGGGTGCGCGCGGCGCCCTTGGGCCGGGTGGGCAGGAGCCGCGCGAGACGGGCGGCCCGGCCTCTCAGTTCGGGTTTCCTGCTCACGAGGCCTCCTTGTGAGTTCGGTTTCCGGACTCACTCACCGTCCCCGCGAGTTCGCTTGTCGGACTCACTCACCGTCCCCTTCACACACCGTGTGCGGCCGCCTCGTACGCCTCATTCGAGGTTCTCCCGTACGCGTTCCGCCCCGCGCAGACGCGCGGGGGCGGCGCGCCGGTTCTCGGCGACCTCTTCCTCGGTGGGAAGTTCGGCACCACGGGTGAGGAGCTTGAGCCTCGGCTGATAGCGCTCGGGGACGACGGGCAGTCCGGGGGGCGCGGTGGTGGCGGCGCCGGCCGCGAGCACCTGCTTCACCAGACGGTCTTCGAGGGAGTGGTACGACAGCACGGCGATCCGGCCGCCGACCGCGAGGGCCTTCACGGCGGCGGGAATCGCCCGTTCCAGGACGGTGAGTTCGCCGTTGACCTCGATGCGCAGCGCCTGGAAGGTGCGCTTGGCGGGGTTGCCGCCGGTGCGCTTGGCCGCCTGCGGCAGGGAGTCGCGGATCAGTTCGACGAGGCGGGCGCTGTCGGTGAAGGGCTCCTTGTCGCGCTCGCGCACGATCGCGGAGACGATCCGCTTGGCCTGCTTCTCCTCGCCGTACGCCCTGAGGATCCGCACGAGTTCGCCCGGCGCGTAGGTGTTGAGGACCTCGGCCGCGCTGATGCCGGTCGTCTGGTCCATCCGCATGTCGAGGGGGGCGTCCTGGGCGTACGCGAAGCCCCGGTCGGCCTCGTCGAGTTGCATGGAGGAGACGCCGAGGTCGAACAGGATGCCCTGGACGCGCGGGAGGCCCAGGCGGTCGAGGACGTCGGGGAGTTCGTCGTAGACGGCGTGCACGAGGGTGGCGCGCTCGCCGTAGGGGGCAAGCCGTTCGCCGGAGAGGCGCAGGGCCTCCTTGTCGCGGTCGAGGGCGACGAGCCGGGCCTCGGGGAACCGGGTGAGGAGGGCCTCGCTGTGGCCGCCGAGGCCGAGGGTGCAGTCGACCACCACCGCGCCGGGCTCCGTGAGGGCCGGGGCCAGCATGTCCAGGCATCGCTGGAGCATGACGGGGACGTGGCGGCTGTTGCTCAAGGGGCCCTCTCAGGTCCGGCGCGAGCCGCACGTACGCGCCGCGCACGCGGGGAGATCGCCGGGCTGTCACCGGATCTCCTGGGGATTTCAGTCCAGCGGGGGGCCTCGCCTCCCGCTCCGCGTCACTCTAGTCCACGGCTTCTCGCGGTCAATCAACCGGCCTGCGCGGCGCGGCACCGCCTCCGGGCGAAGCCGCGGATCCGGAGAAATCACCCGTACGGCCGTGATGCGGCCACTCCTGTGGGTTACCTCACAACAAGGCTCAATGACGTTCTTTGTCCTCTCTCACAGAGCGCCCCCAGCGGGCGTGACCAGTACCGTCATGGTTATGACGACCTCCGCAGCAGTTCCCACCGGGCCCGAAGGCGCCATATCCGACGGCACCGTCACCGACCGTCTCGTCGAGGCGAACGAGCGGTACGCGGCCGCGTTCACCGACCCCGGGATGGATGCCCGTCCCGTCCTCCGTGTCGCGGTCGTGGCCTGCATGGACGCCCGCCTCGACCTGCACGACGCGCTCGGCCTGGAGCTGGGCGACTGCCACACCATCCGCAACGCGGGCGGTGTGGTCACCGACGACGTGATCCGCTCCCTCACCATCAGCCAGCGCAAGCTCGGCACCCGCAGCGTGGTCCTCATCCACCACACCGGCTGCGGCCTGGAGGCGCTCACCGAGGACTTCCGCACCGAGTTGGAGGCGGAGGTCGGCCAGCGTCCGGCCTGGGCGGTGGAGTCCTTCCGGGACGTGGACCAGGACGTACGGCAGTCCATGCAGCGGGTGCGCACCAACCCGTTCCTGCTGCACTCCGACGATGTGCGCGGCTTCGTCTTCGATGTGAAGACGGGCCTGCTCCGGGAGATCGATCCGGCCTGAGCGCCGTCGAACCGGGCCACCGGGACCGCTCTCCTACCCCCCGAGGACGGTCCCGCGCAGCCCTGGTTTCCTGTCAATCTGCTGGCATCTCGGCCTTCAAAAGACCGCAAAGCTGACATATCGCGGACTGTTATCCACAGGCGAGTGACACGGATTGGTAACGGCAGCAAGAATGCTGGTGTGACGTCACGCTGAGCAGTTCGCGCGTGGTGTCCGTGTTTCGGGGTGGGCCGGTCCGCATCGCAGAGCGACGGCCCGGAGAAAGAACGGGCCGAGGAGGGCCGGGTGACGACCTATGACGATCGAGCGAGCCTCACTGATCTGACCAGCACTGTGGAGCGAGTCCGCAGTTCGGTCGAAGGAGTGATCGAGGGCAAGCCTGAGGTCGTACGGCTTTCGCTGACCGTGCTGCTCGCCGAAGGGCATCTTCTGATCGAAGATGTCCCCGGCGTCGGCAAGACCATGCTGGCCAAGGCACTGGCGCGGTCCATCGACTGCTCCGTGCGACGTATTCAGTTCACGCCGGACCTGCTGCCCTCGGACATCACGGGTGTGTCCATCTGGGATCAGCAGCGCAAGGAGTTCGAGTTCAAGCCGGGCGCGATCTTCTCTCAGATCGTGATCGGCGACGAGATCAACCGCGCCTCGCCGAAGACGCAGTCCGCGCTCCTGGAGTCCCTGGAGGAGCGCCAGGTCACGATCGACGGCACGACGTACGAGCTGCCGACCCCCTTCATGGTGGTGGCGACGCAGAACCCGGTCGAGATGGAGGGCACCTACCCCCTGCCGGAGGCCCAGCGGGACCGCTTCATGGCCCGTGTCTCCGTCGGCTACCCCAGCCCGGAGGCCGAGCTGCAGATGCTCGACGTCCACGGCGGGGCCTCGCCGCTGGAGGACATGCAGCCGGTGGCGCACGCGCACGAGATCGTGAAGCTGATCGAGGCCGTCCGCACGGTGCACGTCGCGGAAACGGTCCGGCGGTACGCGGTGGACCTGGTCGGCGCCACCCGCAGCCACCCGGACCTCAGACTCGGCGCCTCGCCGCGCGCCACGCTGCATCTGCTGCGCGCCGCGAGGGCCACCGCCGCCCTGAGCGGCCGGGAGTACGCCCTGCCGGACGACATCCAGTCGCTCGCCGTGGCCATCCTCGCCCACCGGCTGCTGCCCACCGCCCAGGCCCAGCTCAACCGCCGTACGCCGGAGCAGGTCGTGCAGGAGATCCTCCAGCGCACGCCCGTGCCGCAGGCACCCCAGGCGCAGAGCGGCTTCGGCTCGGTCCACGCCGCGCCCGCGTATCCGCAGCAGCCGCCGCGGAGGCTTGGATGAGCACCGCCGGGCCGGTGCCGGCCCCGGAGCAGGACAAGGGCGGGCTGCGCACGGCCCTCTCCGGCCTCACCACACGGGGGCGCTCCTTCCTGGCCGCCGGCATAGCGGCCGCCATCTGCGCGTACGTCCTCGGGCAGAGCGATCTGCTGCGCGTCGGCCTGCTGCTCGCCGTGCTGCCGCTGGTCTGCACGACCGTGCTGTACCGCACCCGCTACCGGGTCGCGGGCAGCCGCCGCCTCTCCCCCGCGCGCGTGCCCGCCGGCAGCGAGGCCCGCGTCCATCTGCGGATGGACAACGTCTCCCGGCTGCCCACCGGCCTGCTGATGCTCCAGGACCGGGTGCCGTACGTGCTCGGTCCGCGCCCGAGGTTCGTGCTGGACCGGGTGGAGGCGGGCGGCCGCCGCGAGGTGTCGTACCGCGTCCGCTCCGATCTGCGGGGCCGCTATCCGCTGGGCCCGCTCCAGCTGCGTCTGACCGACCCGTTCGGCATGTGCGAGCTGACCCGGTCCTTCTCCACGTACGACACCCTGACGGTCGTCCCGCGTGTGGACGCGCTGCCGCCGGTGCGGCTGAGCGGGGAGGCGAAGGGGTACGGCGACGGCAGGCACCGCTCGCTGGCCCTGGCGGGCGAGGACGACATCATCCCGCGCGGGTACCGGCACGGCGACGACCTGCGCCGGGTGCACTGGCGCTCGACCGCGCGCTACGGCGAGCTGATGGTGCGCCGCGAGGAGCAGCCGCAGCGCGCCCGCTGCACGGTGCTGCTGGACACCCGGGCCGAGGCGTATCTCGGCGCGGGCCCGGACTCGGCCTTCGAGTGGGCCGTCTCCGGCGCCGCCTCCATGCTGGTCCACATGCTCGAACGAGGCTTCTCGGTACGGCTGTTGACGGACACCGGCAACTCGGTGCCCGGCGAGGGCGCCGACGGGTTCGCGGGCGCCAGCCAGGAGTCCGCGGACGCGGCCGGGCTGATGATGGACACCCTCGCGGTGATCGACCACTCGGACGGCGTGGGTCTGTCGCCCGCGTACGACGTGCTGCGCGGCGGCAACGAGGGGCTGCTGGTCGCCTTCCTCGGCGACCTCGACGAGGAGCAGGCGACGGTGATCGGCAAGATGCGTCAGCGCAGCGGCGGGGCGGTCGCCTTCCTGCTGGACAGCGAGGCGTGGACGACCGAACCGGGCGAGGTGCCCGGTGCGGGCAGCGCGAGCGAGGAGTCGCTGCGGCTGCTGCACGAGGCGGGCTGGACGGCGCTGACCGTGCCGCGCGGCGCCGCGCTGACGGACATGTGGCGCCAGGCGGACCAGCAGCGCACCGGTGTGCTGTCCGGGAGCGGCAGGGAGGGACGGTCATGAGCGGGCGGGCGAAGCTGGCACTGTGCGCCTGGGCCGCCACGGTCATGGCGTCGTGCGCGCTGCTGCCGCTGGTCGACCCGGCGACCTGGATCTTCCAGGCCGCCCTCATGCTGGGTGTGCAGACCGGCGTGGGAGCGCTCACGCGGCGGGTCCCGCTGGCCCGGCCGCTGACCGTGGCCGCGCAGGCGCTGGTCACCCTGATGATGCTGACGCTGGTCTTCGCCCGGGAGCAGGCGGTGGCCGGGATCGTCCCCGGCCCGGAGGCGTTCCAGCACTTCGCGACACTGCTGCAGAGCGGCGCCGAGGACGTCGGGCGGTACGCGATCCCGGCGCCCCTGAGCGACGGCATCCAGCTGATGATCATCGGCGGTGTCCTGGTGATCGGCCTGATGGTCGACGCGCTCGCGGTGACGTTCCGCAGCGCGGCCCCGGCCGGTCTGCCGCTGCTCGCGCTGTACTCGGTCGCCGCGGGGCTCTCCGACGGCTCCGCGTGGCTGTGGTTCCTGCTGGCCTCCGCCGGCTATCTGCTGCTGCTCCTGGCCGAGAGCCGTGACCGGCTCTCGCAGTGGGGCCGGGTCTTCGGCGGCGCGTCCCACGGCCCGCGCGCGGAGTCCGCGGGCTCCGCCGTGGCCCCGGTGCGCACCGGGCGGCGGATCGGCGCGGTCGCGCTGGGCATCGCCCTGCTGGTGCCGCTGCCCTCCCCCGACGGCGGGCTGCTGGACGGCACGGGCGCCGGCATCGGCGGGGGCTCCGGTGGCGGCGGCACGATCTCCGCGGTGAACCCCCTGGTGTCACTGCGCGACAGCCTGAACGTGGACGAGGACCGCCAGGTCCTGTCCTATCGCACCAACACGGAGAACATTCAGGAGATGTATCTGCGGATCGTCTCCCTGGACGACTTCGACGGCACCTCCTGGAAGCCGACCGAGCGCTCCATCACCGAGGTGCCGGACGACTTCGGCACCCCGATCGGCCTCGCCCCGGACGTCAAGCGGACCACGATCGAGACCCGGGTCGTCGCGGCGGACGACTACGAGCAGGACTGGCTGCCGATGCCGTATCCGGTGACCAGCGTGGAGATCGGCGGCGACTGGCGGTACGAGCCCGTGGGGCGCACCCTCGTCGGCGACCACGACCAGGACACCAGGGGCGCGCAGTACAAGATCGAGAGCCTGATCGTGCGGCCCACGGCGGAGCAGCTGGCCTCGGCCCCGGAGCCGCCGCCTTCCCTCCAGCGGGAGTACACCAAGGTGCCCGCCTCGCTGCCGCCGGTGGTGGCGCAGACGGCGCTGGAGGTCACCAAGGGCGCGACGAACAACTACGAGCGGGCGGTGAAGCTCCAGGACTGGTTCGCGTTCAGCGGCGAGTTCACGTACGACACCGAGGTGCGGTCCGGCACGGGCGCGCGGGCGATAGCCCGGTTCCTCCAGGAGAAGGAGGGCTTCTGCGTCCACTTCTCCTTCGCGATGGCGTCGATGGCCCGCACGCTGGGCATACCGGCCCGGGTGGCGGTGGGCTTCACCCCCGGTACTCCGCAGACGAACGGCACGATGTCGGTGGGCCTGCGCGACGCGCACGCCTGGCCGGAGCTGTACTTCGAGGGTGTGGGCTGGACCCGATTCGAGCCGACCCCCAACCGGGGCACGACTCCTCCGTACACGGTGCCGGAGGACACGGGCACCGGCGGTCTGCCCGAGGTGCCCCGGCCCTCGCAGTCGGCGTCCACGGCGCCGTCGGCCGAGCCGTCGGCGAGCGAGAGCTGCACCCCGCAGGAGGCGAAGCTCGGGGCCTGCGGGAGCGAGTCCGCGGCGGCCGTGGCGGGTGCGGACGACGACGAGGGCTCGTTCTGGGGTCTGCTGTTCTTCTCGCCCTGGACCCTGTTGATCCTTCCGGGGGCGCTCCTGGCGGTGGCGATCCCGTTGCTGCCGATGCTGTGGCGGCTGCGGATCCGGTCGAAACGGCTGGGCGCGCATGACGGGGCGGTGCCGAAGGGGGCCCACGGGCCCGCTGTCGCGCGGGAGATGTCCGAGGGCCCGGCGGGCTTCCAGGCGCCACCGTCACCGCCACCGGGCAGACCCGCCGCGTACGGCCGTACGGAGGCCGCGGCGGCCCATGCGCTGGCCGCCTGGCAGGAGGTGACCGACACGGCGTGGGACTTCGGGATCCCGCCGGACGAGTCGCAGACGCCCCGCAAGGCAGCCGCGCGGATCGTGCGGCTCGGGGAGCTCGAACCGTCGGCCGCGGACGCGGTGCACCGGGTGGCGGCGGCGGTGGAGCAGGTGCTGTTCGCTCCGCGTCCGCAGATCCCGGCGGGCCTCGCCCGGGACGCGCAGCAGGTCGGGGTGGGCCTCCAGGCGCACGCCAGCCGCCGGACGAAGCTCCGGGCGCTGTTGCTGCCGCGTTCGACCATCCGGGTGGCCTGGGCCCTCTCCGCCCGCTGGGCGGCCACCAGGGACGAGCTGCTGGCCCGTATCCCGACGCCACGGCTGCCCTGGCGACGCCCCTCGCCGGGGGGTCAGAACACCTAGGGGCTCCGCATCCGTCCGCCCCCGCCGGGTCCGCCCGGCGGGGGCGGACGCGTGTAGGGGGCGGATGGGCGCAAGAGACGGACGCGCTCAGGGGCAGACGCGTGCGGGGGACGGACGCGTGCAGGGGATGGACGCCGTTCAGGCGCGAACGGATGCAGGGGGGCAGACGCGTACAGGAACGGCCCCGTACAAGCGCGCGGCCCCATACAGGGCGCGCGGGTCGTGCGCACGGACGTGCTTGTGCGGGTGCGGGGCCCAGGTCCGCTTGCGGGCGTGCTTGAAGGGTGACCGCCCCTTGGGTGGTCACCCTTCGTACGTGTTCAGCTATGGCTGTCGGATCGGCTGTCCGGCGGGCTCAGTGGCCGCCCTGCTCGTCACGACGGCGCTGCCAGCGCTGTTCGATTCGGTCCATCATGGAGCGGCGCTGTCGTGTCTGACGACTCGCACCGGCGGAGCCTGTGGCACCGGTGGGCTGCTCACCCGGCTTGGGGGCCTTGCGCCAACCGGTGACGGCGAGCACGGCGCAGCCCAGCATGACGAGGAACCCCACCACGCTGACCCAGATCTGCTGTGCGACCATTCCGGCCATGAGGAGCGCGATACCCACCAGAAAGCCCGCGACCGCCTGGTAGACCCGCCGCCGGGTGTACGTACGCAGCCCGCTTCCCTCGAGCGCTGACGCGAACTTGGGATCTTCGGCGTACAGCGCTCGCTCCATCTGCTCGAGCATGCGCTGCTCGTGCTCTGAGAGCGGCACGGAGTCCTCCTCATCGTGCGGTCGCCGGAGCGACCCGGGGGGTCCTCTTCAGGATAGGCAGGGAATCGCCCCCTTGAAACCCGCCCCTCTACGCCAATTCGCCAACCGGAACCCGCCATGGCACCCCGACCCGCTGAGGTGTGAATTCCCCAGCGGACGGCCCGTCATGCCGGAACGGTCTCCCTCGATCATACGGCTCCGAGCGCCCGATCGGGGGGCCTGTGGCGTACTCCATCCGCCGCCGAGCCCCTGATCAGCGGGTCACCCTCCTCCGCCGCGGGAGACGGCTCAGGCGCCGGCGGCCCCTCGCGTCTCACCCAGCACATGAAGTTGCGTGGCCACGGCGTGGAAGGCGGGCAGTTCGGCGACCGCCGCCTCCAGCTTGAGCAGGGCGTCCAGGGCGCCGGGCTCGGTGTCGACGAGGACGCCGGGGACCAGGTCGGCGAAGACCCGGACCCCGTGCACGGCGGCGACCTGAAGGCCCGCGTCCTCGACGAGCGCGGTGAGCTGTTCGGCGGTGAAGCGGTGGGGAACCGGATCACCCTCGCCCCAGCGTCCGTTCGGGTCGTCGAGCGCCTGCCGGGCCTCCTTGAAGTGTCCGGCGAGGGCCCGCGCGAGCACCGCGCCGCCCAGACCGGAGGCGAGCAGGCTGAGCACGCCCTCGGGGCGCAGCGCGGCGACCGCGTTGCCGATGCCCTCGGCGGGGTCGTCCACGTACTCCAGGACGCCGTGGCAGAGCACGGCGTCGTACCCGCCGCGCTCGACGACGTCGAAGAGGCCGTGGGCGTCGCCCTGGACGCCCCGCACACGGTCGGCGACGCCGGCCTCGGCGGCCCGGCGCTCCAGCGCGAACAGCGCGTTCGGGCTGGGGTCGACGACGGTGACGCGGTGGCCGAGGCGGGCCACGGGGACCGCGAACTTGCCGCTGCCGCCCCCGGTGTCCAGCACGTCGAGCGACTCACGTCCCGCGGCCTTCACCCGGCGGTCGAGGGCGTCCTGGAGGACCTCCCAGACCACGGCGGTACGGAGGGAGGCGCGGGGTCGCATCGGTTCCGACACGGCAGTTGACTCCTCGGCGCGGCACCGCCCGATGTGCGGCGGAGCGATGGGCTTGCGTCTCCGCCGGGCCCGGGGGCCGTGGCGGAGGGTGCGAACGACCCAACCCTAATGCGCGGCGCCGGGGCGGTTCATCAGCCCGCGTCCGGGACGCCCGGACCGCCGTCCTGCCGGGGTTGCGGCAGCACCGGCTGGAGCACCAGCATCCGTTCGACCAGGCGCAGGAACATCGCCACGTCGCGGATGAGGTCGTCGGCGTCCCGCGCGCTCGCCGCGCCCTGTATGCCCGCCTCGGCACGCGCGCGGCGGGCGGCACCGGAGGCGAACAGCGCGCTCCACTCGGCGAGTTCGGGGGCTATCTCGGGGAGCACCTCCCAGGCGCTGCGGATCTTGGCCCGGCGCTTCGGGGTGAGTTCGGGGCGGCCCCGGGCGGCGAGCACCGCGGCGGCGGTGCGCAGGGCGGCCAGGTGGGCGGTGGCGTACCGCTCGTTGGGTGTCAGGTGTGCGGACGCCTCGTCGAGTCCGGAGCGGGCCTGGGCGAGCAGGTCGAGGGCGGCGGGCGGGGCCGTCGCCCGGCGCAGCACGGGGTGCACGTCGCTCGCCGGGCCGGTCAGTGAGGGGGCAGGGCCGGGGGCGCGGCGCCGGTTGGCGGCTGCTGCGTGGTGGGTGGCCATGACGATCCTCCTGTCGTCTTCGGACGACACGCTCTGACACGAGGTGCCGTATGTGCCCATCGTGAGGTATGCCACTGACAATCCGTTCTGACCTGCGCTTTTGCTTCGATCAAAGGTTCGCAGTAGCTTTTGCACTGACCAGTCAGTTCAAAAGTGTCGAAGAGCAACGCGGAACGAAGAAGGGGCTTGGGGGATGGCAGAGCCAGAGGAGGCGGACGCGGGGCGGGGGACGGCCCGCGGTGTCGCCGTCGGTGCCGAGGGGTTCGGGCTCAAGGGGCCGCGCGGCTGGGCGTTCCGGGGTGTCGGGTTCGACGTGGAGGCCGGCTCGCTGGTCGCGGTGGAGGGGCCGTCCGGGTCGGGCCGGACCTCTCTGCTGCTCGCGCTCACCGGGCGGATGAAGCCGAGCGAGGGCCGGGCCACGGTCGGCTCCCTGGAGCTGCCGAAGCGGATGGCGGCCGTGCGCCGGATCAGCGCCCTCGCCCATGTCCCCGGCGTGACCGACCTCGACCCGGCTCTGACCGTCGGCGAGCACCTGCGTGAACGGGCGCTGCTGCGGCGGCGGTTCGACGGCTCCCTGCGCGGGCTGCTGCGGCCCCGGGCCGAGCGCGCCGCCGAGACGAAGGACCGGATCGAGGCCGCCCTGACCGCCGCCGGGCTCGACCGCGAGGCCCTGCCCAAGGGCTCCCGGACCGCCGTGCGCGACCTGGACCGGACGGAGGCCCTGCGGCTGTCCGTCGCCCTCGCCCTCATCGGCGGGCCCCGGCTGCTCGGCGTCGACGACACCGATCTGAAGCTCTCCGACGCCGAACGGGCCGAGATCTGGGCCCTGTTGAGGTCCCTGGCCGAGTCCGGGATCACGGTGGTGGCGGTGTGCAGCGAGGCCCCCGAAGGGGCGGTCGTGGTGTCGACCGCGCCGCCGGAGACCGTGAGCGAGCCGTCGGAAGCCGTGAGCGCGCCGCCGGAAGCCGTGAGCGCGCCGCCGGAGACCGTGAGCGAGTCCACGGAAGCCGTGGGCGAGACGAACCCCGACAGCGAGAACAACCCCGACGACGACAAGGAGACGGCCGATGCGCTCGCCGAGACTCGCCGCGCTTGAGCTGAGGCGGTTCGGCCGGGGGAAGCTGCCGCGCGCCGCGCTGGTCTCGCTCCTGCTGCTGCCGCTGCTGTACGGCGCCCTGTACCTGTGGTCCTTCTGGGACCCGTACGGCCGTCTGGACCGTATCCCCGTGGCGTTGGTGAACGACGACAAGGGGGCGTCGGTCGGAAAGGAGAGGCTGACGGCGGGTGACGACATCGCGAAGGGGCTGCGGGAGAGCGACACCTTCGCGTGGCACCGGGTGAGCGCCGCCGAGGCCCGGGCGGGCGTCGAGGACGGCACGTACTACCTGTCGCTGACGATGCCGGAGGACTTCAGCGAGCGGATCGCGTCCAGCTCGGGGGACGTGCCGGAGACGGGCGCCCTCCAGGTGCGCACGAACGACGCGAACAACTACATCGTCGGGCAGATCTCGCGGACGGTGTTCTCCGAGGTGCGGACGGCGGCGTCGACGAAGGCCTCGCGGTCGTTCCTGGACCGGATCTTCATCTCGTTCTCGGACATCCACGGGAAGACCGAGGAGGCGGCGGACGGCGCCGACGACCTCAAGGGCGGTATCGACAAGGCGGAGCAGGGCTCCAAGGACCTCGCGGACGGTCTGAGGACGGCCAAGGAGGGCAGCGGGAAGCTGTCCGGCGGGCTGAAGGACCTGGACGAGGGCGCGGGCGACCTGGAGGACGGCGCCCAGCAGGTCGCGGACGGCACCGGGAAGCTCGCCGACAAGGTCGGCGCGGCGGCGGACCAGGTGCGGCCCTTCCTCGAGGACAACGGCGACACGATCGCCGACACCGCCACCCTGGTCGCCGACTCGGCGGCCACGATCCGGGAGCATCTCGACGCGTTCGTGGAGACGGCACCGGCCGCCGCGACCGGCACCCGTGCCGCCTCCGACACCCTGGACGACGTCCACAAGCGGCGCTGCGAGGAGGCGGTACTGCCCGACGCGGCCTGCGCGGACCTGAAGAAGGCGAAGGACGCGGCGGCGGAGGCGGCCGTGCTCGCCGAGGACGTCGACACGGTGGTGAAGAACTACGGCGGTGATCTGAAGGCCTTCGACAAGGACCTGGAGACCCTGGAGAAGCAGGCCCGCGCCCTCGCGAAGGCGGCGCCCACCCTCTCCACGGACCTCGACGACGCCGTCGCCAAGGTGAACGCGCTCGACAAGGGCGCCACGAAGGTCGCCAAGGGTGCCAAGACCCTGCACACGGGCCTCGGCACCGCCAAGACCGGCGCGGAGGACCTGGACACGGGCGTCGGCGACCTGAAGACGGGCGCGGTGGACCTCAAGGGCGGCATGTACAAGCTCGCCGACGGCTCCGGGAAGCTCGCGGGAGGACTGCACGACGGGGCCGAGCGGATCCCGGACTACGACGAGAAGGACCGCGACCGGCGCACCGAAGTGATGGCCGACCCGGTGCAGTTGGCCAGCAGGGACCTCCACAAGGCGCCCAACTACGGCACCGGGTTCGCCCCTTACTTCATCCCGCTGTCCCTGTGGGTGGGCGCGATGGTGGCGTACATGCTGATCCAGCCGCTCAACCGGCGGGCCCTCGCGGCGGGCGCCTCGGCGTGGCGGATCGCGCTGGCGGGCTGGCTGCCGGTGGCCGCGCTGGGCGTACTGCAGACGGTCGCGCTGATGGCCGTACTGCACTGGGCGGTCGGCCTGGAGATGGCGCGGGCGGCCGGGACGGTGGGCTTCCTGTTCCTGGTGACGGCGTGCTTCGCGGCGATCGTGCAGTGGCTCAACGCGCGCTTCGGGGCGGCGGGCCGGATCCTCGTCCTCGCCTTCCTGATGCTCCAGTTGACGTCCGCGGGCGGCACGTATCCCGTGCAGACCAGCCCGGACTTCTTCAACGCGGTCCACCCGTTCCTGCCGATGAGCCATGTCGTCGACGCGCTGCGCAGGCTCATCACGGGCGGCGGTCTGGGCCCGGTCTGGCAGGCCTGCGCGGTGCTGGTGGCCTTCACCGTCGGCGCCCTCGCGCTGACCGCCCTGTCCGCCCGCCGCAGGCAGGTGTGGACCCTGGACCGGCTGCACCCGGAGCTGAGTCTGTGACCGCGCACCGCGTGGTTCCCGCGCACGGCACGGTTCCTGTGACAATCAGGGCCATGGAAAGCAGCAACGCCCCCGGCAGCGCAGGCGGGGGCCGCCGCGAGGCGACCCGGCAGAAACTCTACGAGGCGGCCGTCACGCTCATAGCGGAGCAGGGGTTCTCCGCCACCACGGTGGACGAGATCGCCGAGCGCGCCGGCGTCGCCAAGGGCACGGTCTACTACAACTTCGCGAGCAAGTCGGTCCTCTTCGAGGAGCTGCTGCGGCACGGCGTGGGACTCCTCACCGCTTCCCTCCGCGAGGCCGCCGAACGGACCGCGAAGGAGGGCGGCAGCAGGGTCGACTCCCTGGACGCGATGATCCGGGCCGGGCTCGTCTTCATCGACCGCTACCCGTCCTTCACCCAGCTCTACGTGGCCGAGCTGTGGCGCACCAACCGCGCCTGGCAGTCCACCCTGATGGTCGTCCGGCAGGAGGCGGTCGCGGTCGTCGAGGGCGTGCTGCGCGAGAGCGTCGAGGGGGGCGAGCTCAGCGACGAGATCGATGTCGGCCTGACGGCGTCGGCCCTGGTCGGCATGGTCCTGGTGGCCGCCCTCGACTGGAAGGCCTTCCAGCCGGACCGCTCCCTGGACGACGTCCACGCGGCACTGTCCCGGCTGCTCCAGGGCCGGGTGAGCGGAAACCGCTGACCCGGCCGGGCGCCACGAGCCGGGCACACACGAAAGCGCCGGTCCGAACTGGCCGCGTCCCCCGCGGGCCACCTCGAACCGGCGCTTCCCCGTTCCCCCGTACTCCCCCGTGTTCCCCCGTGCCTCGCTCCCGCCGACTCACGTCGACGGAAGGAGCGGTAAGAGCGCGAGACCCGTTCCGCCGCCCCGTGTCGGCGGTACCGGAGCCGCGCCCCTTCCCGTGCCTCCACTCTCCCGTTCCCGCAGGTGGGAGCCCATCCGTACGGGTACTCATCTCCGCGCATAGGTACGCGTACTCAGCCCTGCGCACTCACCCCCAGCCCCGTCTGTTGCCGACTGGTGACGATCGCGCCCGCGTTCGTACTCCCCTGGTCGGCGGCGCAGCCGCCACCAAGGGGCGCGGGGAATCGCGCGACAAGCCACGAAGAACCCGCACCCGCCAACCGACCGAACCCCCCGAGCTCGACCGCGCCCGAAGAAGGAAAGCGGCGCCCGCTAAGGTCGCTGACATGGCAAGGATTGTGGTGATCGGCGCCGGCCTGGGCGCCATGGCCGCCGCCGCCCGGCTGGCCGTCGCGGGCCACCGCGTGGTGGTGCACGAGAGCACGGCGACCTACGGCGGAGCGGTGGGCCGCTTCGAGCGCGACGGCTTCGCGTTCGACACGGGCCCCGGGCTGCTGCCGCTGCCCGCCGTCTACCGCGATCTGTTCCTGAAGACCGGCAAGGAACCGCTGGAGAAGTGCGTGGACCTGGTCCAGGTGGACCCGGCGGCCCGGCACGTCTTCGCGGACGGCACGGATCTCCCGCTCCCCAACGCCTCACGCGCGGGCGTGGTGGCGGCGCTGGACACCGCGCTCGGCCCGGGCACCGGCGACCGCTGGGGCGACTTCCTGGTGCGGGCCCGCGAGGCCTGGGACCGCACCCGCCGGCCCCTCCTGGAGGAGCCGCTGTGGTCCGACTGGCGGGTCCTCGCCGAGCGCGACCCGTACCCCTCGGTGCCCCACAAGCGGCTTCTGCGCACCCGCCGGGCCTCCACCCTCGCCGAGGTCGGCGCGTGGGAGCTGCGCGACCCCCGGCTCGCGGCCCTGCTGGAGAGTCACGCCCTCGCGTACGGCCTGGACCCGAGGACCGTCCCGGCGAGCGCGGCTGTCCTGCCGTACCTGGAGCACGCCTTCGGGACCTGGTACGTCCGGGGCGGCCTACGGGAGTTGGCGCGGGCGCTGTACGAACGGTGCCTGGCCCGCAGGGTCGAGTTCGTCTTCGGCGCCGAGGTCACGGGGATCGTCGAGAAGGACGGCAGGGCGGCCGGGGTGGAGCTGGCGGACGGCTCGGTGGCCGAGGCCGACTTCGTGGTCGCCGGGGTCGCGCCCGAGGTGCTGGGCCGCTGGGCGCGGGGGACGGCCGTACGGCGTGAGGGCGACGTACCGGCCCAGCGGGGGTCGACGAGTCGGCTGACCGTGCTGCTGGCGCTGCGCGGGGGCCGGCCTGAGAGCACGGCGCACCGGACGGTGGTGCACACGGACGACCGCGACAGCGAGCTGGACCTCCTCTTCGGTCCGTCACACGGAGTGGTCGCGCGGCCCACGCTGACGGTGCTGCGGCCGGACGATCCGGGACTGGTCCCGGACTCCGACCATGAGGCGGTCACGATCACCTGCACGGTCCCCGCCGAACCCGACTGGAGTCGGGCCGAGTCGGAGGTGTTCGATCCACAGGCCGAGCGGCTGATCACCGCCGCCGAGCGCGCCGTACCCGACCTGCGGGACCGCCTCCTGTGGCACGAGGTCCGCACCCCGGCCGACATCGCGCGGGAGACCGGTGCGGAGGGCGGCGCGGTCCCGGCCCCCGCGCTCGCGGCGGCCGACGGGCGGTGGCTGCACCCGTCCAACTCCACCGCCACACCGGGCCTGTTCACCGTCGGCGGCTGGTCCCACCCCGGCGGCGGCCTCCCGCACGCGGGGATGTCGGGCGCGCTGGTGGCCGGACTGATCGTGGAGGGACCGGACTTCCGAGGCTCGCGGTGAGGCTCACCGAGGGCCGGACGGCCCTTCAGAAACGGTACTGCTGCTCGTCGTAGCCGCTCTGGCCATTGCCGTTGCCGTTCCCGTTGCCATTGCCGTTCCCGTTGCCCTGGTACGGGTACTGCTGGTCCGCCGGGAGGTCGGTGCCGAACGCGTCGAACGAGTCGTCGGTGTTGCGCTGCTGCGGGACCCAGACACCACCGGGCGGGGTCTCGCCGCCGTAGCCGCCGCCGTACTGGTCCTGGTTGTAGCCCTGCTGCCCGTATCCCTGCTGGCCGCCGTAGGACTGGTCGTACGAGGCCGTGGCATCGTACGTCTGCGTGCCGATGTACGGGTCGGAGTAGGCGGCGTACTGCTGCTGGTTCGGGTCGTAGCCGTAACCCTGCTGGTCGTAGCCGTAGTAGGCGAAGGCCTCGTCCTGCGCGGCTTGGTCGGCGGTCGCGTAGGGCTGGCCTGCGGTGCCCGCGTAGGCGTTGTCGTCGCGGTAGACGCCGTACGTGCTGGTGTCGTCCGGCAGGGGCTCCGGGGAGTAGACGGCGCTCGCCCCGGCCGTGGCGGGCGTGGACTGCGGGCGGACGAACACGTCGTCGTCGTGGTCGTCGACGAGCGGGTCGTCGCCCTGCCGGTACGTTCCGCCGGCCGTGGCCTCCAGGTCCATGACCTCCAGGGTCGGGTCCTGGCGGTCCGGTTCGCCGCGCCGCCGCTTCTTGCCGGCCTTGGGGAGCTTGGGAAGCTTGCCGCCGCCCTCGCCCTCGTCGGAACGCGGGCGGACGGCCCAGCCGGCCTCGAAGCCCCGGCGGAACGACAGCGTCACATAGGTCTGCCCGATCGCGAACCCGATCGCGCCCAGCGCGATGACGATCACGTTGGGGATCAGTACACCGAGGACGACACAGAGGAAACCGGCGAAGGCCAGCAGCCGCCAGCGCAACCGCGCCTTGTACTGCAGCAGTACCTCACCCAGCAGCCACAACGCGACGACACCGAACGCGATGTAGAGGACCGTCCAGCCCATGTACGCCCCTCTCCCTCTAGCCGCTACGCAGTGTGTCGTACGCGAGTGCGACCGGTCTAGGCCCGTGGTGCATGGTGCGGGCCCAGGTTCTCGTAGATTTCCAGTGTCGCGGTGGAGTTGTTCAGGGTGATGAAGTGAAGTCCGGGGACTCCTTCGTCCAGCAGCCTCGCGCAGAACTCCGTGGCGAACTCAATGCCAATGGAGCGTACAGCGGCCGGATCGTCTTTGGCTGTGACGATCCGCTCTTTCAGGGCGTCCGGGATGGCGGCGTTGCTGAGTCGCGGCAACCGTTCCAGCATCTTCACGCTGGTGACGGGCATGACCTCGGGAATGACAGGGGTTTCACAACCGGCCTTGGCTACCGCGTCCCTCAGACGCAGGTACGAGTCCGGGTGGAAGAACATCTGCGTGATCGCGTAGTCGGCGCCGGCGCGGCACTTGTCGACGAAGCGCGCCACGTCGCTGTCCCAGTCCGGGGAACGCGGGTGCATCTCGGGGAAGGCCGCGACGCCCACGCAGAAGTCGCCCGACTCCTTGATGAGCCGGACGAGTTCGGCGGCGTACGTCAGGCCCTGCGGGTGCGCGACCCAGTCGCCCATGGGGTCGCCGGGCGGGTCGCCGCGGACCGCGAGGATGTTGCGGATCCCGGCGTCCGCGTACTGCCCGATGATGTTGCGCAGCTCGGCGATGGAGTGGCTGACCGCGGTGAGGTGGGCGACCGGGGTGAGGGTGGTGTCGGAGGCGATCTGCTCGGTCGCCTTCACCGTGCCGGCCCGGGTGGAGCCGCCGGCACCGTACGTCACGGAGACGAAGCTGGGGGCGACCGCCTCGATCCTGCGGAGGGCGTTCCACAGGTTCCGCTCGCCCTTCTCCGTCTTGGGCGCCCAGAACTCGAACGAGTACGTGGTCCTGCCCGTGGCGAGCATGTCGCGCACGGTGCGTGCGTGATCAGTCCTGGTGGAAGCGGTTCCTAGGGCCATACCCGGCAGGTTAGTCAGGTCGGGGCCGTCCCCCAACCAGAGCCGGGGGTTTTGTCCGTTTCGCCGATCTGTTGTCCACGCCTTGGACAGCCGTGAGCCGGGCGCCCGAACCGCCTAGAGAGAGCGCAGGCGCTTGGTGAACTCCGCCGCGGCGGAGTTCGGGTCGTCGGCCTCCGTGATCGCCCGGACGACGACGGCCCGGCGGGCGCCCGCCTCGACGACCTCGTCGAGGTTGCCGAGGTCGATGCCGCCGATGGCGAACCAGGGGCGGTCGGTGCCGAGGGCGGCGGTGTACCGCACGAGGTCCAGGCCGGGGGCGTGGCGGCCGGGCTTGGTGGGGGTGGGCCAGCAGGGGCCCGTGCAGAAGTAGTCCACGCCCTCCTGGACGGCCGCGGCGGCGGCCTCGTCCTCGGCGTGGGTGGAGCGGCCGATGAGGACGTCCGTGCCGAGGATGGCGCGGGCGGCGGGGACGGGCAGGTCGCCCTGGCCGAGGTGGAGCACGTCCGCGCCGATGGCGTGGGCGACGTCCGCGCGGTCGTTGACCGCGAGCAGCCTGCCGTGCCGGCGGCAGGCGTCGGCGAAGACCTGGAGGTGTTCCAGCTCCTCGGCGGCCTCCATGCCCTTGTCGCGGAGCTGCACGATGTCCACGCCGCCGCTCAGGACCGCGTCCAGGAACTCCGGCAGGTCGCCCTGGCGCCTGCGCGCGTCCGTGCAGAGGTAGAGCCGGGCGTCGGCGAGCTGCGCGGCGGCGTCGGGCATGCGTGGGTCCCCCGTCGGTGGTGCGTGTCGGTGCGGCGTACGGGGCGGCGCCCTCTCGGGCCCCGGCTCCCGTACGCCGTACGGGCGGCTGCGTCACACTGCTGCGTGACAGATCCTTCTGTGTTTCAGGCGTTTCAGGCGTTTCAGGTGTTGCGGGCTTTTCGGGTCAGACGGCGAGCGCCTGGGCGCGGCGCTTCACCTCCGTGCCGCGATTCTCGCTCAGGGCCTGGGCCGGGGTGCCGGGCAGGCTCGGGTCCGGAGTGAAGAGCCACTCCAGCATCTCTTCGTCGGTGAAGCCGTCGTCCCGCAGCAGGGTCAGGGTGCCGGACAGGCCCTTGACCACCTTGTCCTCGTCGATGAAGGCGGCGGGGACGTGCAGCGCGCGGTTCTCACCACGGCGTACGGCGATGAGCTGGCCTTCCTTCACCAGCTGCCGCACGCGCGTCACCTCGACGTCCAGCATCTCTGCGATGTCGGGGAGCGTCAGCCACGCGGGGACGAGAGCATCGATCTTTGCGTCAATCTCGGTCACGTCTCCAAGACTGCCATCTGCGACTGACAGTGGGTAGCCGAGGCGCCTTCGACGGGACCGCCGGAGGGGTACGAAGAGCGCCCGGGCGGCGGAAGGAGCGCCCGCTCTACGCCGTCGCCGCCTTCAGGGGCCGCGACGGGTCGGTCAGCGGCTCCGGGTCCATCGGGGTGCCCGCCTCGATCAGCCGGCGGCCCTGGGCCAGGTCACGGGGGCGGCCCACCGCCAGCAGGGCGACGAGCCGGCGCTCGCGGAGCCAGCACACCGACCAGGCGGCGCCGGTGGGATCACCGCGCCAGAGGGTGGTGTCGGCCAGGGCGTGGTCGCCGGCGTACTGGACGAAGCGGCCGAACTGCTCGGACCAGAAGTACGGGACCGGGTCGTACGGCTCGGGGGTCTCGCCGACGATGTTCGCGGCGACCGTGCGGGGGCCCTGGAGGGCGTTGTCCCAGTGGTGGACGAGGAGGCGCCGGCCGTACCTGCCGGAGGGGAAGGAGGCGCAGTCGCCGACCGCGTAGACGTCCGGCGCGGAGGTGCGCAGGTGGTCGTCGGCCACCACCTCGCCGTGCGCGCCCAGCTCGATGCCCGAGCCCTTCAGCCAGGCCGTCGCCGGGCGGGCGCCGATGCCCACGACGACCGCGCCCGCGGGCACCCGGGTGCCGTCGTCCAGGACGACCGTGCCGGGCTCGACGCGCGCCACGCGCGCGTGGGTGCGCAGGGTGGTGCCGCTGTCGGCGTACCAGGCGGTCATCGGCGCGGCCACCTCCGGCGGGAGCGCGCCCGCGAGCGGGCGGTCGGCCGCCTCGACAACCGTCACCGCGCAGCCCGCCTCGCGCGCGGCGGTGGCGAACTCGGCGCCGATCCAGCCCGCGCCCACCACGACGATGTCGTGCTGCCGGGCCAGCACGGGCCGCAGCCGCCGGGCGTCGTCCAGGGTCCGCAGCAGATGCACCCCGGGCACGCCCTCGGCGCCCGGCAGCCGGATCGGTTCCGCACCGGTCGCGAGGACGAGCAGGTCGTACGGGACGGGCCCGGCGGCGGTGTCGAGTTCGTGCGCGGCGGGGCGCAGGCCCGACACCTCGCGGCCGAGGCGGAGTTCGATGCCGAGCGCCTCGAAGTCGACGTCGAAGGCGGAGCCCTCGGCCGTGCCGAGCAGGACGGCCTTGGACAGCGGCGGCCGGTCGTACGGCTGGTGCGGCTCGGCGCCGATCAGGGTGACGTCGCCGGTGAAGCCCTGTTCGCGCAGGGCGACGGCGGTCTGGACCCCGGCCATGCCCGCGCCCACGACGACGACCCGTCGCCCGGTCCGTCCCGGTGCCTGCGTCTGCTCGCTCACCTGATCACCATAGACACCTGACTGAAGGTCAGTCAGTGGTCGTGCTCCGTGAACTGTTCCACACCCCCGGCGACCTGCTCGACCACGCTCGTCCCACTGCCGGGCCGCGACTCCCACTCCCAGGTCTCCTCCAGCCGGACACGCCCGTCGGGCAGCTCGACCACCAGGGACACGCAGTGCCCGGACGCGGTGGTCCCGTCGGTCTTCAGCTGCACGTACCGGAAGTCCAGCCGGTCCCCCGCGCGCGTGCCCACGAGACGGCCGCGCACGACGTCGCCGCCCGCGTACTCGGCCCAGATCTCGCCGTCCTTCTCGTGGTACGCGAACCGGGTGCGGGTGCCCACCTGGCCTGGCGCTTGATCCGCGACGGGAGCGAGGACGAGACCGTCGAGCGAGCGGGACATGGGCGGAGGCTCCCTTACTGAGGCGATCGACGAGGGCTAGGGTGGGCCACCGTAGAGCACTCGCGGGAGCCCGGACGCACCGGGCTGAGAGGGAGGCTGGCGGCCTCCGACCGTACGAACCTGATCCGGGTCATGCCGGCGAAGGGAGGGGCTGGACGCCCATGTCGCGTACGCACACGTCAGACGTCCTCGTCGTGGGGGGCGGAATCATCGGTCTGGTCACCGCGTGGCGGGCCGCGCAGCGCGGGTTCGCCACGGCCGTGGTCGATCCCGATCCAGGCGGCGGGGCCGCGCGGGTGGCGGCCGGGATGCTCGCCGCCGTCACCGAACTGCACTACGGCGAGCAGACGCTGCTGGGGCTCAACCTGGAGTCCGCGCGCCGCTACCCGGACTTCGCGGCCGAGCTGACGGAGGCCACCGGCCTCGACCTCGGCTACCGCCGCTCCGGCACGCTCGCCGTGGCGCTCGACGCCGACGACCGCGCCCACTTGCGCGAACTGCACGCCCTGCAGCGCCGGTCGGGCCTGGACTCGGAGTGGCTGAACGGCCGCGAGTGCCGCCGTCTGGAGCCGATGCTCGCGCCGGGCGTACGCGGCGGACTGCGGGTCGACGGGGACCACCAGATCGACCCGAGGCGGCTCTCCACGGCCCTCGTCGCGGCCTGCGAGCGCGCCGGGGTGGTCTTCCACCGAACCTGGGCCGAGGAGCTGTCGGTGGTCCGGGAGCGGGCCACCGGGGTCCGCACCGGCGACGGCGACCCGCTGTCCGCCGGACACGTCGTCCTCGCCGCGGGCAGCCTCAGCGGGCGGCTCGCCGGGGTCCCCGCCGAGGTGCTGCCACCGGTGCGCCCGGTCAAGGGGCAGGTGCTGCGGCTGACCGTGCCGCAGCCGTACGCGCCGTTCCTGAGCCGTACCGTGCGGGCCGTGGTGCGCGGCAGCCACGTCTATCTGGTGCCGCGCGAGAACGGCGAACTCGTCGTCGGCGCGACCAGCGAGGAGCAGGGCTGGGACACCACGGTGACCGCGGGCGGGGTGTACGAGCTGCTGCGGGACGCCCATGAACTGGTCCCCGGGATCACCGAGCTCCCGCTCACCGAGACCCGCGCGGGCCTGCGCCCCGCCTCCCCCGACAACGCGCCGCTCCTCGGCCCCACCGCACTCGACGGCCTGCTCCTGGCGACCGGCCACTACCGCAACGGCGTGCTCCTCACCCCGGTCACCGGCGACGTCCTGGCCCATGTGCTGACCACCGGTGAACTGCCTCAGGAGGCCCGCGACTTCACCCCCCTGCGGTTCCGCGCCGGCGCGGCCCGCGAACTCCTGGAGCAGCCCGTATGACCACCACCGGGACACTGACCGTCCTCGTCAACGGGGAGCGGCGGCAGATCGCCCCCGGGACGGCCCTCGACGCGCTCGTGCGGACGCTCACCGCGTCCCCGTCCGGTGTCGCCGCCGCCCTCAACGAAACCGTCGTCCCGCGCGCGCGGTGGACGACCACCGCCCTCGCCGAGGGGGACCGCGTCGAGGTCCTCACCGCCGTCCAAGGAGGCTGATCCCATGGCAGACGACCCCTTCGTCCTCGGCGGTACGACCTACTCGTCCCGGCTGATCATGGGCACGGGCGGGGCGCCGAGCCTCGACGTCCTGGAGCGCGCGCTGACGGCCTCCGGCACCGAGCTGACGACGGTCGCGATGCGCCGGGTGAACGCGTCGGTGCACGGCTCGGTCCTGTCCGTGCTCGACCGGCTCGGCATCCGGGTGCTGCCCAACACGGCCGGCTGCTTCACGGCGGGCGAGGCCGTGCTGACGGCCCGCCTCGCGCGCGAGGCGCTCGGTACGGCCCTGGTCAAGCTGGAGGTCATCGCCGACGAGCGCACGCTGCTGCCCGATCCGATCGAGCTGCTCGACGCCGCCGAGACGCTCGTCGACGACGGCTTCACCGTGCTGCCGTACACGAACGACGACCCTGTGCTCGCGCGGAAGCTGGAGGACGTGGGCTGTGCCGCGATCATGCCGCTGGGGTCACCCATCGGGTCCGGGCTCGGTATCCGCAACCCGCACAACTTCCAGCTGATCGTGGAGCACGCGCGCGTGCCGGTGATTCTGGACGCGGGTGCCGGTACGGCGTCGGATGCGGCGCTGGCGATGGAGCTGGGGTGCGCCGGGGTCATGCTCGCCTCCGCCGTGACGCGGGCGCAGGAGCCGGTGCTGATGGCCGAGGGGATGCGGCACGCGGTGGAGGCGGGGCGGCTGGCGTATCGGGCGGGGCGGATTCCCCGGCGGCACTTCGCGGAGGCGTCTTCGCCGGGTGAGGGGCTGGCTCGGCTGGATCCGGAGCGGCCGGCGTTCTGAGGGGGGTTTCGCCCCCGCCGCCCCTACCCGTCCCCTCCCCAGGGGCTGCGCCCCTTCGACCCCCGCCACGCGTTCGAGCTCGGGGGGTCTGGTGCGTCGGCGGGTGCGGGTGCGTTGTGGTTGTTCGCGCAGTTCCCCGCGCCCCTGGTCGGCCGGTCCGCGACGGTCACAGGTCTGCTGCAGTGCGTCTCCGGTGCCGCGGAAATTGTGGGGGTGTCCGTGGCGGCTCGTAGACTCACCTGCGTGGACACGACCCTTCAGGACCCGCTTGTCGGCCAGGTGCTCGACGGCCGGTATCGAGTCGAGGCGCGGATCGCGGTCGGCGGGATGGCCACGGTCTACAGGGCCGTGGACACCCGCCTGGACCGCGTGCTCGCGCTCAAGGTGATGCATCCGACACTGGCCGCGGACCGGACGTTCGTCGAGCGGTTCATCCGCGAGGCCAAGTCGGTGGCCCGGCTGGCCCACCCGAACGTGGTGGGCGTCTACGACCAGGGCACCGACGGCTCGTACGTCTATCTCGCGATGGAGTACGTCGCCGGTTGCACCCTCCGTGACGTGCTGCGCGAGCGCGGGGCGCTGCAGCCCCGGGCCGCGCTGGACATCCTGGAGCCGGTGCTCGCCGCGCTGGGCGCCGCGCACCGCGCCGGGTTCGTGCACCGGGACATGAAGCCGGAGAACGTGCTGATAGGGGACGACGGCCGGGTCAAGGTCGCCGACTTCGGGCTCGTCCGTGCCGTGGACACGGTCACCAGCACCACCGGCAGCGTCCTCGGCACCGTCGCCTACCTCGCCCCCGAACAGCTGGAGCACGGCACGACCGACACCCGTGTCGACGTGTACGCGTGCGGGGTGACGCTCTACGAGATGCTCACCGGCGGCAAGCCGCACGCCGGGGACTCCCCCGCGCAGGTGCTGTACCACGCGCTGCACGACGACGTGCCGCCGCCGTCGGCCGCCGTGCCGGGGCTGCCGTACGAACTGGACGAGCTGGTCGCCTCGGCGACCGCCCGCAATCCGGAGCTGCGGCCGTACGACGCCGTGGCGCTGCTCGCGCAGACGCTGGAGGCACGGGCGGCGCTCAGCACCGAGCAACTGGACGCGGTGCCGCCGCAGGCGATAACCGACGGCCATGACATCGCGGACGACCGGACGAGTGTGATCCCGCGCTCGCTGTCCGTGTCGCGTTCGGTGGCAACGGGCCCGGACCCGGTCAACCGCACGAGCCGGTTCGAGTCACCTCCGCCGCCGCCCCGGCGCACGCGTACCTCCTCCCCCGCTCCCCGGCGTGGGCTGTGGGCGGCCGTCGTGGCCGTGCTGCTGGTCCTCGGGGTGGGCGGGGGCGTCTGGTACATCAACTCGGGCCAGTTCACCCAGGTCCCGGCGGTGCTGCAGCAGACCGAGGCGAACGCCACGAAGCGTCTTGAGGGGGCCGGGCTGGGCGTCAAGGTCAAGGAGGCGTACAGCGACACCGTCGAGCGCGGCAAGGTGATCAGCACCGACCCGGCGCCCGGCGGGCGGATCCGGGACAACGACCCCGTGACGGTGACCATCTCCAAGGGCCCGGAGACCGTGAAGGTGCCGGACCTGACGGGCTCCCGGCTGGAGCGGGCGAGGGCCGAGCTGAAGGACGCCGGGCTCGAACCGGGCCTGGTGACGCGGGAGTTCAGCGACGAGGTCGCCCGGGGGCAGGTGATCAGCACCGAGCCTGGGTCGGGCACCGAGATCCGCTCGGGCGCGGCCGTCCGGCTCGTGGTCAGCCGGGGCGCCCCGGTGGAGGTGCCCGAGCTGTCCGGCGCCTCGGTCGAGGACGCCACCGCCGAGCTGGAGGAGGCGGGCCTCAAGGTGAAGATCGCCTCGAAGCAGGTCAACTCCGAGTTCGACAAGGGCCTCGTGGCCGAGCAGTCGCCGCGCCCGGGCAAGCAGGTCGGCGAGGGCGACACCGTGACCCTGACGATCTCCAAGGGCCCCGTGATGGTGGAGGTCCCGGACGTCGTGGGCGACAGCGTCGACGACGCGACCCGGAAGCTGAAGGCCGCCGGCTTCGAGGTCGAGGAGGACCGGGGCATCCTCGGACTCTTCGGCGACGAGGTCAGGAGCCAGTCGGTGGACGGCGGCGACACCGCGCCCAAGGGGTCGAAGATCACGATCGAGATCCGCTGACGCGAGTGCGGCCCGGCCGTCGCCTCGAACCGGCGGCCGGGCACCTCGGGCCGCATGACACCCTGGTGCGGTGAGCACTCCGCAGTCCCCCGGCCTCCCGGGTCCCACCCCCCGTCTCTCCGGTCCGTCCCGCAACCCCGTCGGCGGGCATGTCCCCGTCGCCGGTGGCCTGAACTCCGTCGGGCTGACGTACGCCCGTGATCTCAAGGCCGAGACGGTTCAGGTCTTCGTCGCCAATCCGCGCGGCTGGGCGACCCCGGTCGGCAATCCCCGGCAGGACGAGGAGTTTCGGGCGGCGTGTGCCGAGGAGTCGATCCCCGCCTATGTGCACGCGCCGTATCTGATCAACTTCGGGTCGCACACCGAGGCGACGGCCGAGCGGTCCGTGGAGTCGATGCGGCACTCGCTGCGGCGGGGGCGGGAGATCGGCGCGCTGGGGGTGGTCGTGCACACGGGGAGCGCGACCGGCGGGCGGGACCGTTCGGTGGCGCTGAAGCAGGTGCGTGAGTATCTGCTGCCGCTGCTGGACGAGTTGACCCACGACGACGATCCGTATCTGCTGCTGGAGTCGACGGCGGGCCAGGGCTCGTCCCTGTGCTCACGCACCTGGGACTTCGGCCCCTACTTCGAGGCGCTGGACGCCCACCCCAAGCTGGGCGTCTGTCTGGACACCTGCCACATCTTCGCGGCGGGGCACGACCTGACCGGACCCGACGGTATGCACCGGACCCTCGACCTGCTGGTCGACACCGTCGGCGAGGGCCGGCTGAAGCTGATCCACGCCAACGACTCCAAGGACGTGGTCGGCGCCCACAAGGACCGCCACGAGAACATCGGCTCCGGCCACATCGGCGAGGACCCGTTCCGTGCCCTGATGACGCACCCCGCCACCGAAGGCGTCCCGCTGATCATCGAGACCCCGGGCGGCAAGGAGGGGCACGCGGCGGACGTGGAGCGGCTGAAGAAGCTCAGGGACGGCTGACCGCGCGGGTCGCGGATCCTCAGAGTTCGGGCCCGTCCCCCGGCTCCTCCTGGTAGGAGTACCGCTGCTCCTGCCACGGGTCGCCGATGTTGTGGTAGCCGCGTTCCTCCCAGAAACCGCGCCGGTCGGCGGTCATGTACTCGATGCCGCGGACCCATTTGGGGCCCTTCCAGGCGTACAGGTGGGGGACGACCAGGCGGAGCGGGAAGCCGTGCTCGGCGGTGAGGAGTTCGCCGTCCTTGTGGGTGGCGAAGATCGTGCGGTCGTCGGCGAAGTCGGTGAGGCGGAGGTTGGAGCTGAAGCCGTACTCGGCCCACACCATCACATGGGTGACCTCGGGCGCGGGCGGTGCCGTCTCCAGGATCGTACGGGCCGGGATGCCGCCCCATTCGGCGCCGAGCATGCTGAACTTCGTCACGCAGTGCAGATCGGCCACGACCGAGGCGTACGGCAGGGCCGTGAACTCGTCGTGGGTCCAGGAGTGCTTCTCGCCGTCGGCGGTGGCGCCGAAGACCCGGAAGTCCCAGCGCTCGGGACGGAACTTGGGGACCGGCCCGTAGTGCGTCACCGGCCAGCCGCGCTGCAGTCGCTGTCCCGGCGGAAGCTGCGACGATGCCGCGTTCTCAGATGCGCGATCTCCTGACTCGCGTTCCACCGGCTGACCCATGACTCCATCCTGACAGACCCCGGGTGGTGCACATGACCAGGGTCCACCCGACCCGGACATTTAGAACTAAGGCTGCACTTACTTACTAAGCTTGCACTTACTGGACGATCTTCTACAGCGGTGCAATCATCGCGGCAACCTCCTCATTCCCCGCTTGGTAAGGAGCTTCTGCGATGCAGGGCGACCCCGAGGTCATCGAATTCCTCAACGAGCAGCTCACCGCGGAGCTCACCGCGATCAACCAGTACTTCCTGCACGCGAAGATGCAGGAGAACTTCGGCTGGACGAAGCTCGCGAAGTACACGCGTCACGAGTCGTTCGACGAGATGAAGCACGCGGAGGTGCTCACCGACCGGATCCTGTTCCTGGACGGGCTGCCGAACTACCAGCGGCTGTTCCACGTCCGGGTGGGCCAGACGGTCAAGGAGATGTTCGAGGCCGACCGGATGATCGAGGTCGAGGCCATCGACCGCCTCAAGCGCGGCATCGAGGTGATGCGCGCCAAGGGCGACGTCACCTCGGCGAACATCTTCGAGTCGATCCTCGCGGACGAGGAGCACCACATCGACTACCTCGACACCCAGCTGGAACTGCTGGAGAAGCTCGGCGAGGCGCTCTACATCGCGCAGCTGATCGAGCAGCCGGAGGGCTGAGCCCCACCACGAAGCCGCGTCAGGCCGCTTCCTCGAGCTCGGTGAAGACCGACTCGCCCTGGTCGGCCAGATCGCGGCGCGGGCACGCGCCCCTGCCCAGGATCGCCTGGATCCGGCGTACGCAGGACCCGCAGTCCGTGCCCGCCTTGCACGCCGACGCGATCTGGCGAGGAGTGCAGGCGCCGTCCGCCGCGTGCTTCTTGACCTGCTGCTCGGTGACACCGAAGCAACTGCAGACGTACACGCGGTTCACCTCCCGCCGGGATCGATAGGTGGCGCCATCCCGATGATCGGTGAGGCTAACCTAACCTTACCCGGCCCACGGGAACCGCAAAAGTGGAGTGGGGGGGGGGGGGGGGGGGTGGGGGGGGCCCCCCCCCCCCCCCGGGAAGACGAAAAGAACAAAGAAGAA
>NZ_JBEOYO010000035.1:0-100103 GCF_040297125.1 Streptomyces sp. NPDC001868 | reverse complement strand
GGCCAGTCCCAGGGTCGCGGCGTACACGTAGCCAGAAAAGCCGGGCTGCGCCCGTGCTTCTCAGGCCCGCAGGGGCCTGATCTTTTAGGGGCGCGGGGAACTGCGCGGCCGGCCCCCACCGGACCCGCACCCGGCGACGTACCCCTGACTCACAACCCGAGGCCCGTGAGAAGGCTCGGGAGGTCGAGGGAGGTGAGGGGGAGTACCGGCTCGGCGGTGGGGGTGGGGGTGGGCGTCGTCGCCGTGTCGTCGCCGATCGAGAGGATCGAACCGCCCTGTTCGGCCTCCGCCTCGGGGGACGCGCCCGGCTCCGGGGAGCGGGACTTCCCCGATCCTGATCCCGATTCGGATCCCGGCGCCGGGGAGACCTCCGGTTTGCGGGAGACCGGCTCCGTCTCGGGCGTGGGCGCGTCGGAGCCGGAGACGGAGAAGGACTCGGGGCTGGCGGTCACGCCGTCGGTGAGCCAGCGCTGGGTGGTGGAGTTGTCGCGGACCTTGACGACGACATCCGCCTCGGGCTCCCGGGTGATGGGGACCATGGCCAGCCCCTCGCCCCACCGGGGCAGCAACTCGCCCTGCACGGTGAAGTCGTAGCGCACGTCGTCCCCACGCTTGGAGTCCTCGTCGGCGCAGGTGCCGAGGACGACGACGCCGGCGTCGACCTGGGAGTCCAGGCACAGCTCGGGGTTGGCGACACTGCGCAGCAGACCGTCCTCCTCGTAGGACCACTTCTGGGTCCAGCCGGAGTCGCACACCGCGAGTTCGGTCGAGGCGCCCTTGACGGCCTTGCCGTCGATGTCGAGGCAGAGATCGGCGGCCTGGTTGCGCAGCCGGGTCTGCTGGGGCGCGGTGGGCCGTCCGGCCGAGGCGGGCGGTGTCGGTGAGGCGGTGTCGGTGGTGGTCTCGTTGCCGGTGTCCGGCGCCGTGGCGACACCCCCGGTGGCGCTGGTGGATGCGGCGGGATCGGCGCCGCTGCCGTCGTCCGAGAGGAACGCGGCGCCCAGGATGGCCGCGAGCAGCGCGCCCGAGGAGACACCGACGGTGATCAGGGCCCTGGGGTTGCGCGCTCCGGAGGTGATCCGGCGGCGCTGTGCGGGGATCTGGGAGAGCAGACGGTGCCGGCCGCCGCTCCCCGGACGTCTCGAACTCCCCTTCTGCGGCATCCGGCCGGGCCGGGAGTCGAGATAGCGCCGGGCGCCCCAGCCGAGTACGGCCTCGGCGATGACCCCGCCCAGTCCGCCCTCGAAATGGCTGAGTTGCTCGGCGGCGTAACGGCAGTATCGGCACTCCAGCAGATGCTGCTGGACATCCGGCAGCAGGGCGCCGCCGCGCCGAATCGGTACGTCCAGCAGCCGGTTGTAGAAGCGGCAGTCCTTGGAGGGCGCGAGTTCCCGATGGGCGCGGACGCAGCCCTCGCGGAATTTGTCGCGTGCCTGCTCCAGCGTGGCCACCGCGCTGTCGGCGTCCAGCCCCAGCAGACCGGTGGGTATGGTTATCGTTTCGGCTTCGACTTCGGTGTGCCACAGCAGGCACTGGGCGACCGCCGGGAGGGCCTGGAAAGAGCGCTCGATGAGCTTGCGGTTTTCGGGCGTCATGGACTTCGCCGCCCGCATACCGCGCCCGCCCGCGGGTTTCCTCAGGTCCGGCAGCGCACCGGCGACACCCCCTTCCCCGGACCACTCCTTGACGGTGTCGCGCGCGGCCACCAGCAGCCGGGGCCGCAGGGCGACGCCCGACTCGCCCCGCATCAGCCCGTCGAGCACCCGGTGGAAGGCGGTGGCGGTCACCATCGAGGCGACACCGGACTGGGTGGCGAGGCAGATGACGGCGTAGTCGTACGTCGGCTGCCAGTGCCGTGCCATCAGCAGGGCGACGGGGTCGCCGGTGCCGCCTTCCGGCCAGCCACGCAGCCGGGCGGCGAGAGTCTCGTCGGACTCTCCGGGCACCGGGCCGGGAGCGGGCGGATATGTGGGACGAGGCGGGTGGGGGGTGTGCACAGAGCGGATTCCTTCCAAGGCACAAGATGGCACACGGAGTTGTGGCCGCCGAAAAGGGCCCTGGATTGGTGCGTACCTTTTTGGCGGGCGCCGGGAAAGCGGCCGGGGACGGAGCCGCGACGATGACCGTCTTCCTTGAGCCTTTTGGGCCCTTCGGCGACCGGAAAAGCCAAATGGCCTTTCTGGCCGGGTCATTGCCCCTGCGCAGGAAGTTCACCCTTGCACAAGTTACTCATGGCTAACAAGGCACTTGTGCAACATCCGCATCACTAAAAGCAGGTCAGATGACCGGTACCAATGCTTCCGCTTCGCAGAACGAAGCCTTCCGGTTCTGAATACTCAAGGGTTCAAGCGCCCCGTGTGAACGATGCGCACACCCCGACCGCCCGCGCACGCTCCCGGCGTGCCGAGGATTCGTTGTTGACTGTGGGCGGCCGACTCGGAAGGCCCCGCGCGGAACGGCGGCTCTCCCGCGCGAAACAGGCCGCCGACCTTGATCCTCCCGCCCTCGGTCGGCGGCCCCGGGGGGGGTGGGTCCTCTTCGGTCCCGGATCGGCCTGCTCCGATCCGCCTGCTCCGATCCGCCGGCTCAGATCTGCCAGGACCGCAGCCGGTCCGCCGCCCCGTAGACGTCCGTCGTCCCGGAGAGCAGGTCGCGCGCGAGATCCACGAGCGCCCCGTACGGCGGATCGATGCCGACGCCGCTGACGAACATGTACGCCACGGCCGTCGCGCAGGCGAAGCGGGCGTTGGCCGCGGGCAGGGGCTTGAGCACCGCGAGGGTGTGCAGCAGGGCGGCGGCCCGCCAGGCCGGGTCGGAGTCGACACCGAGGCGCGGCGGGTCGACGCGGTGCCGGGCCACGGCGGCGACGAGCGCGGAGAAGTCGTTGATGGTGGGCTGCTCGGGCATGACCTCTTCGTGCCGCTGGAGCAGCCAGGGCACGTCGATGTGGATGACGGAAGCCATCGGTCAGACGGCCCGCCCTTTCACCGTGGCGGCGGGTTCGTCGTCCGGGAAGGCCGCGGCGAACTCATCGGCGTGCGCGGTGAAGAACTGCCGGAACGCCTCCGCGCCCTCCTTCAGCGCCCGGTGTCGCACTATGTCGGCCGCTGCCGCCTCGCGCACGAGCGCCTTCATCGACGTACCGCGTTCCTTGGCGATCTGCCGCAGGTCCTCTAGCTCGCGGTCGCTGAACTCCACATTCAGAGCTGGCATGCGTCAACGGTACCGCGCGGGTACTTACTCGTAAATAGTCCCAGGTCACAGGGCACACCGCGCGGTACCGAAGGGTGCGCGGACTCAGATCTGGTCCGCCACGAACGACGCCATCCGGGCCAGCGCCGCGTTCCAGTTGATCGTGTGTTCGTTGGTCGACCAGGACTGGATGTCGTCGATGTAGCAGAACTGGCCGACGCAGCCCTGGAGTTTGCTCTGTGCGTAGGGGTCCTGGATGGAGGAGTTGGGGCCGCCGGCGAGGGTGCCGGCCGGCGGGTTGGGCTGGGCCGGGTCGAGCTGGTGGGCGTACCAGCGGCTGTGCTGGTTGCGGGCGTCGACCTCGCCGTAGCCGGTGACGTAGGAGATGTTGAGGGCGTTGCGGCCGAAGAGGTAGTCCATGCTCTGCAGGGCACCCTCGCGGTACTTCGACGCCCCGCTGATGTCGTACGCCGTGGCGATGACGACCGCGTTGTTGAGGATCTGGTGGTTGGAGCCCCAGTCGTAGACGTTGTCGCCGGGGGCGTACGGCATGCCGTACGGGTGGGCCTTCAGCGTGGCCACGTAGCGGTCGGCGCCCTTGATCACGGACTCGCGGACCTTGTCGCGGCCGGGCAGCCTGTTCGGGACGGTCGCGAGGTCGAGGCGGCCCGCGGCGGCCGTGCGGGACCAGTCGAAGCCGGTGGGCCCGAAGATGTCGGCGGTGTGCGCCGGCGAGGTGAGGACGTACTCCTGGAAGGCCATCTCACCGGTGGTGAGGTACAGCTGGGCGGCGGCCCAGTAGAACTCGTCGGTGACGTTGTTGTCGGCGTAGGTGCCACCGCCGATGCCGTCGCTCTCGGAGGCGTAGCGGGCCGGGTTCCGCAGGGCCGCCGCCCAGGCCGTGCGGGCCGCGTCGAGCGACTTCGCCGCGAAGGCGCGGTCGTACGGGCGGTACAGGCGTGCCGCCTGGGCGGCGGTGGCGGCCAGGTTCAGGGTCGCCGCGGTGCTCGGCGGGTGCAGTTCGCGCTTCTGCGGGTCGGCGGCGGGCATCAGGGGCAGGCCGGTCCACTGCTCGTCGTGGATCTTGTGGTGGGCCATCCCGGCGAGCGGCTGTCCCTTCGGCACCTGCATCCTGAGCATGAAGTCCAGCTGCCAGCGGACCTCGTCCAGCAGGTCGGGCACCTTGTTGCCGCTCTCCGGGATGTTCAGCGAGCCGTCGCCGAGCTTGCCGGACCTGCCGGTGCGGGCGTGCAGGGCGCGCTCGTAGGTGCTCAGCACCTCCCAGGTGGAGATGCCTCCGTTGACGACGTACTTGCCGTGGTCGCCGGCGTCGTACCAGCCGCCGGTGACATCGAGCCGGTAGTCGCAGACACCGGGCTGGCAGGGGACGTTCCCGTCGCCCTGGTTGGGCGCGACGTCGACATGGCCGGCCGCGCGGCCGTAGCCGGGGCGCAGGGCGTCGTTGATCGGGGTGCCGCTGCGCTGGGTGTAGTAGTACTTCAGCGAGTCGAGCCGGAGCCGTTCGTAGGCGCCCGGGTCGATGTCGAACGGGCGGCTGGTCTCCCCGTCGACGACCAGGGTGAAGCCGGTGCCGCGCTTGCGGTACGCGCCGAAGTCGATCGAGTGGACGTTCTGCCCGGAGGAGGCGTCGAGCCCGCGCGGGGTGGTCTGCCCGTTGGCCACCACGCCGCCCGAGGCGTTCTTCAGCTGCCAGGGGAGCTTCGCCGTGGCGTCAGTGACCAGGGTGGCGTTCTTCGGCCCGGCGGGCAGATAGGCGACTTGGTTGACGCGCACCCGGGGCCCGGTGTCGGGCTCGTACACCTCCGGCGGCACCCCGCCGAGCAGCGACACGTCGTCCATGCAGAAGGTGAACGGGTTCGCGTTGCCGCCCACTTGGAAGCCGACCTGGCCCTGTGTGGTGTCGACGGGCGAGGTGAAGGTGTAGGAGTACGAGTCGCCCGAGACGTTCAGCTGCGGGCTGACCTCGAAGTAGGTGTCGTACGGGGCCGCCGACAGGCCGACGATGGCCCGCAGGACGTTGCCCTGGGGCGTGCCGGACGCGGAGAAGCGGAACCGGTAGGACTCGCCCTTGACGAGGGTGATGTCGTTCTGGCCGACGGCGGCGTCCCAGCGGTTGGCGGTGCCGCCGGGGATCTCCGCGCAGAGGCGGCCGTCGGTGAGGCCGGCGGTGACATTGCCGGTCGTCCACCAGGGGGCGGTGGTGGTGTCGAAGGTGCCGTTCTTGACCTGTTCGACCTCCTCGGCCTGGGCCGGGCCCGTGGGCAGCGCGGTGAGCGCCGCCGCGAGGAGGGCCGTCAGGGCGAGCAGGGTGGTTCTGCGTCGTTTCACGTCTGGGCTCCTCGGGGGAGGTGGGGGCTGGCGTGACGTGGGAGCGCTCCCAGGGCCTGCCGGTCATGCTGTTAGAGACATGACAGCCCGTCAACGGTCCGGACAGGACTGGTTTCCCGTGCGCTGTCCCGCCCGGCGTCCCGTCCGGACCGAAGTGACGTCTCCCCACGCGATCAGACCGGTGGTCGGGCTGGTGGTCAGATGGCGAGAACGTCCAGCCTGCTGATGCGCACCGCGCCGCGCGCCTCGCCCGGATGGCGGCTCGTGAGCGTGAGCCGGATCCGGGAGCCGCGCACCGGGGTGAAGGTGATCGCCGTGGGGGCGTCGGAGGCGCCGGCCCAGTCGGTCTTCGCGCCCTCGACCGGGACGTACCGTCTGCCGTCCCACACCTCGACCCCGACCGTCTCGGGCAGCGTGTGCCCGGCGTCGACGGTGAAGGAGACCTCGACCCGGTCCACCGTCCCGGGCCTCCCCCAGTCGACCGACACCCAGTCCTCGGGCCGTGCCCCGCTGAACGCGGGCAGCAGGGCGGTGGCCGCCTTGAGGAAGGCGTTCGACCAGCCGGTGGCGGGGTCGCCGTCGAGCATGGCGGCGGGGAGGGTGTCGGGGCGGCCGGAGTAACTGGCGTCGGCGTACGGGTAGTTGACGGCGGCCGGGTGGTCCGGCTCGAACTCGGTGGCCGGAGTGGAGGACTTGTCGCGCGCCGGGGTGGCCCGGACGCCCACCTTCCCGGTCCGCAGCCCCTCCGCCCGTGCCGTCACCTTCACCGCACCGGGCTCGACCCCGGCCCGTACGATCGCGAGCGCCTTGCCGCCGAAAGCGGTCCGGGTCGAGGCCTGGTAGCGCTCGGCGCTCTCCTCGCGGCCGTTGTCGAGCCCGGCGAGGGAGCCTCCCCGTACATCGAAGGCGATCAGATGCTCGGCGTCGGGCACGACCACGCCCCGGGCGTCGACGATCTCGGCGGTGACGAAGGCCAGCGAACGCCCGTCCGCCGCCAAGGACTTACGGTCGGCGGTCAGGCGCACGGCGTGCGGCGGGCCGGCCGTGCGCAGGACGTCGGTGGCGACGACCTTGCCGTTCCGCCGCGCGACGGCCTTCAACTCGCCTGGCGCGTACGGCACTTGCCAGGTGAGGTGGAGCTTGCCCGCGCTGCCGTTGGGGCTGGTGTAGCTGCCGGGGTAGGGGCCGTCGGTGAAGGTCTTGTCGTCGCCGGTGGCCTCGGTGGTCTCCAGATAGGGGCGGCCGTCGACGGTCTTCTTCTCGTCGAACCGCCGTGTCCCCAGGGACTTTCCGTCGAGGAACAGCTCGACGGTGTCGACGTTGGAGTAGGCCCAGACCTCGACGGTGTCGCCCTCGGCGTGGTTCCAGGTCATCGGCAGCAGATGGACCATGGGCCGGTCGGTCCACTGGCTCTGGAAGAGGTAGTACATGTCCTTCGGGAAGCCGGCCGTGTCGACCGCGCCGAAGAAGGAGGCCTTGACCGGGAAGACGTCGTACGGCGTGGGCTCCCCGATGTAGTCGATGCCGGACCAGAGGAACTGTCCGGCGAACCACTTCCGGTCGCGGTCCTTCTTGTGGCCGTACTCGCCGCTCATGGTCCAGGACGCGAGGTTGTTGTCGTAGGACGAGACGCCCCGCTTGCCCGGGGTGTGGTTCTCCCCCGTGTTGAGGCGCTCCGGCTCCTGGTAGACGCCTCTCGTCGAGGTCTCCGAGGACGACTCCGACTCGAAGAGGAACAGGTGCGGGTAGCGGGCGTGCAGGGCGTCCACCGACTTGGCGGTGTTGTAGTTGAGGCCCAGGCCGTCGAGCTTGGCCAGGATCAGGTCGCCGGGGGTGCCGGGGGCGGGGACGCTGCGGTGGCGATGGGAGCCGATGACGATCGGGCGGGTGTCGTCGGAGGCCTTGACGGCGGCGATCAGCCGGTCCGCCATGGCGAGCCCGGCGGTGGAGGTGAACTCGGAGACCTCGTTGCCGATCGACCACATCAGGACGGCGGGCGAGTTGCGGGCCGCGAGCACCATCTCGGTGACGTCCCGGTCGGCCCACTCGTCGAAGAAACGGCCGTAGTCGTAGCGGGTCTTGGGGCTCCGCCAGCAGTCGAAGGCCTCGACGATCATCACGATGCCGAGTTCCTCGCAGACCTCGATCATCTCGGGCGAGGGCGGGTTGTGGGAGGTACGGAAGGCGTTCACGCCCATCGACTTCATGATCGTCATCTGGCGGCGGATCGCGTCGGCGCTGACGGCGGCGCCGAGCGCGCCGAGGTCGTGGTGGAGGTCGACGCCCTTGATCTTGTGCGGGGTGCCGTTGAGGTGGAAGCCCTCGTCGGGGTCGAAGCGGAAGGTGCGGATGCCGAAGGGCGTGCGGTGGGTGTCGGTGGCGGTGCCGTCGACGCGCAGTTCGGTCTTCAGCGTGTAGCGGTGCGGGTCCGTGAAGTCCCACCGTCTCGGCTCGCGGACGGTCAGCTCCTGGGTGGCGGTCGCGGTGCCGGTGACGGCGACCGTCGAGGACGTACGGGCGACCGTCCGGCCCCGGGCGTCGACGACCCGGGAGACGACCTCGACGTCCGCCGTACCGGCGGAGGCGTTGACGACGGAGGTGCGGACGCGGACGAGGGCGCGCTCCTCGGTGATGTCGGGCGTGGTGACGTGGGTGCCCCAGCGCGCCACGTGCACCGGGTCGGTGACGACGAGGCGGGCCTCGCGGTAGATGCCGCTGCCGGAGTACCAGCGGCTGCTGGGCAGCCGGTTCTGGACCTTGACCGCGATGACGTTCTCGGTGGTGCCGTCGGTGTGCAGCAGGTCGGTGAGGTCGAAGGCGAAGCCGGTGTAGCCGTAGGGGTGGCGGCCGACCTCGGTGCCGTTGCAGTGGACGTAGGAGTCCATGTAGACGCCGTCGAACTCGACGGAGATCCGCTTCCCGGCGAGGGCGGGCGGCAGGGTGAAGGTGGTGCGGTACCAGCCGAGGCCGCCGGGGAAGAAGCCGGTGCCGCTGGTGGTGCCGTGCCGGGTGGTCGGGGCGAGTTCGATGGACCAGTCGTGCGGGACGACGACCCGGCGCCAGGCGGAGTCGTCGTACCCGGGCAGCGCGGCATCGGCGTACGCGCCGGTGGGGTCGGTGATGCCGCCCGGGTCGACGAGGGCGAAGCGCCAGCCGTCCCGGAGCGGGAGGGTCCTGCCGGAGAACGCGGGACCCGGCCGGGGCGCGGCGGCCGCGGTGCCCGCCAGGGCTCCCGCCAGCGGGGCGGAGGTGCCCGCGACGAGTAAGGACCTGCGGGTGACGGTCATGGTGTTCCCTTCGTCGAACGTGCGGGTGGACGTTCCGGGAGCCGTGAAGCACAAGGCCCCACAAGTGATCACAAGCGATCGTGACCAAACAGAATCTGACGACCCACCCCAGGGACGTCAAGAACCCCTCACGCCTCTTCACGAACACGAGTGCGGCAAAGTGCACGGGCGTACGGTTTCCGGTCCGCTTTCCCGGCGGAGCGCATAGGCTGGAATTCACCCGTAAGCCCGTTCGGTCCGGCGAAATGGAACTCGCGACGATGAGGAGCCGCAAGGTAACGCACGGTGACACCCCTGCGTATGCCCTGGACGGTGCCGCCACGGCGCGGGCGGCCATGGACGGCGACGGCACGATCGTCGAGTGGAACGAGGGCGCGAGACGTCTGCTGGGCTGGCCCGCGGCGGAGGTCGTGGGACGCCCCGCGGAGGAGCTGCTCGCCCCGGGGGGTTCTGTCCTGCCGCCCCCGCCGGGCAGCCGCAACTGGACCGGCACGCTCGCTCTGCGTCACCGCGACGGCCGTACGGTGACGGCGTGGCTGCTCGCCCACCACCGGAGCGCGAGGAACGGCGACGGCGGCGGCAGCTGGCTGGTTCTGTGCCCGCTGGACGATCCCGGCCCGCTCGTACGGGACGATCCGCTCGCGGCGGCCGTCATGGTCCAGTCGCCGTGCGCCATGGCCGTCTTCGACGACCGGCTCAGACTGCGCGGCATCAACGACGTGATGGCGGACGCCGTGGGGATGCCCGAGGAGAACCTCCGAGGGCTGCACATGTCCGAGATCATCGGCGGACGCCAGGGCGAGAAGCTGGAGGGGCATCTGCGCGAGGTGCTCGCCCTGGGCCGGCGCAAGGACGTGCAGACCTTCCTGCGGGCCGCCGACGAGAACCGCGCCCACGCCTGGTCGGCGGCGATAGCCCCGCTCCTGGACGACTCCGGGGTGCCGATCGGGGTCTGTGTCACCGGGCACGACATCACCGAGCAGTACCTCGCGCGGCAGCGCCTGCAGCTGGTGAACGAGGCGAGCATCCGTATCGGCACCACCCTCGACGTGCGGCGCACCGCCCAGGAGCTGGCCGACGTGTGCGTCCCGGTCCTCGCCGACTTCGTCAGCGTCGACCTCATGCAGTCCCTCGACCACGGCGACGAACCGCACGAGGGCCCGCTCTCCGCGCCCTTCACCCTGCGCCGTGCCGCCCACCAGTCGGTCACCCCGGGCGCCCCCGAGGCGGTCGTCGAGGTGGGCCGGACCGACGTCTACCCGGCCACCTCGCCACAGGCGGCGTCGCTCGTGGTCGGGCACACGATCGTGGCGACCGACCCGGTCAACACGCTCGGGGACTGGCTCGCCTGGGACACCCTGCGCAGCGCGCGCGTCAAGGAGCTGGGCGTCCACACCACCATGTCGGTACCGATCCGGGCCCGGGGCACGACCCTCGGGGTGGCCGTCCTGACCCGCTTCAAGCGGCCCGACCCGTTCACCTCCGACGACGAGCTGCTCGCCGAGGAGGTGACGGCCCGGGCCGCCGTCTGCATCGACAACGCCCGCCGGTACTCCCGCGAACGCGAGACCGCGCTCGCCCTCCAGCGCAGCCTCCTCCCCCAGACCCTCCCCCGGATGCCCGCCCTGGAGGCCGCCTCCCGCTATCTGCCGGCGGCGCAGGCCGGGGTAGGCGGTGACTGGTTCGACGTCATCCCGCTCTCCGGGATGCGGGTCGCCATGGTCGTCGGCGACGTCGTCGGCCACGGCGTCCAGGCCTCCGCCACCATGGGCCGGCTGCGGACCGCCGTCCGCACCCTCGCCGACGTCGACCTCGCCCCCGACGAACTGCTCACCCACCTCGACGACCTCGTCATACGGCTGTCCGCGGAGGCCGGCAGCGAGGGCGTGACCGGTGAGGTGGGCGCCACCTGTCTGTACGCGGTCTACGACCCGGTGACCCGCCGCTGCACCTTCGCCCGTGCCGGGCATCCGCCGCCGGTCGTGCTGGACCCGGACGGCCGGCCGATGGAGGTGGAAGTGCCGTCGGGACAGCCGCTGGGCCTCGGCGGACTGCCCTTCGAGTCCGCCGAACTGGAACTGGCCGAGGGCACCGTCATCGCCCTCTACACCGACGGCCTGATCGAGACCCGCGACCGGGACATCGACGCCGGCCAGGAGCTGCTGGCCGAGGCGCTGTCGGGCCGCAAGGGCTCACTGGACGACATCTGCCAGGAGGTCATCCACTCCCTGCTCCCCGCGAACGGCGCCCCCGACGACGTGGCCCTGCTGCTGGCCCGCACCCGGGGGCTCAGGGCGGAGCGGGTCGCGACCTGGTCGATACCCGCCGACCCCGCGTTCGTCGCCCGCACCCGGCAGTACGTGCTGACGCAGATGGCGCTGTGGGGCATCAGCGAGTCGGCGTTCACGGCGGAGCTGGTGGTGAGCGAGCTGGTCACCAACGCCATCCGGCACGGCGCCCCGCCGATCCAGCTGCGCCTGATCCACGACGACACCACCCTGATCTGCGAGGTGTCGGACGGCAGCGGCACCGCTCCGCATCTGCGCCGCGCCAAGACCTTCGACGAGGGCGGACGGGGCCTGCTGCTGGTGGCCCAGCTGACCCAGCGGTGGGGCAGCCGGCACACCGAGGACGGCAAGACGATCTGGGCCGAGCTGACGCTGTCGGAGGAGTGAGCGCGGGAGTGAGAAGGGCCTCACCGTAGGGCCGTACGCGCGTTCGTCGACGGTCCGGGGGCAGCTGTAGGGTGCACCGGTCCCTCCGACGCCACCCGACGCTCGCCCTCGAACGCCCCGAAAGTCCTGCCGTGAACACCGCCCTCGCCGAGGTCCTGTCCGTCGTCCTGCTCGTCGTCGTCCTCGGCTGCGCGGTCGCCCGCCCCTTCGGACTGCCGGAGGCGGTGGTCGCGGTCCCGGCCGCCGGGATCGCCGTGGCCACCGGTGCCGTCTCCCTCGACCACGCCCGTGCCGAGGCCGAACTGCTGGGCCCGGTGCTCGGCTTCCTCGCCGCCGTGCTGGTGCTGGCCAAGCTCTGCGACGACGAGGGGCTCTTCCAGGCGTGCGGAGCGTGGATGGCACGCGCGTCGGCGGGGCGGCCCCGGCGGCTGCTGGGCTCGACGTTCGCGCTGGCCTCCGGCATCACGGCGGTGCTCAGCCTGGACGCGACGGTCGTGCTGCTCACACCGGTGGTGTTCGCGACCGTGGCCCGGCTGGGCGCCCGCCCCAAGCCGCACCTGTACGCCACCGCGCACCTGTCGAACACGGCCTCGCTGCTGCTGCCCGTCTCCAACCTCACCAACCTGCTGGCGTTCACGGCGAGCGGGCTGACCTTCACCCGGTTCGCGCTGCTGATGGCGGCGCCGTGGGCGGTGGCCGTGGCCGCCGAGTACCTGGTGTTCCGCCGGTTCTTCGCGGCCGACCTGGACGCCGGGGCACCCGAGCCGCAGGAGGCGGTCGAGGCGCCAGAGCTGCCGATGTTCGCGCTGGTCACGGTCGTGTGCACGCTCGCCGGGTTCGTGCTGACGTCCGCGCTCGGCATCGAGCCTGTGTGGGCGGCGCTGGCCGGGGCGGTGGTCCTCGCGGTCCGCGCGCTCGTCCGCCGCACCACGAGCCCGGTCGCCCTGTTCCACTCCGTCTCCCTGCCCTTCCTCGCGTTCGTGCTGGCGCTGGGCATCGTGGTGCGCGCGGTGGTCGACAACGGCCTCGCCGACGCACTCGGGCACGTGATGCCGTCCGGCGGCGGCCTGCTCGCCCTCCTCGGCGTCGCCGCCCTCGCCGCTCTGCTCTCCAACGTCATCAACAACCTGCCCGCGGTCCTCGTCCTGGTCCCGCTGGCCGCCCCCCTCGGCACGGGTGCCGTCCTCGCCGTCCTCCTCGGCGTGAACATCGGCCCGAACCTCACCTACGCCGGTTCCCTGGCCACCCTGCTCTGGCGCCGCATCGTCCACCAACACGAGCACGACGTGGACCTGGGCGAGTTCACCCGCCTCGGCCTGCTCACCGTCCCGGCGGCGCTGCTCTCGTCGGTGGTGGCGCTGTGGCTGTCTCTGCTCGTCTTCGGGGGCCTCGGGGGCTGAAAGGGCCGTACGCCGGGAGGTGGCCGTCAGTCGCCGTCCCGCAGCCCCTGCCGGTACTCCCCCGGCGGCACCCCGTAGCGCTGCCGGAACACCCGGCTGAAGTGGAACGGGCTGCCGAACCCGGAGGCCGTGGCCACGCGTTCCACGGGCAGGTCGGTGGCCTCCAGGAGGCGGGCGGCGTGGTGGAGGCGGGCGTGGCGGAGGGCGCGCATCGGGGAGTGGCCGAGCTGCTCGGTGAAGAGGTGCGCGAAGCGGGACGGGGAGAGGGCGACCCGCTCGGCGAGGGAGCGGACGGTGTGCGGGGCGCCGGGGTCGGCGGCGATCAGGTCCTCCGCCCGGCGGATCCTCGGGTCCAAGCCCGACCTGCGGGGCTCGGCCCGGGCGGCGGTCAGCAGGACGACCTCCTCCAGGGAGCACAGGGCGAGCTCGCGGGCGGCCGTGCCGTGCGCGACGGCGACCTCATCGCCGAGGGGAGTGGTCCTGGGGGCCGACGCGGTGCCGTCCTCGCCCGGCGTGGTGGTTTCGGAGGGGGCCGGAGGGGTGCCCTCCCCGGTCCAGCGGGCGTCGGCGAGCATCCGGCGGAAGGCCGCGTCGACGCGGGCGCGGACACCACCGGGAGCCGAGGGCACGGCGTACAGCCGGTCACCGGTCTCGTACGGGCGCAGCCAGGCCGTCCAGGAGGCCCGGGGCTGGCAGTGTGCCCACCAGAACGCCCAGTGCCCGGCGCCGGGCCGGACCGTGTAGTGCTGCGGCACACCCGGGCCGAGGACCACCAGGTCGCCCGGGGCGGCAGGCGTCTGTGCCCCGCCCTGCCGCAGCAGTCCCCCGCCGCCGGTGGTCCAGGTGAAGAGCCAGCTGTCCGCGCCGCGCGGCCGGTTCACGGCGTACGGCGGCCGCTGGTCGAAGCGCCCGACGATCACCTGGCCCGGCGGCGGCGACGGATCGGCGGGCGCGGCAGTCTCAGGCAGGTCGTCAGCACGCACAGGCATCCTCCCGAAAGGCGCTCGGACCTAGCGTGGGGCACGGTGGACGACGGTGAGAAGGGACGCGCGGATGACAGTCACGGACAAGACGGAGTTCGAGGAGAACGGGTTCCTGGTGGCGCGGGGACTGTTCTCGCCCGCCGAGATCGAGGAGCTGTGCGACCGGTTCACGGCACTCCGGGCCGGTGGCCCGATCCCGGGGCACTTCCAGCCCCGGGAGGCCACGGCGGACGGGCCGGCCGACCCCCTGCACGTCTATCCCCGGGTGATGCACCCGCACCGCATCGACGCGCTGTCGCTGCGCGTGCTCCTGGACGCGCGGCTGCGGACCGTCCTCGAAGGGCTGCTCGGGGAGGAGGTCCTGGCCGCGCAGAGCATGTTCTACTTCAAGCCGCCGGGCGCCCGGGGGCAGGCGCTGCACCAGGACAACTTCTATCTGCGGGTCGAGCCGGGCACCTGTGTGGCCGCGTGGATCGCCTGCGATGTGATCGACCGGGAGAACGGCGGTCTTGAGGTCGTGCCGGGGACACATCGCATGGACCTGTTCTGCCCGGAGGAGGCGGACGAGACGGTGTCCTTCGTCCGGGAGTACGTCCCGCCGCCGCCCGGCCTGTCCCCCGTGCCCGTCGACATGGCCCCGGGCGACGTCCTCTTCTTCAACGGCAGCCTCGTCCACGGCTCCCAGCCCAACCGCACCGCCGACCGCTTCCGCCGTTCCTTCATCGGCCACTACGTGGGCCGCTCCACGGAACGGATCGGCCGCTACTACGAGACGCTGACGATGAGCGGCGCCCCCGTGGCCCTGGCGGAGAGCGAGGGGGCGGGCCCGTGCGGCACGGAGTTCGAGCCGATGGGCGCCCACTGAGCAGGGCCTTCGCCCCGGCTCAGCCCAGTTCGAGCAGCCCCCGCCGGACCGCCTCGGACACCGTGCTCGCCCGGTTCTCGGTGCCGAGCTTGCGGTAGACACGGACCAGATGGGTCTTGATCGTGGCCTCGGTGAGATGGAGGGCGGCGGCGATGGAGCGGTTGCTGTGGCCCAGCGCCAGCAGCCGTACGACCTCGATCTCCCGGTCGCTCAGGGCGGACCCGGGATCGGCCAGATGCCCGGCGAGATGTCCGGCGGCCTCGGGGGCGAGCCCCATCCCGCCCGCCGCCGCGGCGCGCACGGCGCGGAACAGCTCCTCGGGCGGGCCCGCCTTGAGGATGTAGCCGCGCGCACCGGCCTCCATCGCCCGTACGACATCGCCCTGGGTGCCGGAGCTGGTGAGGACGACGACCCGGCTGCCGGGGGCCTCGGCGGTGATCCGCCGGGTCGCGTCCAGGCCGTTGACCCGGACGCCGGGGGCCGTGTCGTCGGTCAGCCGGAGGTCCATCAGCACCACGTCGGGGCCGAGCCGCGCGGCGAGCCGTACGGCCTCCTCGCCGTCACCGGTCTCGCCGACGACGTCGAAGCCGGGTTCGCCGCTGAGCAGGGCGCGCAGCCCCGCCCGTACGACGACGTGGTCGTCCACGATCAGGACGCGCAGCGGGGTGCCGTCGAGGTCGTTCACCGGCTGCCCGCCATGCCCGCCAGGGCGAGGGCGCCGACGGGCAGGCTGGCGCGGGCCAGGGTGCCGCGCCCCGGTGCGCTGCGGACGGTGAGCGAGCCGCCGAGGGCGTGCAGGCGCTCCCGGCCGGCGGTCAGGCCGAGGCCCCGGCCGCGCGGCTGTCCGGTCGCCGCCGTGTCGAAGCCGATGCCGTCGTCCCGTACCTCGACGGTGACGGTCGTGTCGTCGCGGTGGTCGAGGGTGACCCAGACATGCCGGGCGCGGGCGTGTTCGCGGGCGTTGGCCAGCAGGCCCTGGGCGACGCGGAGCAGGGCGGCGGCCCGGTCGCGGGGCAGGTCGCCCGGCTCGCCCTCGGTGCGGAACACCACCCGTGAGGGCGTGGCCGTGTCGCGGGCGCAGAGGGTGCGCAGCGCGGTGGTGAGGTCGTCGTGCTCCAGGGCGGGCGGGGTGAGGTCGCTGATGATGGTGCGGGTCTCGGCGAGGTTGGCGCCGAGCGCGTCCACGACCGTGCGGACCTGGGTCCGGGCGAGGTCGGGGCGGCGGTCCCAGTCGCGGTCGGCGGCCTGGAGCAGCATGCGGCTGCCGGCGAGTTCCTGGGCGAGCGTGTCGTGCAGGTCGCGGGCGATCCGGGCGCGCTCGGCGAGCCGGCCGGCCTCGCGCTGGCCGCGCGCCAGTTCGGCGCGGGTGCGCCGGAGTTCGCCGAGGAGCCGCTGCTGGGTGCGGTAGAGGGTGACCGTGGCCCAGAGCGCGGCGGCCGGCGGGACGACCAGTTCGGGGTGAAGGGTGCCGGAGGTCCGGGCGGTAGTCAGGACGAGCAGCACGGTGATCACACCGACGACGGCGACCGCCGTACGGCCCGTGAACATGCGCAGGGCGAGGATCGCCAGGGGCAGTGCCAGCCAGGTGTAGGCGGTGGCGACCGGCGCGGGCATCACCCAGGAGATCCAGCACCACAGCGTCAGCAGCGTGCCCAGCCAGAGGGGGCGGCCCCTCCGCCCCAGCCGGTCCCAGAGGGCGAGCCCGCCGACGTATCCGCCCGCCAGGAGCGTGATGAGCGGGACCAGCTCCCAGCACAGCACCGAGTTCAGGTCGACGAGACGGATCACACCGCCGACGGCGACGGTCAGGAACAGCAGGTCCGGCAGCCGCCTCGGCGACAGGGAACCTCGGCGTACGAAGGCGGGGGCGGCGATGGCGGGCACGACGGCGATTCCCTCTACGACGGTCCGGACGGGCACGGGGCTGGCGTGGCCAGCCGAGTGTAGACAGTGCCGCGTGTGGCGGAGGTAAGGGATGAGGGGATCCGCCGTATCTGCCGTGCCCGCCGCGCCTGTCGTGCCGGCCCTGCCTGTCGTGCCCGCCGTGCCTGTCCTGGCCGCCGTGCCCGTCATGCCGGACCGGTCGTCAGCGTCCGGGGTGCAGGCCCAGGAAGCCGGGCGTCGGGTCGCCCTTGACCTCGCCGAAGTAGAGGGCGAAGGTCTGCTTCCACCGCTCGACCTGGGCGCGGTCCTCCATGAACCGGGGGAAGCCGTCGAGGTGCGCGTTCCGGTACGTCCAGATGGGCTCCAGGCCGCCGGCGGGGGTGACGTCGGTGCGGACGGACCAGCCGTTGAAGGAGCCCTGCTGGCGTTCGGTGGACAGCGCCCAGTTGAGGTACAGCTTGGCGGCGGTCGGGTTGGCGGCCTTCTTGAGGATCGCGGCGCGCTGGCCCCAGGCCATGAAGGGGTGCCCGTCGGCCACAGCGAAGCGGGTCGCGGCGGTCGGGGGCGCGGTCAGCGAGCCGGAGCCGCCGACACCGATCGCCTTCCGCTTGCCGTTGACCGCGACGCCCGGGGTGTGCGAACCGCGGTTGAACTGCGGCTGCTGGGCGGCGAACTCGGCGACCCAGTCCCAGCCGTAGGCCTCCTGGTAGAGGGAGAACAGGTAGAGCACCGCGTCGTCGTCGTGCGGGTAGGAGGAGGCGATGGCACCCTTCCAGCGCGGGTCGACCAGCTCCCGCGGCGACTTCGGCGCGTTCCCGGCGACGGCGTCGACGCCGTACATGTAGCTGAAGGCGATGACCGCGACGGCCGTCCAGGCGCCCTGCGGGTCGCGGAACTCCTTGTGCAGCTTGGAGAAACCGGCGGGCTTGTAGTGCAGCAGCTTGCCCTGGCTCTTCCAGCGGGTGAAGTCCTGGAGCGTCTGGAGCTGGACGACGTCGGGAACCAGGGTGCCGGTGGCGAGCTGGTTGTCGACGCGGACGTCGTGGTACTTGCTGTAGTCCACGACCATCGTCAGGTCGATGTCGGGGAAGCGGGCGCGGAACGCCTGGGCCGTGAAGTCCTGCTGGGTGGCGGTGTCGCCGCCCGCGTAGATGGTGAGCCTGCCGCCCTCGGCGATCGCGGCGCGGTACAGCTCGTCGAGGGTGCGGGTCTCCTCCGAGCCCCGCGCCGCCGTACGGAAGCCCGACGCCGAGGCGGGGGTGGCGGCCTGTGCGGCGCCGGTCGCGACGAGGCCGCCGAGCGCGGCGCCCGCTCCGGTGGTGAGGATGCGTCGCCTGCTGAAGGTGCTGGCCATGTGGGGGAAGGTCCTTTCAGGGCTTGACTCGTACGGCGGTGCCGCTGCGGCGGCACCGTAAGTCTGTGATCGGCGGGGTCCGCCGCGCGTCGCCCGGAGGCCGCCGATGCGTTCAACCGTTCGGTTGAACGGGCGGTTGAACGAGCGGTCGAGCGGACGGTCGAGCGTGGCCGAGGCCGTAGGGGCGCCCCCGCCCCGCGCCTCATCCGTCACAGTTCGATCACCCCGTACCGCTCTCGCCCGATGCCCGCGTACGCCGGGGTGTGCGCTGATTGAATGAGGCGGCTCCACCAAAACCTCATACGGCCTTCACAGAAGGCCCCAGGTCGAAGGGCGTCGGCGTGGTTCTCAAGGGGCGGGTCAGGGAACGGGAGCGGCTCGACCAACTGGTGGCGGAGGTGCGGCAGGGGCTGAGCGGGGTCGTGCTGCTGCGGGGCGACGCCGGGATCGGCAAGACCGTGCTGCTGGATCACGCGGGCCGGGAGGCCGCCGATCTGCGGGTGTTACGGGTGGCGGGCGTGGAGTCGGAGTCGGGCTTCCCGTTCGCCGCGTTGCAGCGGCTCCTCGTGCCGTTCCTGGACGCGCTGAAGGACCCCGGCGCCCTGCCGCCGTCGCAGCACGAGGCGCTGCGGGTGGCGTGCGGGCTGGCCGACGGGCCGCCCGCCGACCGGTTCCTGGTGGGGCTCGCGACGCTGACGCTGCTCGCGGAGGCCGCGAAGGAGCGGCCGGTGCTGGCCTGCGCCGACGACGCGCAGTGGCTCGACGAGGAGTCGCTGGGCGTCCTCGCCTTCGTGGGGCGGCGGGTGCACGCCGAGGGGGTCGGGCTGCTGTTCGCGGCCCGGACCGGGTTCGAGGCGCCCGCGGGCCTGCCGGTCACCGAGATCGGCGGCCTTGAGGAGCCGTTCGCCCTGGAACTGCTGCGGGAGACCGTCACCGGGCCACTGGACGCCCGGGTGGCCGCGCGGATCGTCGCCGCGACCGCCGGGAACCCGCTGGCCCTGGCCGACCTGGGGCAGGAGCTGACCGCCGACCAGCTCTCCGGCTCCCTGGCCCTGCCCGAACCGCTGCCCGTGGGCGGCCGGCTGGAGGCGCACTATCTGCGGCGGGTGCGCGAGCTGCCGCGGGCGGCACAGACCTGGCTGCTGCTGGCCGCGGCCGAGCCCGGCGGCGACCTCGGATACATCACGAGGGCGGCGCGGCGGCTCGGGGCCGGGCCCGAGGACTCGGGTCCCGCCGAGGCGGCCCGGCTGGTGGTGCTGCGCACGGCCGCCGGGTTCCGGCATCCGCTGGTGCGGTCGGCGGTGTACGGCGGTGCCACCAGCGTGGAGCGGCGGCGGGCCCACCGGGCGCTGGCCGAGGTGACGGACCGGCCGGCCGACTCCGACCGGCGGGCCTGGCATCTGGCGGCGGCCGCCCTCGGACCGGACGAGGCGGTGGCCGCCGAGGTGGAGCGCTCCGCCGACCGGGCTGGCTCCCGGGGCGGCTACGCGGCCCGCGCCACCTTCCTGAGCCGGGCCGCCGAACTGACCCCGGGAGGAGTCGCCCGGGCCGGCCGGCTGCTGGCGGCGGCCGAGGCCGCGCTGTCCGCCGGGGCCCCGCTCCAGGCGGAATCGCTGCTGGACGCGATCGACGTGGGCCTGCTCGGCGACGTCGGCCGGGGCCGGGCCCTGCTGGTGCGCGCCCACGCCGTCACGCTCCTCGGTGACGCGGGCTCGTTCGCTGCGGCGCCCGCGCTGTGTCTGCGCGCCGCGCGGGCCCTCGCCGAAGGGGCACCGGAGCTGGCCCGGGAGGCGCTGCTGCGGGCGCTCCAGGGCGCCATCACCGCCGAGCACCTGATGCGGGACGCGACCGTCGCCGACATCGCGCGCGCCGTGGACGACCTGCTGCCCCGCTCGGTGCCCGCGACCGGTGTCGACCTGGTGCTGCGCGCCTTCGCCGTCCTCGTCACCGACGGCTACGAGCGGGGCGTGCCCCATATGCGGCGGGCCCACGCGATGCTGCTGGACCCCCGGACCCCGGACGAGGACGTGCTCCGCGCCTATCTGCCCACCATCACCCTGACGATGATGCTGTGGGACGAGGAGGCGCAGCGCGCGGTGATGCGCCGGGCCGCCGACGTCGCCCGTGCCACCGGCGCCCTGCCGCAGCTCGACACCGCGCTGTACTGCTCGGTGATGCACGAGACCAACCTCGGCGAACTGGCCCGCGCGGACGAGCTGCACGCCCAGGGCCACCAGATACGGGCCGCGATCGGCGCCACCGACGACACCTGGGCCATCTACCGGCACCCCGAGCTGCTCGCCTGGCACGCGGACACCGACGGGCTGGAGGCGGTCCTGCGCGGCTCCATGGAGGCCGGCACCTGGCTGGGCAACGGGGCGGTGGAGTCCATCGCCCGGATCGGTATGACGGTGCTCGCGCTCGGCGCCGGCGACTACGCCCGGGCCCGCGCGATCACCCAGAAGCTGACCGGCCACGACGTGTTCGCCTACCACTCCCGGCTCCTCCCCCACCTGGTCGAGGCGTCCGTCCGCTGCGGCGACCGCGTCCTCGCCACGACGGCCCTGCGGACCCTGGAGTCCCGGGCGACGGCCACCGGCACCCCGTGGGCGCTCGGCCTGCTGGCCCGCTGCCGGGCCCTGCTCTCACCCGCGAGCGACGCCGACGCGCTGTACCGCGAGGCGATCGCCCTGCTCTCCGGCGGCGGCGCCCGCGCCGACCTCGCCGTCGCCCATCTGCTGTACGGCGAGTGGCTGCGCCGCCGCAAGCGCCGCAGGGACGCCCGCGAGCAGCTGCGTACGGCCCTGGCGATGTTCGACGGCATGGGCGCCAAGAGGTACGCGGCGCGCACCGCGCAGGAGTTGGCGGCGACCGGCGAGCATCCGCGGCGCGGTGCGGCGGGGGCGGGCAGCGCGCTCACCCCGCAGGAGCTGACCATCGCCCGGCTCGCCAAGGACGGCGCGACCAACGCCGAGATCGCCGCCCGGCTGTTCATCAGCGCGAGCACGGTCGACTACCACCTCAGGAAGATCTTCCGGAAGCTCGACGTCACCTCACGGCGGCAGCTGTCGCGGGTCCCGGAGCTGTGAGGCCCCTGTGGCGGGGTGGAGGGCCCCGGCTTAGCGTCACGACTACGCGTTCCACAGGATTCGGCGCCGCCCCGGCCCGCCGGAGGATGCACGGGTCGGAAACCCCCGCAGACGGGAGCACCCCCATGCCGTACGTCACCGCAGCCGACGGGGCACAGATCTACTACAAGGACTGGGGTCAGGGCCGCCCGGTCGTGCTGAGCCACGGCTGGCCCCTGAACTCCGACAGCTGGGAGGCACAGCAGCTGTTCCTGGCCACGCACGGGTTCCGTGCCGTCGCGCACGACCGGCGCGGGCACGGCAGCTCCACCCAGACCTGGCACGGCAACGAGATGAACACCTACGCCGACGACCTGGCCACCCTGATCGACACCCTCGATCTGCGGGACGTCACGCTCGTCGGGTTCTCCACCGGCGGCGGCGAGGTGACCCGCTACATCGGCAGGCACGGCACCGGGCGCGTCGCACAGCTGGTGCTCGTCTCCGCCGTACCGCCGTTCATGCTCAGGACCGACGACAACCCCGGCGGTGTGCCCGTCGAGGTGTTCGACTCGATCCGCGCCGGGTCGCTGGCCGACCGCTCGCAGCTGTACCGGGACCTCGCCGACGGCCCGTTCTTCGGGAACAACCGGCCCGGGGCCGATGTCTCGCAGGGCGTGCGGGACGCGTTCTGGCTCCAGGGCCTGCAGTCGGGGCACCGGAACGCGTACGAATGCGTCGCGGCCTTCTCCGCGACCGACTTCCGCGCCGATCTCGACGCCGTCGACGTGCCGGCCCTCGTCATCCACGGCGACGACGACCAGGTCGTGCCGTTCGAGGTGGGCGGCAAGGCCTCGGCTGCGCGGATCAAGAACGCGACGCTGAAGGTCTATCCGGGCGCCCCGCACGGCATCACGGACACACACAAGGAGCAACTCGGCGCGGATCTCCTGGAGTTCCTCAACTCCTGAGCGCACAGGCCCTGTTCGCCCCTATCGCCCTCTCACCCTGTTCACCTCGTTCCAGTCCCTGGAAGGAAAACGATGAGCAGTCCCGACACGATCGTCCTGATCCACGGTTTCTGGGTCACGCCCCGGAGCTGGGAGCACTGGATCGCCCACTACGAGAAGCGCGGCTACCGCGTCCTCGCCCCGGCCTACCCGGGCTTCGAGGTGGAGGTCGAGTCGCTGAACGCCGACACCACCCCGATCGAGAAGGTCACGGTCCCCCAGATCGTCGACAGTCTGGTGGCCCTCGTCCAGGGCCTCGACAAGCCGCCGGTCCTCATCGGCCACTCCGCGGGCGGCGTCTTCGTCCAGCTCCTCCTCGACCGCGCCCTCGGCGCGGCGGGCGTGGCGATCAACTCGGCGCCCACCGAGGGCGTCGCCGTGCTGCCGCTGACGCAGATCAAGTCGGCGTTCCCGGTGCTGAAGAACCCCGCCAACCGGCACCGCGCGGTCGGTCTCACCTTCGAGCAGTGGCACTACGCCTTCACCAACACCTTCCCGGAGGAGGAGTCGAGGGCGCTGTACGAGCGGTACGCGATCCCCGCGTCCGGCAGCATCTTCTGGGACAGCGCCCTGGCCACCCTGCGCCCCGGCCACCAGAGCACCTATGTGAACTACCACAACGAGGACCGGCCGCCGCTGCTGTTCGTCTCGGGCGAGAAGGACCATCTGATGCCGCCCAAGGTGCAGCAGTCCAACGCCAAGCACTACAAGGCGCACACGGTCACCGAGGTCAAGGAGTACCCCGGGATGCCGCATCTGCTGCCCGCCGCACCCGGCTGGGAGGCGATCGCCGACGACGCCCTCGACTGGGCCGTCGCGCACGCGCGCTGACTCCCGCACCCGGGGCGGCCGTCACCACGGCCGTCCCGGGCCCTTTTCCCGGAAGGAATCCCGATGACCGGCGTCCGCGTCACGCACATCGGCGGCCCGACCACCCTGATCGAGATCGGTGGCCTGCGCCTGCTCACCGACCCGACCTTCGACCCGCCGGGCCGCCGCTACGCCTTCGGCTGGGGCACGTCGTCCCGCAAGACCGCGGGACCCGCGTTCCCGGCGGCCGAACTGCCCCCGGTGGACGCGGTGTTGCTCACCCACGACCATCACGGCGACAACCTGGACGACGCCGGCCGCGCCCTGCTGCCCGGCACGGAGACGGTGCTCACCACCCCGGCCGGGGCCCGGCGGCTCGGCGGCACCGCACGGGGACTCGGCCCCTGGGACACCTGGAAGCTGACCTCCCCCGACGGCACGACCGTCGAGGTGACGGCCACCCCCGCCCGGCATGGCCCGCCCTTGTCCCGCCCGATCGTCGGCGAGGTGACCGGCTTCGCCCTCGGTTGGCCGGGCCAGCGGCACGGGGTGCTGTGGATCTCCGGCGACACGGTCCTCTTCGGCGGCGTACGGGAGGTGGGCCGCCGGCTGACCGTGGGGACCGCCCTGCTGCACCTCGGCGGCGTCGGCTTCCCGGTCACCGGCCCGCTCCGCTACACGATGACCGCCGCCGAGGCCGTGGAGGTCTGCCGGCTGCTGCGTCCCCGTACGGTCGTACCGGTGCACTACGAAGGGTGGAGTCACTTCCGCGAAGCCCGCGCGGCGGCCGAGCGGACCCTGGCCGGGGCACCGGCCGAGGTGCGGGAGGTGTTCCGCTGGCTGCCGAGGGGGACGGCCACGGAACTCAGTGTGTGAGGGGCGCGCGGAACTCAGCGTGTGAGGGGCGTGCGGGCCGTCTCCTCGCCGCCCGTCTCCAGCAGGTCCAGCGCCTGTTCCCAGTGGAACTCCCCGCGCCCGCCGTCCTCCGCCGCCTCACCGGCGTACGGGTCGCCGAACCGGACACCCATGCCGCGCAGTCGCTCCACGCTCGCGCGGTACGCCGGGTGGGCGGCGAGGGCGTCCGCCACACAGGGCAGGACGGTGATGGGGACGCCCAGGCCGTACGCCTCGCACAGGGTGCCGACCGCGAGGGTGTCGGCCATCCCGGCGGCCCACTTGTTGACGGTGTTGAAAGTGGCGGGCGCGACCACGACGGCGTCCGGCGGCGGGAAGGGGCGCGGGTCGCCCGGCGAGCGCCAGGCGGAACGGATCGGGCGGCCGGTCCGCGCCTCGACCGCCGCCGTGTCGAAGAACCCGCCCATGGCGACGGGCGTCGCGATGACCCCGACCTCCCAGCCGCGCTCCTGCGCGGCGCTGATCAACCTGCCGACCCCCTCGGCGATCCCGGCGGCGCAGACGACGACATAGAGGAAGGGTTTCCCGCCCCGCCCGGGTCGGGCTCCGGCCGTGTTCGCAGTCGCAGTCACCCGCCGACCCTACTGAAACCGGCTCACCCTCCGGGCGATCTTTCGACGAAGCGTTCGATGTCCGCGGCGGTCGGCCGGAGCAGTCCGTCCCGGACGGCGAGGGCCGTGGCCTCGGCGCGGGAGGCGGCGCCGGTCTTGCGCAGCAGATGCTCGACGTGGGTGTGCACGGTGCGCGGGGAGAGGAACAGCGCCTGGGCGATGGCCTGGTTCGTCTGGCCGGTGGCCGCCCGCGTGAGCACCTCCAGCTCACGCGGGCTGAGCCCGTACGGCAGCGGGGCGGGCGTCTCGTGCACGAGGACCGCCCGGCGTACGACGGCCGAGCCGAGGGTGTGGCGGCGGAGGGTGACCCGGTACCAGTCGGTGCCCACGGGCCAGAGCAGGCGCAGCCGGGTGCCGTGCGAGTCGGCGAAGGCGCGCAGGAGGTGGCGGAATTCGGTGTCCTGGAGGATCAGGGCGGGGTCCCGGCCGGGGAGTTCGAGGGTGTCGTCGGCGACGACCAGGCTCGCCCCGCCCTCCGCCGGGAGGTCGGGGAGGTCGCCCGCGTGCGCGGTGGGGTCGGCGAGGACGCCCAGGGCGGGCAACAGGGACGCCAGCAGGTGGCGGGTCCCGGTGTCGTAGGCGCCCGGGGTCGCGGTGGAGAGGGTGATCAGGCCGACGAGGCGGCCGTGGTGGCGCAGGGCGCCCGTCACCGCGTCCTCGACACCCGCCGGGCGCATCCGCTCGGCGTAGAACCAGCCGTCGCGGTAACGCTCGCCCGGGCCTCCGGTGTCCTCGCCGTCCTCGGAGATGGAGGGCGGGATCTCGCTGCGCAGGACGTTGGTGTACCAGGGGGTGGAGACGAACTCGGCGGCCAGGGCCTCGGAGACGTCGGCGTCGTAGCCGACGCCCGCGACCTGGACGTAGGTGCCGGTGATCGGGTCGATCTCCAGGAGGGTGGCGCCGTCGAGGGGCAGGGCGCGGCCGAGTTCGTGCAGGGCCTCGGCGCAGGCGGAGGCGGTGTCGCGTGCGCGGGTGAGCATGCCGATGCGGGCGGCGGCCGCGATCTGGTGGTGGGTGAGCATGCGAGCCTCCCGGGGCCGCCCCGAGACCGGACAGGTCTTTTGGGGTCTAACGATAGGGGGGTGGTGATCGGTGGACAAGGCATTCACCGATCCGTGACCCGGACCGCCATTCACCGATGCGTGACCCGGACGTCCAGCGCCGCTCGCCCGCCGGACGCCTTCGGTGCCCGCCCGGCGGACCCACTCGGTATTTGTACGGATGGTGGGGCGGGGCCCCGGGGTCTTTCCTGTTCGGCACAGCAGGACGCCTTCCGCACAGCAGGACACCCGCCGCCGGCGGGCCCCGCCCGTCCCCTTGGAGATCACCGCCATGACCAGACGCCCCCTTTTCTCCGCCTCGGCCTCACGCCGGCAGTTCCTCGGGTGGTCCGCCGGAGCCCTCGCCACGACCGGGCTGGCCGCCACGGGCTGCAGCGCCCCGGAGAGCGGCTCCGGCGCGGCGAAGGCAGCGGGCTCCTCCCTCTCCGCGCGGAAACTCACCCAGATCGGCCTCGACTACCCCTTCACCCAACTCCCGCTCTACACCACCCTGGTGAAGCTCTCGACGGCCGCCGCGAAGAAGCACGACGTCAAGCTGCTGACGACCAGCGACGCGAGCAACCCCGACACCCAGGCCAGCAACCTCAACACCTGGGTCACACAGAAGACACAGGCGATCGTGTCGTTCCCGATGGTCTTCGAGGCCACCGAGTCGATCGCCGAGGCGGCGCTCGACGCGGGCCTGATCTGGGTGACGTACGGCGGGACGCTGGAGCACCAGAGCGCCGACATCCAGTTCAGCTTCCGCGAGAGCGGCACGCTGCTCGGCGAGGCTGCCGCGAAGTGGGCCAACGAGGAGCTGAACGGGAAGGGGAAGATCGCGTTCCTGGTCGACAACACGATCGAACTGGGCCGGGAGCGCACGAAGGGCATGATCGACGCCTTCACCAAGCTCGCGCCCGGTGTCGACGTGGTGGCGCAGGAGCAGGCCATCGACCCCGACACGGGTCTGTCGAAGTCCAACGCGCTCCTCGCCAAGCATCGCGACCTGAACATCATCCTCGGCATCACGGACGCGGCGGCGTACGGCGGGTTCAAGGCGTTGCAGCAGGCGGGGCGGAAGAACGGCGACAAGAAGACGTTCGTCGGCGGCCAGGACGGCTCGGCCCCCTCGCTGCTCGCCATCAAGCAGGGCACGTTCTACCGGGCCTCCTCCGCGCTCGCCCCGAAGGACATCGCCAACGCCATCGTCGACGTGCCGCTCGCGGTCGCCGCAGGCAAGGCCGACGCCGGCGTCCAGGTGCCGGTCAAGCTGATCCAGCGGGGTGACTCGGCGGAGATCGACGCGCTGCTCGCCCAGAACGGGTAGGGCCGCGCGATGGCCGACATGAACGACGCCACCGAGACGGCAAGACTGACCAGCGCGACCGGGGCCACCGGGGCCACCGGGGCCACCGGAGCGGCCAACCCGCCGAATCTGCGGATCACCTCCCTCAGCAAGTCCTTCGGTGGGGTGCGGGCGCTGGACGGGGTGGACCTCACCGTGCCCGCGGGGCAGGTCCACGCCCTCCTCGGGCACAACGGCGCCGGCAAATCCACGCTGATCAAGTGTCTCGGCGGCGCGTATCCGCCGGACGCCGGGACGATCGAGGTGGGCGGTGTGCCGTACGCCCGGCTCAGCCCGCGCGACTCGATCGCGGCCGGGGTGGCGATCATCTTTCAGACGCTGAGCGTCGTGGACTCGCTGACCGTGGCCGAGAACATCTTCCTCGGCCAGGAGTGGACCCGGTACGGGCGCATCGACCGCCGGGCCCAGGAGAAGGTGGCCGCCGAACTCCTCGACCGTGTCGCCGCGAGCTGCTCCCCCCGCGACCGGGTGGGTGAACTCCCCATGGGCCAGAAGCAGTTGGTCGAGATCGCCAAGGCCCTCAGCCGCAGCGCCTCGGTCCTGGTCCTGGACGAGCCCACGGCCGCCCTCTCCGGCACCGAGAGCGACGCCCTGGCCACCCGCGTGGAGGACCTGCGCACCCAGGGCCTCGCCATCGTCTATGTCACCCATCTCCTGGCGGAGGTCGAACGCCTCGCGGACGCGGTGACCGTCCTCCGCGACGGCCGGGTGGCCCACCACACCGCGACAGGGGGCCACAACCGCCGGGACCTGGTGGAGGCGATCACGGGCAGCCGCAAGACCGGGCCGACGACCCCCACCGGCAGCGGACCGACGGACTCCGGCGACCCGGCGAGCGGGCTCGCACCGGGTACGGGGGCCGGCGGCGGCGTGCCTTCGCCTGCCGGTTCGGGCACGGGTGCGGGTTCCGGCACGAGTGCCGGTGCGGGCACGGGTGGGGGTTCCGGCACAGGTGCAGGTGCGGGCACGGGTACGGATGCGGGCGCTGGCGCGGATCCAGGTGTTGGCGCGGGTGCGGACGGCACGTCAGAGGCCATCCGCCGACCGGCCGCCTCGACGGCGGGAGATCGGGGCGGCACGGACGACGAGGCCTCCATCGGCCCGGCCCACGACGCCGTCCGGCACGGCGAACCGGGCCCCACCGGGTCTCACCACCGCGCAGGCCGCCCTTCGACGGAGGCGGACGACCACCCCCGGTCGTCCCACGGGCCGGCGCCGGGCGCGGACGGGGCGGTGGCACGGCCGGCCGCCGCATCCCGTGCGGCTTCGAACCCCGCCACCCCTGCCACCTCTGCCACTCCCACCTCCCCCGCCACCTCCCGCAACACCCCCCTCCCCGCCCGCCTCACCCTCCGAGGCCTGCACGGTCCCGGGTTCGGGCCGGTCGATCTCACCGTCGGCGAGGGGGAGATCGTGGGCCTGTACGGGCTCATCGGATCCGGGCGGACGAGGGTGCTGGAGACCCTGTTCGGCAGGCGGCGGGCCGCCGGGGGCAGCGTGTACGTCGGTGACCGTGCCGTCGCGCCCGCCCGGCCCGCCGACGCGCTGGCCGCCGGCATCGCGCTCGTACCGGCCGACCGGCGGGCACAGGGCCTGTTCGCGGGGCTGAGCGCGCAGGACAACGTGCTGTTGCCGAGCGTGCGGACGCTCGCCCGGCGCGGGGTGCGGGCGCTCGGCGCGGAGCGGCGGGTGTTCGGCTCGCTCGCCGGGGCGGTCGGGCTGCGGCCCGCGCGCCCGGGGCTGCCGGCCTCGGCGTTCTCCGGCGGCAACCAGCAGAAGCTGCTGCTCGGCCGGTGGATCAACGAGGCCCGGGCCGTGGACGTCCTGCTCCTCGACGAACCGACCCAGGGCGTCGACGTCGGCGCCCGCCAGGAGATCTACGACGTCGTCGCCACGCTCGCCGGACAGCGCGGCACGGCCGTGCTGTTCGCCTCCAGCGACCCGGAGGAGGCGGCCCACCTCGCCCACCGCTGTCTGATCGTCGACCGGGGCCGTGTCGTCGCCGAACTCTCCGGCGCCGACCTCACCGAGGAGTCCCTGCTGGCGGCCGTCCACGACGCGGGCCCGGCGGCGGGGCAGCCATCTCGCACGCCGGACGGCGATCCGGCCGCACCACCGTCCGTCCCCTCCCCCGAAGGAGCAGCATGACCACCGTGACCGCCGCCGAGCGCGTCGTCCCGGGCCCGCGCGCGCTGGCCGCGCACGGGCTGACGGCGGTGCGCCGCCATCCTCTGCTCGTCGTCCTCACCCTGCTGGTGCTGGTGTTCCAGCTGTCCACCGGCAGCTTCCTCGACCCCGGCAATCTGCGCGGGATCGCCACCGACGCGGCGGCCCTCGCGATCGTCGCCGTCCCCTTGGCCCTGCTGGTCATCAGCGGCTATCTGGACCTCTCGGTGGGCTCCACGCTCGCTCTCGGGGCGCTGACGGCGGGCTGGCTGGCCGGTGAACAGGCCCAGTCCCCCGTGGTCGCCGTCGTCGGGGCGCTCGCCGTGGGCGCGGCGGTCGGTGCGGTGAACGGGGTGCTCTGCTGCTATCTGGGGCTGTCGCCGTTCATCGTGACGCTGGGCATGCTGGCGGCCGTGCGCGGGCTGGCCCAGCAGCTCTTCCCGCTCCCGCTGAGCGGCTTCGGCGACGGCTTCGCCTGGCTGGGCGGGGCCCGGATCGCCGGGATCGCGGCGCCCGTGGTGATCGCCGCCGTCGTGCTCGTCGCCGGGGCGCTGTTCCTGGCGTACACGCCGACCGGACGGCATGTGTTCGCGATCGGCGTCAACCGGGAGGCCGCGTACCTCTCCGGCATCGATGTCCGCCGTACGCCCTTCGCGCTGTTCGTGGTCACGGGTACGGCCGCCGCGCTGGCCGGGGCGATCAAGGCGTCCGTGCTGGACAGCGTGGTCGCCGGCACCTCGGGCACGGGCTTCGAGCTGACCGTGCTGACGGCGGTACTGCTGGGCGGGGTCGCGCTGAGCGGCGGCTCCGGTTCGGTTCTCGGGGTGCTGCTCGGCGTGCTGTTCCTGGGTTGCCTGCAGAACGGGCTGACACTGCTGAGCGTGCCGACGTTCTGGCAGCAGATGGCCCAGGGCGTGGCCCTGGTGGCGGGCGCCGCGCTCGCCTACTTCGGCCCACGCGCGACCCGGTGACCGACGGCCCACGGCCTTCCCGTCCTTCCTCCGCATCCAGACACCCCAGAGAGGTCCCCGTGAGCGACACTTCCCCCACCCTCGTCCTGACCGGCGGTCAGGTCATCACCGTCGACGCCGGTTTCTCGGTCGCCGAGGGCGTGGCCGTACGCGGCCGGGAGATCGTCGCGGTCGGCACGGACGCCGAGATGCGCGCCCTGGCCGGTCCGGCGACGAGGATCGTCGAACTGGCCGGGCGGAGCGTGCTGCCGGGCATCAACGACTCGCATCTGCACGGCGCCGCCTACGGCCTGTCCAAGCCGCCGTTCGCCCTCGACGTCGGGCACCCGGCGGTCGGTTCGATCGCCGACATCACGGCGGTGGTGAGCGCGGCGGTGGAGGCCGCCGCGCCCGGCGAGTGGATCGTCGGCCTGGGCTGGGACCCCGGCTATCTCGCCGAGTGCCTCGCCGAACCGGGCCGCCTCCCGCACCGCGCCGACCTGGACGCGGTGGCACCCGACCACCCCGTCCTGCTGACCGACTTCTCGCAGCACATGGTGTGGGCGAACAGCGAGGCACTGCGCCGCAGCGCGATCGCCGCGGATACGAAGGCGCCGGACGGCGGGGTCATCGACCGCGACACCGACGGCCGGCCCACCGGCATCCTCCGCGAGGCCGCCGGCGTCCTGCTCCAGGCGGCCCTGCCCTCCCCCACGGTCGACCAGCGCCGCCAGGCCATCCGCGGTGTCGTCGCCGAACTCCACTCGCGCGGTATCACCAGCTACACCGAGCCGGGTCTCGGCCCCGGCGGCTCCGAGACCCTGTTCGGCGGGCTGAGCACCGACAACTGGACCGCGTACGCCGACCTGGCCGCGTCCGGCGGTCTGCACGCCCGGATCAGCGTCCTCCTGCTGCCCGCGCCCATCGGCGGCTCCGCCGACGACGTCCGCAAGGGCCTCGCCGAACTCCACCGCCCCGAGTCGGCCGACCCCCGGCTGCTGAACGCCATCGGGGTGAAGATCTTCGCCGACGGGGTGCCGCCGAACCGTACGGCCTGGATGAACGAGCCCTACCTCGACGGCGGCCACGGCGCTCTCTGTGTGCACGGGCCCACACCCGAACTCCAGGTCGACGAGCTGTTCGACATGATCCGGGTGGCCCACGAGGCGGGCTACCAGCTGGGGGTCCATGTGACGGGCGACCGGGCCATCGACACGGTGGTGGACGCGTTCCTGGCCGCGCAGGAGGCCGTGCCGCGCGCGGACGCCCGGCACTACGTCATCCACGGCGACTTCATCGGCGCCGGCAGCCTCGCCCGGCTGGCCGCGCACGGCTACGGCGTCAACATGAACCCGGCCATCAAGTGGACGATCTCCGACCTGATGGCGGAGGTCGTGGGCACGGAGCGGTCGTCGTACCAGTGGCCCGCGCGCTCGGCGTTCGACGCGGGCGTCGCGGTGTGCGCCAGCTCGGACGCGCCGATCACCGAGCCCGACTGGCGGCAGGGCGTCGCCGGGATGCTGCTGCGCGAGTCGAAGGCCAGCGGCAGGGTCAGCGGGCCCGAGCAGCGCGTGGAACTCGCCGAGGCGCTGCGGGCGTACACGATCAACCCGGCGCGGCAGGACTTCGCCGAGGAGTGGAAGGGGTCCGTGGAGGTGGGGAAGGTCGCCGACCTGTGTGTCCTGGACCGGCCGCTGCTGGACATCGACCCGCACGACATCACGCGGGTCCAGGTCGACATGACGGTGTTCGACGGCGGGGTCGTCTTCGAGCGCTGAGCCGGTTCGCACGACGAGGCCGGCGCCGCAGTCGCGGCGCCGGCCTCGTCGTGTGCCGTCAGCCCGTCAGCGCCTCCACCCGCCGCATGACCTCCTTGCAGAAGGCGCCCACCCCGTCCGGGTCGTCGATGAACTGGTTCGGCTTGACGCAGAAGGTGGTGAACCCCTGCTCCAGCTGCTCCGGTATCGAGGCCAGGGCCGCGCCGAGGTCCGCCGGGGCCCGGTCGTCGGGGAAGACCGCCTGGGTGCCGCCGATCATCTCCAGGGCGGCGGCGTCCCGTCCGGCGGCGGTCATCGCCTCGTCGAGCGCCTTCAGGTCCTCGGGGGTCGGCCGCCCGAGCGGGTGGAAGCCGTGACCGTACCTGACCAGCCGGCGCAGTACGGGACCGTGCAGGCGCTGCCCGCCGAACCACAGCCTCGGGCCCTCGGGGCGGTACGCCTTGGGCTCGAAGTAGACGTCCTGGAACGGGTAGTGCTCGCTGTCGTGGGAGATCGGGGACGGTCCCCAGGCCTTCGCCCAGACCTCCAGGTGCTCGTCGAGCAGTTTGCCGCGGCGGCCGAAGGGCACGCCGAGCGCGTCGTACTCGTCCTTGCTCCAGCTGACCGTGGGCTGCACCAACAGCCGGCCCTCGCTGAGCAGATCGAGGGTGCCGAGTTCCCGGGCCATCAGCAGGGGGTGGCGCAGCGGGGCGAGGACGGCCGCGGCGGCCAGTCGCAGCCGCTCGGTGACGGAGGCGATGGAGGCGAGGAGGAGCAGCGAGTTGGGCCAGGGGGTGTAGGGGTCCTGATTGCCGGGGAGGGCGTAGTCGCGGGGGTTGCCCATGATGCCGTCGGCGGCGGCGTCGGGGCCGAGCACGATGTGTTCGCTGACCATGACGGAGTCGAACCCGGCGTCCTCGGCCTCGCGTGCCCACCGTACGGCGGCGGGCAGGTCGGCCCGGCCGCCGGTGAGTGTCCAGTTCTCGCTGAGGACCAGCAGCATGCGGGGGGTGGTGCTCATGGTGGATTCCCTCTCCTCCATACAATTTGACGCCGAATGACCGAACCATCGACCTGCCCGAACCATCGATACGAGGAGCTCCCGTGCCCGGCCAGCGATCCATCACCGAAGCCGAGAAGCTCGCCGCGGCGAAACTGGGAGACGTCCCCATCCGCCGCGACCAGATGGCGGCGGTGGCGAACATCTACCGGGCCGCCTCCGCGGTGCGGCAGCACCTGGAGAACTCCGTGCTGCGGGGCTCCGACCTCACCTGGACGGCCTTCGTGGTGCTGTGGGTGGTGTGGGTGTGGGGCGAGTCCGAGACCCGGCACGTGGCGGAGGAGGCGGGTATCTCCAAGGGCACGCTCACGGGGGTGGCCCGGACGCTGGAGTCGCGCGGGCTGGTGCGGCGGGCGGACCATCCGACGGACGGCCGGCTGGTGCTGCTGGCGCTCACGGACAAGGGCGAGGAGCTGATGCGGCGGGTGTTTCCCGCGTTCAACGAGGAGGAGGCCTTCGTCACCGGGCAGCTCAGCGACACGGAGTGCCGGAGCCTCGCGGAGGGGCTGCGCAGTGTCGTGCTCCAGGTCGAGGAGCACGGCGAGGAGCGTCGCCGCACCCTGCTGAACGGCGCCGAGCCCGCGCCCCGTCGCAGCGGTCGGCGCCCGAAGGCCTGACGCCACTCCCGAACCTCATTTCGTTTGGGTTCAAATAAAATAAGCGGGCGTCGGACCACGGTCAAGGGCCGCCTGCGACCGGACCGCGCGCGAGCCGTCGGGCATCGGTCATGCGGGCATCGGTCATGCGAGCCGTCGGGCATGGGTAGCGCGAGCCGTCGGGCATCGGTAATTCGTTTGCGGGTGCCGAGCGCCCGGCCCGAGGATCTGCCCATGTTCATCGACGACGCCTTCCTGCCGCTGACCCCCGCCACCGCCTCGCCGGTGCGGGGGCAGCAGCGGTCCGGCCGACCGTGGGGACCGACACCGCCCCGGTCGTGACGGCCGCGCTCGTCGCGGGGCTCCTCGCCGGCTATGGCATCGCCATCCCCGTCGGAGCCGTCGCGACCTACCTGGTCTCCCTCACCGCCCGGACCTCCCTGCGCACCGGGGCCTGCGCCGCGCTCGGCGTCGCGACGGCCGACGGACTGTACGCCCTGCTCGCCGCCCTCGGCGGTACGGCCCTCGCGGCGGCCCTGCAACCGGTGCTGACACCCCTGCGGTGGGCCTCCGCCCTGGTACTCCTCGCGCTGGCGGTGCGCGGCGCGGTCACCGCGCTGCGTCAGTACCGCACCCGGCTGCTCACCACCCGCCCGCAGCAGGACCCGGTGAGCCCGGCACGCGCCTACGCCGCGCTCCTGGGGATCACCCTGCTGAACCCCACCACGGTCGTCTACTTCGCCGCCCTCGTGCTCGGCAGCCGCGCCACCGACGCCGTGCGCCCCCTGGAACAGGCGGTGTTCGTCCTGGCCGCCTTCCTCGCCTCCGCTAGCTGGCAGCTGCTGCTCGCGAGCGGCGGCGCCCTGCTCGGCCGGACGCTGACCGGCCACCGGGGTCGGCTGGTCACCGGCCTGCTGTCGAGTGCCGTGATCGCGGTACTGGCGGTGATCATGCTGGCACCGGCGGGCACGGCCCCGGGCTGAGTGTCCTCAGGGGACAAGTCCCGTGCGGGCGTGGCCCGATGAGGATGATTCCGGGAGGGGCCGGTGTTGAATGCGGGGGACAGTTCTGTAAGCGAGAGCAAGGGACGGCTGCCATGCCACTTGAGGGCGAATACGTGCCCAGCCCGACGCAGTGGGTGCGTGAGCAGGTCGAGTTGTACGAGAGCTCGGGCGGCACGCAGGGGACGACATTGATGGACACCGGTCTGCCGGTCATCGTGCTCACCACGCGCGGCGCGAAGAGCGGGAAGATCCGCAAGACACCGCTGATGCGGGTGGAGCACGACGGGAAGTACGCGGTCGTGGCGTCGCTGGGCGGCGCGCCCAAGCACCCGGTCTGGTACCACAACATCAAGTCCGACCCGCATGTCGAGCTCCAGGACGGGCCCGCCCGGCAGGACCTGACCGCGCGCGAGGTCACCGGGGACGAGAAGGCCGAGTGGTGGGACCGGGCGGTCGCCGCGTATCCGCCGTACGCGGACTACCAGAAGAAGACCGACCGGGACATCCCCGTCTTCGTGCTGGAGCCGACGAAGGGGTGACGACGCGTCGGCGGTAGCGCGTGTCGCGGGTGCCGGGAAGCCCGGAGAAAGATCTTCGACGCGTCGCGCATGAACCCCCGCGCACCGGGCACCCGAGTCTCAGGCCCCGCCGCGTTCCCCCGTCGCGGCGGGGCTTTCCCCTGCCCGCTCCCCGGGCCCCGTCTTCTCCGTCACGTCGAGGAAGATCTGGTCGGCCTCCGGGACCACATGGGCGATGGAGGCCTTGATACGGACGGCGACCTCCTCGACCTCCTCGCTGTCGAGGCCGGGCACGAGGTCGACGCGGGCCGCCACCAGGGTGGAGTCCAGGCCGAGTCGCATGGTGAGCAGGGCCTCGACGGTGTCGATCTCGGGCTGCGCCTCCAGCAGCGCGCGGATCCTCCGGCTGTGCTCGTCGTCGGCGGCGACCCCGATGAGCTGTTCGCGGGCGTCCCGGCCGAGCCGGTAGGCGACGTACACGAGCAGCGCCCCGATCGCGAACGAGGCGGACGCCTCCCAGATCACCTGCCCCGTCACCATGTGCAGGGCCATCCCGCCGATCGCGAGGGTCACGCCGAGCACCGCCGTGCCGTCCTCGGCGACGACCGTACGCAGCGCCGGGTCCCGCATCCCCTCGGCGACGCCGCCCTGTCGGCGCACCTGGTGCAGGGCGCGCAGCAGTGAGGCGCCCTCGGCGAGGAGGGCGACGACGAGGACGGCGATGCCGGCGACATAGCCGTCGTAGGACTCCTCGCTGGTGACCGTCAGGGCGTGGAACGCCTGGTAGAAGGAGAAGCAGCCGCCCATCACGAAGATGCCGACGGCGGCGAGCAGGGACCAGAAGAAGCGCTCCTTGCCGTAGCCGAAGGGGTGCCGTCGGTCGGCGGGGCGGCGGCTGCGGCGCAGCGCGGCGAGGAGGAAGACCTCGTTCAGGCTGTCGGCGACCGAGTGCGCGGCCTCCGACAGGAGGGCGGGCGACCCGGCGAGGAGTCCGCCGACGGTCTTGGCGACGGCGATCAGGAGGTTGGCGCCGAGGGCGACGAGGACGGTGACCCGGGTCCTGCGGTCCTCCCGCGCCTTGCCCTCTTCACGGGTCTCCGGTTCCTCGAAACCCGCCCCGCCCCGCTCGTCCGCCGTCTCGGTGTCCACTGGTGTGCTCGTCACTTTCGCCGACTGCCCCGACCGGCCGCCCTCACACCGTGGCTGTCGCGGAAATCGGGGAACTCTCATCAGGGCATACGTATCCGGACGGACCGGGAGGGACGGGCGGCATGAGTGTCGGCGAGGGCAACGAGGCGTACGGCAGGAAGGCGTTCAAGCGGTCCAGGAGCCACTTCGCGGACCGGATCACGGCCGACGGCCGGGACGGCTGGCCCGTGGAGGCGGGCCGCTACCGGCTGGTGGTCAGCCGGGCCTGCCCCTGGGCGAGCCGGGCGGTGATCTCGCGACGCCTGCTGGGCCTGGAGGACGCCCTGTCGATGGCCGTCACCGATCCGATCCAGGACGACCGCAGCTGGCGGTTCACACTGGACCCGGACGGCCGTGACCCGGTGCTCGGCATCCGGTTCCTGAAGGAGGCGTACGACGCGCGGGAGAGCGACTACCCGGGCGGGGTCAGTGTCCCGGCGGTCGTGGACGTGCCGAGCGGCGAGCTGGTCACCAACGACTACCAGCGGATCACCCTGGACCTCGCCACCGAGTGGACGGACCTGCACCGCGAGGGCGCGCCGGACCTGTATCCGGCGGCCCTGCGGGACGAGATCGACACGGTGATGGCCGAGGTCTACGAGGACGTCAACAACGGGGTGTACCGGGCGGGCTTCGCCACGGGCCAGGAGGAGTACGAGGAGGCCTGCGCCGGCGTGTTCCGGCGCCTTGAGGCGCTGTCGGAGCGGCTCGCCGGGCAGCGGTACCTGGTCGGGGAGACGATCACGGAGGCGGACATCCGGCTCTTCACGACACTGGTGCGTTTCGACCCCGTCTACCACGGTCACTTCAAGTGCAACCGCTGGAAGCTGGCGGAGGACCGGGTGCTGTGGGCGTACGCCCGTGATCTGTTCCAGACCCCCGGATTCGGCGACACCGTCGACTTCGACCACATCAAGCGGCACTACTACCAGGTGCACACGGGCATCAACCCGACCGCCGTGGTGCCGCTGGGGCCCGATCTGGCGGGCTGGCTCACGCCCCATGGGCGCGAGGACCTGGGCGGCGTCCCGTTCGGCGACGGCACACCGCCGGGGCCGGTGCCCGCCGCCGAGGCCGTTGCCCCGCAGGGCCGCCCCTGACCGGGCGGCCACACGACGCGAAGGAGGAAGACGAGATGTCCAAGAAGAAGAAGCTCCCCCTCGCCTATCAGCCCCTGGGCTTCGCCCTCGGCTGGGCGGGCGGTGCGCTGGCCTCGCTGGCGTTCCGCAAGACCTGGAAGCTGATCCGGCACGAGGACGACGCGCCCGACGCGCTGGACCGGGACCGCGGCTGGGGCGAGGTGCTCCTCGCGGCGGCCGTGCAGGGCGCGATCTTCGCGGTCGTGCGCAGCGCGGTGGACCGCACCGGCGCCAAGGCCATCGAACGGTCCACCGGGGTGTGGCCGGCCGCCGAGAAGGGAGGCCGGGACTGACGTACGGGGCCTGTCCGGCGGCCCGGGTGCCGGGCCGCCGGACAGGCCCCGAGCGCCCTAGCCCTGCTTCGGGGCCGTGGGGTGTTCGCGGCGCAGGGTGAAGGAGTGGCCGGCCGGGTCGGAGTAACCGCGCTCCTCGAACGGGCCGCTCGCGTCCTTGGTGTCCACCGGCCGTCCGCCGAGGGAGACGATCAGCCGCTCCACCTCGTCCAGGTCGTCGACGTAGAAGTCCAGATGGGCCTGGAGGGAGTTCTCGGGGCGGGGCCAGCTGGGCGGGGTGGCGTTGACGTCCCGGCGGAACGCCATACGGGCACCGCAGGCGCCCTGGATCTCGACGCGGTTGGCCGTCGCGTCCGTCTCCTCGGCGTCGAGCAGTTCCTTGTAGAACGCCGCGAGTTTCTCCGGCTCGGCGCAGTCCAGCACCACGAGGCCCGCCTGTACCAGTGCCATGTCTCCTCCGTACGGATACCGGGCGCGGGGGAAGGTCCGCCGCCGCCCATACGCTCCCCGGGTACCCGCCGGCTACAGGTTCAGCCGCAGCGTGAGGGCCTGGGGCCGGAACGACTCCCGCTCGTAGAAGCGGATGCCGTCCGCGTTGGCCGCCGAGGCGGTCACCTCCGCGTGCGCCGCGCCCTGTTCGCGCGCCCACGCCAGGAAGACGTCGACCAGCCGGGCGCCGACCCGGGCGCTCCGGTGCTCGGGCCGGACGTAGAGCGCCATGAGGGTGGCCGAGCCGACGGGGCGCATGGCGGAGGGGCCGGACATCAGCCCGGACAGATGGCCCACCACCTGTCCGTCGTGCAGGGCGGCCAGCAGCAGCCGGCCGGGGTCCTGGAGGGCGGCGGTGAACGCCTCGGCGCCGTACCGGCGCGGCCAGTCCACGTTCAGGCTGGGATCCCGCTCCCCGCCGTCCTCGGCGAACAGCAGGGAGCTGGAAACGACGATCCCCGGTACGTCCTCGGCGCGGGCGCGCCGCACGATCACCTCTCGCTCACTCATGGACGGGAACCTAACGGCAGGGTCTGACAACGCGCCGGCGACGGTCCCCGGCCCACCGAGTGGACTTCCTGGACAGTCGTCCAGCTATAGTGGACACCTGTCCAAGAAGTGTGCGAAGCATCGATCGAGTGAGTGACGGAGTCTGTTGACCATGGAGATCCTGGCGAACGTGCTGGTCGCGCTGGTGGCGGCGCTGCACGCGTACATCCTCGTGATGGAGATGTTCCTGTGGCAGAAGAAGCCCGGGATGTCCTTCCACGGGCTGGACGCGGAGATGGCGAAGCGGACGGCGGCGATGGCCGCCAACCAGGGGCTCTACAACGGCTTCCTCGCCGCCGGCCTGGTGTGGGGCCTGATCGCCGGTGACCCGACCGGGTACCGGGTCCAGATCTTCTTCCTCGCCTGTGTGATCGTCGCCGGTGTGTACGGCGCCGCCACCGCCAACCGCCGCATCCTGGTCGCCCAGGCGCTCCCCGGCGCGCTCGCCCTGGCCGCCGTCCTCGTCGCGGGATGACCCCGGAGGACCCCCGGGCCACGGAGGACCCCCGGGCCGCCCGCACCCGGGCCAGGCTGCGGGAAGCGCTGCTCGACGAGTGCGCCCGGCACCCGCTGCACGAGGTCAGTGTGGCCGCGCTGGTCCGCAGGGCGGGGGTCGGCCGGGCCACGTTCTATGTGCACTACCCGGACCTGGAGGCGCTGGCCGTCGACGCCTGCGCCGATGTCGTACGGGAGGCCGTGGAGGCGCTGCACGCCTGGCGCGGGCGCCCCGACCCGGTGCGGGCGCCGGCGGCGCTGCCGGAGTTCTTCGCCGGGCTCGCCCCGCACGCGGCCCTGTACCGCGCACTGCTGGCGCCCGGTGGCGGTGGGCCGCTCGGCCGGGTCCTGCACCGGGACCTGCGCGCCTACAGCCTCCGCGAACGCGAGCTGGCGGGGGCCGCGGACGCCCCGCTGGTGGCCTCCGCCGTGGCGGCCACCTTCGCGGGGGTCCTCGCCGACTGGCTGCACGGCCTCCTCGACGGCACCCCGCAGGAGATCGCCGACCAGGCATGGCAGCTGCTGGTGGCACTGCACCGCAGCCGCTGAGCGCGCCGTCGGCTCAGGCGCAGCCCCGGCCCTTCGCCACCTCGGGCCAGACCTCGACCCCGTCGGGCGTGCGGACGTACACCTTCGACGGGTCGCGGTCGACGCGCCACAGTGCCCGGTCCCCGTGGCGGTACCCGGTGTCGCGCGCGTGCACGGGCATGGGGACGTCGCCGTCGTAGGCGGAGGTCAGCATGCCGTCGGGCAGGACGCCGTCGGGGTCGCGGCCGTAGAGCCGGCCCTTCCCGTCCGCGTCGTCGCCCGTGGACAGGAAATGGGCCTTCTGCCAGTCGCAGTGCTCCGGGCCCGCGGAGGTGTGCACCTCGGTGATCGGCACCCGGTCGCCGTCCCGGTCGGTCCAGACCTCGTACCACTGGTCGTCCGTGAAGCTCGCCGGCAGTTCGGCAGGGTCGCAGGAGGCGCTGGTCTCCGGCCCCCAGCCGGGGCTGTCCTTCCGGTCCTTGGCCACGATCACCGCGACCTTGGTCCGGCCGTCGACGTCGTACGAGAACAGGACCCGGTCCTTCTCCTCGCGCTCCAGACGGTAGCCCTCCCGGGGGACGTCGGGCACCTCGATGTCGAAGTACGCCTCCAGTCCCTCCTCGGGGGTGTCACCGCCGTCGTTCTCACCCCAGCCGCCCGGCCCACCACCGCCCTCGTAGATCTCGCCGTCGCACTCCAGCGCCCGGCCGGCCGCGCCCGATTCCGCCCTGACGGCCTCGACGCCGTCCTCGTCGACCTCCCGGTGCGGCACGTACAGCGGTCCGTCGTACGGCGTCGCCGGTGCCGTCCCGGTCACCACGGGGCCGCCCCCGCTCCCGGTCCCGCACCCCACCGCCGCGACGGCCGTCAGGACCGCCGTCGCCGCGAGTCCCCTGCGCATCTCCACCCCCGTGTCCGCTCACGCACTCCGTGTCCCTCCTTCGACGCCGGAGGGGCTCAGGACGTTCGACAGCCCTGTGGGTGACCCGCAGCAGCAGGTCACCCACAGAGCCGAGGTCACGTGGGGAGTGACGTGACCCGGAGGGAGATGGCTTGTCAGAACGTCAGGACGGGCTTGATGGCCTTGCCACCGCTCATGTCGGCGACCGCCTGGTCGATGTCCTCGAACTTGTAGCGGCTGATCAGCCGGTCGAGCGGGAGCTTGCCGTCCTTGACCAGCTGGACGAGGACCGGGATGGCGGTCTGGATCTCGTTGTCGCCGAGGGTGAGGCCGACGACCCGCTTGCCGCCGAGCATGCCGTTGACGTCGAGGGAGACCTCGGTGCCGAACGGCGGGGCGCCGACGATGACGAGGGTGCCGCGCGCGGCGAGGGCGTCGACGCCCTTGCGGAGCACGAAGACGCTGCCGGTGGTCTCGACGACACCGTCGGCGCCCCGGCCGCCGGTGATCTCCATGATCGCCTCGGCGATGTCGGCGACCTCACCGCCGTTCACCGTGTGCGTGGCGCCCAGTTCCTTGGCCAGCTCCAGACGCTCGGCGACCTTGTCGACGGCGATGACCGTGGTCGCGGGGGTGAGAGCCGCAGCCATCACGGCGGAGAGACCGACCGCTCCGGCGCCGAGGACGACGACCGTGCTGCCCGCGCGGGGCTCCAGCACGTTCCAGACGGCGCCGACACCGGTCTGGACGCCGCAGCCGAGCGGGGCGATGGAGTCCAGCGGTACGTCCGGGTCGACCTTGACGAGGCCGCGCTCGTCGACCAGGGCGCGCTCGGCGAACGAGGACTGGCCGAAGAAGTGGCCGCCGAGGTCCTGGCCGTCGCGGCTGATGGTGCTGGTGCCGTCGGCGCGGCGGCCGCCGAGCAGGTTCAGCGGGAGCCAGGTGGCGCAGTACGCCGGGTGTCCGTCACGGCAGTTCTGACAGCCGCCGCAGGACGTGAAGGACAGGACGACATGGTCGCCGGGCGCGACCGAGGTGACGCCCGGGCCGACGGCCTCGACGACACCGGCGCCCTCGTGGCCCAGGACCCCGGGGAGCGGGAAGGGCAGCGCGCCGGTGGCGACGGTGAGGTCGGTGTGGCAGAGCCCGGCGGCGACCATCCGGACCAGGGCCTCGCCCGGTCCCGGCTGGTCGAGGACGACCTCGGAGAGGGTGAAGGGCGCGCCTCCGGACTCGACCACTGCGGCACGTGTGGTGGTGGACATGCTCAAACTCCTTGTTTGTCCGTGAGCCTCCGGAGCGGGCCCGAGGCTCACAAGTGATCCCGGGGAGGCGCTCAGTCGAGCGAGACGACGACGGACTTGACCTTGGTGTAGGACTCCAGGGCCTCGGGGCCGTACTCGCGGCCGAAGCCGGAGGCCTTCACACCGCCGAAGGGGACGGCGGGGTCGAGCATCGGCCAGTCGTTGACCCAGACGATGCCGGCCTGGAGGCGGTCGGCGACGCGGTGGGCGCGGGTGAGGTCGGTGGTCTGGATGCCGGAGGCCAGGCCGTACGGCGTGGAGTTGGCCAGCTCGACGGCCTCGTCCTCGGAGTCGAAGGGCTGCACGGTGAGGACCGGCCCGAAGACCTCCTCCTGGACGACCCGGGAGTCGTTGGTGAGGTCGGCGATGACGGTGGGCTTGTAGTAGTAGCCGCCGTTCAGGTCGAGGCGCTCGCCGCCGCAGACGATCCGGCCGCCCTCCTTGCGGGCCAGCTCGACGTACTCCTCGACCTTCTTCAGGTGCCGCTCGCCGGCCATCGGGCCGATGACCGTCTCGGGCTGCCGGGGGTCGCCGATGGGTACGCCGGGCACGGCGTCGGCGAGGATGCCGACCACGGTGTCGTGGACCGAACGGGCGACCAGCAGCCGGGGGCCGCCCATGCAGAACTGGCCGGTGTTGAAGACGAAGCCCTTGATGATGGCGCCGATGGCCTTCTCAATGTCGGCGTCCTCGAAGACGATGTGCGCCGCGTTGCCGCCCAGCTCCATCGTGACCTGCTTCAGACCCTCGCCGGCGACGCTCGCCGCGTGCCGGCCGGTCGCGGTGGACCCGGTGAAGGCGATCTTGTCGACGCCGGGGTTGCGCAGCAGTGCCTCGCCCGCGACCGGGCCCGTGCCGGTGACCACGTTGTAGACGCCGTCCGGGACGCCGGCCTCCTTCAGCAGGCCCGCCATGTAGAGGGCGCTGAGCGGGGTCTCCTCGGCCGGCTTGTGCACGACCGTGTTGCCGGCGGCGAGCGCGGGGGCGATCTTGGAGCCGGCCAGGATCAGCGGGAAGTTGAACGGGGTGATCGCGCCGACCACACCGATCGGGCCGCGCTTGGTGTAGGCGAGGCGGTTGAGCGGGACGTCACGGGCGGAGCCGTCCAGGGACCAGGCGAGGGAGGCGTAGTACTCGTAGTCGTTGGCCGCGTTCGTCACGTCGACGGCCTGGGCCAGCATGATGGGCTTGCCGACGTCACGGCTCTCGATGGCCGCGATCTCGTCGGCGTTCTCCCGGATCAGCTGGGCGACGCGGTGCAGGATCCGGCCGCGCTCACGGCCGCTCAGTCCGGACCAGGCGCCGTTGTCGAACGCCTCGCGGGCGGCCCGCACGGCGGCGTCGACATCGGCGGCGCCGGCCTCCGCGACCGTCGTGACCACCTGGCCCGTGGACGGGTCGATCACGTCGGCGCGTGCCCCGTCAGTCGCCTCAAGCCACTGCCCACCGATGAACAGCCGCCCGGGCCCGCTCTCGAAGGTGGTCGTCATTGCCCACTCCTCAGCCTTGATCTCAGCCTGATGCAGTCTTGATCGCCAAGACTTCAACCAACAGGATTCCTGTTGGTTCGCAGTTTCATTACACACAGGTTTCCTGTCAATGCCTTACGCTGACCTCATGGTCGGCACCAAGGCACCCCCCTCCCTCCTCTACATGGTCAAGCAGGTCGAGCTCGTTGTCCGCTCGCACCTGGACGACCTGGTGAAGCCGGCCGGGATCACGGCCCTGCAGTACACGTCCCTCACGGTCCTGGAGCGGCACGACGGACTCTCGGCCGCCCAGCTCGCCCGCGACTCGTTCGTCACGGCCCAGTCCATCGCGGATCTCGTACGGAGCCTGGAGAACCGCGGCCTCGTGCGCCGGGAGCGCAACCCGCGCAACCGGCGCGAGCTGCTGATCCTGCTGACCGACGAGGCGCGCGAGCTGCTCGCCCGCTATGCCGAGCCCATGCGTGACCTGGAGGAACGCATGATCAGCGACCTCACCGCGCACCAGGCGGACCAGTTCCGTCAGGCACTGTCCAAGGCATGGCACGCCCTGTCGTAGGGGGATCTGCGCAAAACTCCGGACGGATTGCCGGAGAAATCGAAGACATATGTCAATCGAACATGCTGAAATTCACCCTGACGGGGGTAACTTGCAGGGCGGGGACGGGTTTTGCCCTCATGTCCGTCCGCACAGAGTCCGGTTGGAGGCGATGCTGTCGTGTCGAGCGACCCCACTCCGCCCGCGACCGGGTACCTGCGCGTCCGCGTGGACCGCGGCCGTACCGTGCTCGAACTGCACGGCGAGATCGACATCGCGGCGGCCGTGGAGATCATTCCGCACCTCGACGCGGCGACAGCCCACCCCGGCGCCCGGATCGTGATCGACCTGCGGCACGTCGAGTTCTTCGACTGCTCCGGCCTGCGGCTGCTCTACCGGGCCCGCCGGCGAGTGCTGGACCGTGAGGGCGAACTGCGCCTGATCTGCACCCACCCGCTCACCCTGCGCGTCCTCAAGGTCACCGGCCTGGCCCGGCTGCTGCCGCCCGCCCCGTCCCTGGACGCGGCCCTGGAGCAGCCCGACACGGCGCTGGAACGGCCCGAGCCCGCGTCCGGCGGCGCCTTATGACCCCGTCGCGCCCCTGAGCCCTCCGCGCGCCCCTCGCCCTCCTCGCCTCATTCGCGCGACGGCGCGTCGAACAGGGCACTGACGGACTCGCCGTTGTGGATGCGGCGCACGGCCTCAGCGAGCGCGGGGGCGATGGAGAGAACCTCCAGCTTCTCGGTGCGCTCCTCGACCGGGACGGGCACGGTGTTGGTGCAGACGATCTCCAGGATGTCGGGCTGCGCGCTCAGCCGCTTCAGCGCACCCCCCGCGAAGAGCCCGTGGGTGCACGCCACTCGGATCGAACGCGGCCCCAACTCCCGCAGCCGCTCCAGGAGTTCCAGGACGGTACTCCCCTTCGCGATCTCGTCGTCGAGGACGATCACATCCCGCCCGGCGACCTCGCCGATCACCGAGTTGATGCTCACCCGGTCGTCCGCGAACCGCTGCTTGGCGCCGGCGGCGACCTGCGCCCCGATCATCCGCGCGAACGCCGCCGCCTCCTTGGCGTTGCCCAGGTCCGGCGAGACCACCGTCGTACGGGAGAGGTCGTACCGCCGGAAGTGCGCGGCCAGCTCGCGCAGCGCGTGCAGATGGTCGACCGGCACCGAGAAGAAGCCGTGCACCTGCGGTGAGTGCAGCGTCATGGCGAGGACACGGCCGGCGCCCGCCGCCACCATCAGATCGGCGACCAGCCGGCCGCCGATGGAGATCCGCGGGGCGTCCTTCTTGTCGGAGCGGGCGTACGAGTAGTGCGGCATGACCACGGTGATACGGCCCGCCGAGGCGCCGCGCGCCGCGTCGCACATCAGCAGCAGCTCGACGAGATGCTCCTGGACCGGCGCCACCAGCGGCTGGACCAGGAACACGTCCTTCTCCCGGCAGTTGGCCTGTAGCTGCACCTCCAGACAGTCGTTGGCGAAACGGCTCACCCGGGACGGGCTGAGCGGCACCCCGAGGTGCGCACAGACCTCGTCGGCGAGTTCGGGATGGGCGCTGCCGGTGAAGACGGCGATGTCACGCACGGTCGGCTCCTCGTATGAACATGATCATTACGGGTTGCGCGGCTCATGCTACTGGCCGCCCGGCGTACGCCTATTCGGTACGGCGGCCCGGACGGGGCGCACCCCCGGTCTACGGCGAACCGCGGACAATCACCAGCTCGGCGTTCCCCCCTGGCCTTTGAGGGCATTCGTTGAAAGAGGAAGGAGGACCGTCGACATGACGACGTCCATCAAGCGCACGCGTCTGCCCGGCTGGGCCAAGCTGCTCACCGCCGTGGTCATCCTCATCGTGGTGCTGCTGGCCGCGCTGCGGATGCTGGTCTTCGGGGGCCTGGACGACGTGTTCGGCACCGAGGAGCACGACCGCTCGGGGCCGACACTCCTGAAGTCCATCCAGGACATGAGCCGCTACGACGCCGCCTCGGGCAACTTCCAGGTGGTCGTCGACCTGGAGAAGGACGCCAAGTACCTGCCGGACGCGATCCGCGGCACCCGCACGCTGTACGTCGGCGCGGGCACCGTCGACGCCTATGTCGACCTCGGCAAGGTCGGCGAGAACGATGTGAAGGTCAATGAGGACCGCACGTCGGCCACCATCAACCTCCCGCACGCCCAACTGGGCAAGCCGGCCCTCGACACCGAGCACTCCTACGCCGTCTCCAAGCAGCGCGGGCTGCTCGACCGACTCGGGGACCTGTTCTCCGACAACCCCAACGGCGAACAGGCCGTGCAGCGCCTCGCCGTCAGGCACATCGGCGACGCCGCGAAGGACAGCAAGCTCACCGACCGTGCCGAGGCCAACACCACCGACATGCTCGAAGGACTGCTGACGTCCCTCGGCTTCAAGGAGGTGAAGGTGACGTACGGGTCCTGACCGGACACCGGCGCCCTCCCCGGGTTCGGGGAGGGCGCGTCGCACATCGGCCACTCGACCGCCTCCGTACGTCCGCGCCCTCCCGTACCCTGCCGCTCCCGGGCGCCTCGCGGCGCCCCTCGAACGGGAGCGGATCCCTTGTCACTCCACTGCCCGGAGTGCCCAGGAAGGGCCGGGGGAAACCGGCGACTCACGCCCCGTCGACTTCTCGCCGGGGCGGAGTCGTGGACCGCTTCGGGGGTAACCGCCTTGAGACAGAGGGAAGTTGAAACCGGGAGGGTTTATGGCCCGTACCACGGCACGTCCCCGTACCACGACCTCCGGCCGCCGTTCCCCGGCGGCCTCGCGTGATCGACAGCCACTCCCGCTGCCCCTGCGGCTGCTGGCGATGGCGTTCGCCTTCCTGGCCATGGTGGCGTTCGGCGCGGTACTGGCCGGCCTCACCCTCCAGCCGTCCCCGGCGTCGGAGACGCTCACCCACAGCAACCTCCGCCCCGGCAGCTCGCTGGAGCTCTACTGGCACCACCCCGACCCGCGCGACGCGCTGAAACAGGTCGGCGGGAACATCCTGCTGGGCCTGCCGTTCGGGCTTCTGCTGCCGGTGCTGGCGCCCGGGGCGCGCGGCCTGCTGCGCGTGCCCGCCCTGACCGCGTTGATGATGCTGCTGGTCGAGCTGGTGCAGGGCGCACTCGTCACCGGACGCGCGTTCGACATCGACGATGTCATCCTCAACACGGCGGGTGCACTGCTGGGCTATCTGCTGCTGGGCCGCCGGCTCGGCCGGGCGGTGCACGCACGGGCCCCGCGCGAGCCGAAGGCCGCACCGGCCGAGCGCAAGGCACCCACCGAGCGCAAGGCGCCGGGCGCGGGGAAGGCACCGGGCCGGCCGAAGGCACCGCGCGGCGGCTGGGCACAGCGGCTGCGCCCGAGCCGCGGCAAGAAGGTCAAGAAGTTCAGGAAGGCTAGTGCCGTGTCCAAGTGAATTTGTCGCCGCCCACCCAGCGGACCTGGTCGGGGTCGTCGAGATCGTGGACGACGACCCCGTACGCGGCGGCGGCCCGCAGTACGTCCGTCAACGTCTTCGCCTCGCCGACCACCTGGCCGTCGATCTCCACGATCCGGAACGGCGGCGTACCGGGCTGTACCCCGAGCACCAGGACCCGGGGATGGGAAATGTAGGGGCTCGCGCTTTCGGTCATGTCTAGAGCGTAGAGCGGTTCCGGCGGTCGGTGACCGGGCGGGGTCCGGGCGGGTGAGTCCGGCCGCCGGTGATCGTACGGCCGCCGTGCGGGTACCCGGGGGCTGCGCCACGCTGGAAGCGGGAGGCTGGAGGTGCCATGGATCCCGTCGAGGCCCTGGACCGGATCGCTTTCCTGCTGGAGCGGGACCGGGCCCCCACCTATCGCGTCCGCGCGTTCCGTACGGCCTCCGCCGTGCTCGGCGCGCTGTCGGCGGACGAGGTCGCCGAACGGGCGACCAGCGGGTCGCTGGAGTCGCTGAAGGGCGTCGGGCCGAAGACCGCGCAGGTGGTGCGCGAGGCACTGGCCGGGGACGTACCGGCCTATCTGCGGAAGCTGGAACAGGGCACCGAGGCCCCGTCGCCGGGCGGGGGCGCGGGCGCGGAGCTGATGAAGCTGATCCGGGGCGACTGCCATGTGCACTCCGACTGGTCGGACGGCGGCAGCCCCATCGAGGAGATGGGCCGGACCGCCGCGCGCCTCGGCCACGAGTGGACCGTGCTCACGGACCACTCCCCCCGGCTGACCGTCGCCCGCGGCCTGTCCCCGGAGCGGCTGCGGGAGCAGCTGGACGTGGTGGCCGCGCTGAACGAGACCTGGGCGCCGTTCCGGCTGCTCACCGGTATCGAGTGCGACATCCTCGACGACGGTTCGCTGGACCAGGAGCCCGAGCTGCTGGACCGGCTCGACGTGGTGGTGGTGTCCGTGCACTCCAAGCTGCGGATGGACGCGCGCGCGATGACCCGGCGGATGGTCGCCGCCGTCCGTGACCCGCACTCCGATGTGCTGGGGCACTGCACGGGGCGGCTGGTGACCGGGCGGGGGCGGCCCGAGTCGGAGTTCGACGCGGAGGCGGTGTTCGCGGCGTGCGCGGAGACGGGGACGGCCGTGGAGATCAACTCGCGGCCGGAGCGGCTGGATCCGCCTCGGCGGTTGGTACGGGCGGCTGTGGAGGCGGGGGTGTTGTTCTCGGTCGACACGGACGCGCATGCGCCGGGGCAGTTGACGTGGCAGGTGTATGGGTGTGCTCGGGCGGAGGAGTGCGGGGTGCGGGCGGAGAGGGTGGTGACTACGTGGGGGGTGGAGGACGTATTGGGGTGGGCCCGGGATCGGGAGGTTCCGGAGGGGGTGTTGAGTGCCTGAGAGCTCGGGGGGTTCGGTGAGTTGGCGGGTGCGGGATGTTCGGTGGCTGGTCGCGCCCACGCGGCGGAGCCGCATATGGATAGAGCCCGCGCCCCTTGCGGGGCGCTGGTGTCTGGGTTTCCTAGGAAGGTGAGCCATGGGTAGGGCCGCTGTTTTTGATGTCGATGGGACGCTTGTCGACAGCAATCATCTGCATGTCGTCGCCTGGTGGGAGGCGTTTCGGCAGGGTGGGCATCAGGTGGCGATGCATGACGTGCATCGGGCGGTGGGGCTGCCGTCCGGGGATCTGATCACGCATCTGCTGGGTGAGGAGCGGGATCAGGAGGAGAAGGACGCGCTGAGCGCGGCGCACAAGGCGTTGTACGGGACGTACTTCGAGCGGCTGCCCGCGCTGCCGGACGCCGGGCGGCTGTTGCGGCGGCTCGACGGGCGGGGCTGGAGCGTGGTGCTGGCGACCTCGGCGGGCGGGGCGGAGCTGGCCGCGTTGCGGCGGGCGATCGGGGCCGACGACGCCATCGTGGCGACGGCGAGCGCCGACGACGTGGACCGGGGGAAGCCCGCCCCGGATCCGGTCGAGCACGCCCTGGAGCTGGCGGGGGCGGAGGCCGAGCGGTCGGTGTTCGTCGGGGACACCGTCTGGGACATGCGGGCGGGCGTCCGGGCCGGGGTGCACTGCGTGGCCGTGCTCTGCGGCGGCATTCCGCGCCCCGAACTGGAGGCCGCCGGCGCGGAGGCGGTGTTCCGGAATCCGGCCCATCTGCTGGCCGCCCTGGAGGACAGTCCGCTGGGGCGGGAGGAATGACCTGGTGACAACCGCTGTGGACGGCCTTGCGCGACGTGACGCAGATCACCGGCAATGTCCGGATACGGAAGGAACACCCACTGGTACTTTCCCGTTGAACCAGCCGTGGGTGCGGATGGGACAGTGTCCCCGGGCCTCACCTTTTGCCCACAGGGACGATCGTTCGGCTGAAGCCCTGTGGAGCGTTTCGCCGAGAGGCGACCGCCATCCGCGCCCACGCACAGACCGCCCCGACCGTGATTCCCCCGTCCCGGTCGGGGCTTCTCTCTTCTCCGGCTCGCTTCTTCTCCGGCTCGCTACGTCTCCGGCTCGCTTCTCCAGCGAGCTCTCTTCGTCGGCGGCGCGCTCAGGCGTCGAGGTCCCGCGGCCCGTACAGCGCCGCCGGCGCGCCCGTCGTCAGGGCCCAGTAGCGGTCGCCGTACGACCAGTGCCACCACTCGGTGGGGTAGTTGACCAGGCCGGCCGCGGTGAGGGCGGCGCCGAGCGTCTCCCGGTGGGCGCGGGCCCCGGCGGAGATGCCGTCCGCCCCCGTGTAACAGGCGCCGGCGCTCTCTTCGGGGCTGGCGTTGACGCGCGTACCGAAGTCGAGTTCACGGCCGCCGGCGTCCACGACCGTCAGGTCCACCGCGGCGCCCGCGGAGTGCGGGGCTATCTCGGGCGGGGAGACATAGCGGCTGGCCGCCGCGCGGATGCGGTCGGCGGGCCAGTCGGGGTGCAGGGCGCGCTGCTCGGCCGCGTACTTCTCGAAGTACTCGCGCTGCAGGGACGGCGGCCGATAGCCCTCGACGAAGAGCAGACGCAGCCCCTCCGGCAGCAGTGCCTGGGCCGTGACGAGCCGGTCGTGCACGCCCGCGCGCAGATGGGCGTAGGCGCCCGTGGCGTCGGCCTTGCGCTCGTCGACCAGCAGGGGGCCGGCCCGGCGTACGTCGACGAGCGGTTCGTCGGAGTCGTGGACGGGTACGGCCGCCACCCTCGGGTCGGACATCAGGATGATCTCGGTCATGGGCCGATCATCTCGTGGGGGTGGCCGGCACCTGCCGGAACCGGCCAGGAGAGTGACCGGGCCCACCCGGGAGAGTGGCCGGTCCCGGCGGCGTGCATCCCCGGGAGCCGGGTACTCGTGGGCGGTTCTGCAGGAGTCGCAGCGCGAGAGGAGCCAGCGGTGAACGGAGAATCCGGCGGAAGGATCGTGGTCACCGGCGCCACCGGCAATGTGGGGACGAGTCTGGTGCGTCTGCTCGCGGAGGACGCGGAGGTCGGCCGGATACGGGGGCTGGCCCGCCGGATCCCCGAGTGGGCGCCCGCGAAGACGGACTGGTCGGCCGTGGACCTGGGGTCCGAGAAGACCGATCTGGTCGGGGAGTTCGAGGGGGCGGACGCGGTCGTCCATCTCGCGTGGGCGTTCCAGCCGACCCACGATCCGGCCACGACCTGGCGGACCAATGTGCTGGGCAGCATCCGGGTCTTCGAGGCGGTCGCGGCGGCCAAGGTACCGACGCTGGTGCACGCCTCGTCGGTCGGCGCCTACTCACCGGGCCCGAAGGACCACGCGGTCGACGAGTCATGGCCCACGCACGGCTGGCCGGACGCCGCGTACTGCCGGGAGAAGGCGTATCTGGAGCGGGCCCTGGACTCCTTCGAGCACGAGCATCCCGGGGTGCGGGTGGTGCGGATGCGGCCCGCGTTCCTGTTCAAGCGGGAGTCGGCGAGCGAGCAGCGCCGTATCTTCGGCGGGCGTTTCCTGCCGGGGCAGCTGGCCCGGCCCGAGCTGCTGCCGTTCCTGCCCGACATCCCCGGGCTGAGGGTGCAGACCCTGCACACCGACGACGCCGCCCGGGCGTACCGGCTGGCGCTGCACTCCGACGCCCGTGGCGCCTTCAACCTCGCGGCGGAGTCGCCCGTGGACACCACGCTGCTCAGTGAGGTGCTGGGGTCCCGTCCGGTGAAGCTGCCCCGGGTCGCGGCCCGCTCGGCGGTCGCCGCCGCGTGGAACCTGCGGCTGCTGCCCGCCTCACCGCACCTCTTCGACGCCGTCCTGCGGCTGCCGCTGATGGACTGCTCGAAGGCCCGCGACGAGTTGCACTGGCGGCCCGAGCGCACGGCGGCGGAGGTGCTGGAGGAGTTCCTGGAAGGGCTGCGGCACGGGGCCGGGGCGGACACCGAGCCGCTTCGGGGGCGGAAGGTCGGCTGAGGACGCGCACGCCGAGCCCTGCCCGCACATGACGGCGCCTCCCCGGGTCCCACCGGGGAGGCGCCGAGTCTTCAGGGACGGCCTGGAACGCGGGCCACCGGAACGAGGGCCGGCGCGGGGCCGCTGGAACGAAGGGGCCCGAGGTCAGCCGGACGGCTCGTCGGGGACCGGCCGCTCGGGGCTGCCGGCACCCGGCTGCGGTGCGCCCTGCCTGCCGGTGCCGGCCTCGTCCGTGTCGGGCACGTCGGTGTCCTCGCCGGTCGCGTCCTCGTCCCGCTCGTCGTCGGTGGCGCGCGTCGGCGCCACCTCCCACGGGTCCTCGCCCTCATTCGCCTGCTGGTCGGGCATGTCCCTCGGTACGGGGTCCGCGTGCTCGCCGGGACCCTCCAGCCGATGATCGGTCACGGCGTGCTCCTTCCTGTCGTGCACCGGGCGCGAGTACCTCGGCCCGATCGACCCAAACCAGGTGTTCCGGGAGCCGGATGCGTCCCGTCAGGAGAGGTCTCGCAGCTCCGCCAGGGCGGCCGTCAGCTCCGGCGCCACCGCGTCCCGCCGCCACGCGACCTGCCCGTCGTCCATGGCCCGCGGCACCACCTCGATGAGCATGATCAGATAGAGGTAGCTGCGGTAGAGGGCATAGCGGCGGCGGACCGAAGGGGTGAACTCGATCTCCCCGCCCACTTCTTGATAGCCCGTCAGGAAGTCGGTGTCCTGCCGGATGTCATCCAGCAGGGCCAGCGACACGAAGTCCGCGACCGGGTCGCCCCAGAACATCCGCTCGCCGTCGATCAGTCCGCCGACGCGCGGCGACCGTCCGGACTCGACGAGGATGTTGCCGTCCCACAGGTCGAAGTGGACCAGCCGCGGCACGGTCACCTCGTCGAGGGCGTCGTACGCGAGCTTCGCCGTGCGGGCGACCTCGTCCACGGGGAGCGGGAGCCAGGCCCGGTAGCGGCGGGCGTCGTCGAGCACACCGTCGTAGAGAGCGGCGAAGGCGGTGCGCCAGTCGGCGGTGAGAGGGCCGAACACACCGGAGGGGTAGCCGAAGCCGGGGCCGGTCACCCGGTGGAGCCGGGCCACCAGACCGCCCAACTCCCGCCGCAGCGAAGCCTTTTGGGCTGGCTCCACGCTGTCCCAGCCGCCGCCCGGGCAGTGGGTGAGCAGGATGTGCCGGCCGGTGGGGGCGGTCTCGTCGAGGGCGACTCCGGCGACCCGTGGCGCGGGGACGCCGACGGTTTCGGCACCACGGCAGAACTCGGCCTCGCCGCCGAGGAGTTCGCTCTCGTGGGTCATGCCGGGGGCGGTGGGCTGCGGGGGGATCTTGAGGATCAGCCGGGTGCCGTCGGTGAGGCGCAGCTCCTCGACGGTGTTGTACGTGCCGCCGCCGAGCGGCAGCCGCTCGGCGAGGCTCTCGGGCGGCAGCCCCGCCGCCGCCAGGACGAGCCGCGCCCGCTCCTCGTCGTCCACTCCGGTCCCCCTTGTCGTGATCGTCCGTCGCCCTCGGCCGTCGCGGTCAGCCGTCGTACGTGGCTGTCGTACGAAGCCGTGCGGGCCCACTCTGCCAGGTGGGCCCGCACGGCTGAACCCCTGTTCAGGCCACCGGCGGGAAGATCCGGTCGCCGTCGACGATCACCCGGCCGCGTAGACGTCCTCCACATAGCGGCCCGAGGCGATCAGGTCGTCCAGCCACTGTCCGGAGTCCGCGCCCGCGTTCCGCTCGGCGTGGATCGTACGGAAGGCCTCGCGGACGCCGGGGGCCATCCGGGAGCCGTCGCCGCAGACGTGGACGCGGGCGCCGGCGTCCAGCAGGGCCCACACCTCGTCGGCCTCGGCGGCGATCCGGTGCTGCACGAAGGCGGCTCCGTCGACCGGGGCCGCGCTGAAGGCGGGGCGGAGCGAGACGGCTCCGGCGGTCTCGGCGGCGCGGAGCTCGTCGGCGTGCAGGAAGTCCGCGTCGGGGGCGTCGCAGCCGAAGTAGCAGACGGCGGGGGCGAGTTCGGCGCCGGACGCCGCCAGCGCGACCCGGTCGGCGACGGCGCCGCGGAACGGGGCGAGGCCCGTGCCGGCGGACACCATGATGACCGGCGCCGGGTCGTCGTGCCCGATCCTGAAGGCCTCGCGGCACGGCTGGATCCGGGCGAGGACGGTGTCGCCGGGCTTGACCGAGTGCAGATAGCCGGAGCCGACGCCCGTGTAGGTGCCGTCGCCCGAGCGGGCCGGGGCCTCCAGCAGGGAGACCATCAGGTCGGCGTGGGCGGGGTCGGTCGCCGGGGAGGAGGAGACCGAGTAGTGGCGCGGGCGGAGCGGGGTGAGCAGGTCGAGGAGGGCCGGCCGGTCCAGGGCGCCGCGCAGGGCCGGGTTCGCCTCGATGACCTCCACCAGGGTGCGCCGCTCACCCTCACCGTCGCCGGTCGCGCTCGCCGCGAGGGCCGCGCGCTCGGGCGGGCAGGGATTGGCGGCGGCCAGCGCGGACAGCTGGTCGGCCGTCGGGCGGGACTGCAACTCCACGTGGTGGGTCAGGAGTTGATGCACCGTCAGAGGGCGGTCGACCGGGATGGCGTCGCGGCGCCGGGAGCGGATGTCGAGGATCTCCTCCGGGTCGAGGCCCAGCGCGGTGGTGGCCCGCCGGACGAGCACCGGGTCGTTGGCGGGCAGGACGGCCAGATGGTCGCCGGTGCGGTAGGTGGTGCCCTCGGGCAGGGCGAGCCGTACGAAGCGCTTGGTGCGCGGGTGACCGGGTGCGGTGAGGTCGTACGCCTCGGTGACGGTCATCGGGGTCAGGCCGTGGCGCTCGGCGGCTGCGTGCAGGGGGCCGCCGGTGAGGGTGCGGACCTCGTAGGCGGAGGTGGACGCGGACCGCTCGGTGTCGGGCGTGGCGTCGGGGTCGCCGTACTGCCGGAGGAGGGCGGTGCGCAGGCCGGCGGTGAAGGCGCGGACGGTGCCGTTGAGGTCGCCGGAGGCGTCGGCGGCGGCGCGGTCCAGGAGACGGGTGCCGCCCAGGGCGGCGAGGCGGTCGTCGATGCGGGTCGGGACGTGCTGGTAGGTGGCGGCCCAGTTGCGGTCGCCGACGCCGAGGACGGCGTAGCTGCCGGTGAAGGCCGCCGAGTCGGTGTCGAGCCAGGCGGCGAAGGCGGTGGCGTCGTCGGTGGGGCGGCCGTTGTAGGAGGCGGCGGTGATGACGACCGGGCGGTCGGCGGGCAGCCCGTCGGCGTACGCGTCCAGGGGCGCGACCTCCGTCTCCGCGCCCAACTCCGCCACCTCGTCGGCGAGTTGGGCGGCGAACTCGCGGCAGGTGCCGTAGTTGCTGCCGTGCAGGAAGAGAGCGCGGGCGCCGGGGCGTAGGCGGCTGGGAAGGCCCGCCGTCTCGTCGGCCCGGGTGGTGGTCTCGGTGTGCCCGGCGCCGGGCAGCGGGGCGTGCGTACGGTCGGCGGCCATGCGCGGGGACAGGGTGAGCGTGAAGCCCTCGGGCTTGAGGGTGAGGGTCTCCTTGACCGTGAGCGCGTAGTCGGCGTGGTCGTGCGGCCGGTAGCGGTGGACGAGCATCGCGAGCAGCATCGTCGCCTCGTGCAGGGCGAACTGCCGTCCGATGCAGGCGCGTTCACCGGTGCCGAAGGGCTTGAAGGCGTGCGGGGAGCGGGCCTGTTCCGCCTCGGCGGTGAACCGGGTGGGGTCGAACAGCTCGGGGTTGTCGCCCCAGACGGGCTGCCGGTGCAGCATCGGGCCGAGCACGGTGACCGCCTGACCGGCGCGCAGCGGGACCCGCCCGCCGAGCAGGGTGTCCTCGCGGGCGTACCGGCTGAACGCGGCGGCCGTCGGCCACAGCCGCAGCGCCTCGTTGAGGACCTGACGGGTGTAGGTCAGCCGTCCGACCTCGTCGAACGTCGGGTCGGGGTCGGCCTCGTCGCCCCACAGGGCGTCGACCTCGCGCTGGACGAGCTGGAGGACGGCCGGGTGCTTGGCCAGGTAGTACAGCGCGAACGACATCGCGCCGGACGTCGTCTCGTGACCGGCGATGAGGAAGGTGATGACCTGGTTGCGGATGTTCGCGGTGTCGAGGGTGGTGCCGTCGGCGGGGTGCTCGGCGGTGAGCATGAGCCCGAGCAGGTCGTCGGCCTCCGTCCCCTCGGGGGACCCCGATTCCACGCGGGCGGAGATGACGTCGTCGACGACCTCGGCGAGGTGGTCGGCGTCCGCGCGGAAGGCGGCGTCCGCCGCCGTGTGGTCACCGCCGGGGGTCCGGCTCAGCCGCTTCATGCTCCACTCCAGGCAGCGGACCATGGCCTCGACGAAGGCGTGGGGTTCGTCGCGTTCGAAGGAGCCGAAGTCGTAGCCGAAGCCGGCGAGCCCGATCGTGTCGAGCGTCATCCGGGTCATGTCGTCCGGCACGTTCACCGCCCGCCCGGCGGCGCTCGCCCGGTCCCAGGACTCGATCAGCCTGCGGGCCACCCGCAGCATCACCGGGTGGTACGTCCGCATCGAGCCCATCGCGAACGCGGGCATCAGGATGTCGTGCGCCTTCGCCCAGTTCGGCTCGTCGTTGTACGCGGTGAACAGGCCGTCGGCCGCGAACTCCCGGACGTTCTCCAGGGCGGGCCCTACGGCCTTGGCGAACCGTGTCTCGTCGGACAGGTCGGCCACCAGATCGAGATCGGCGACGAACAGCGTGTCCCGCCCGTGCAGCCGCCGCACGAGCACCGGCCCGTGCTCCCGCATCAGGCCCATGACCTGCTGGACGGGGGTGCTGCCGGGGCCGGTGGCGGAGATGTCGACGACGGGGACGCCCTCGGGGGCGTCAGGGGTCCGGGCGGGCTCGGCGGCCCGGGCGGTCATGGCGGCCCGGACGGAGTCCTGGCCTGCGGTGTCCGAGTGCGGCGCGGTGGGGGGCATGGCGCGACAACTGCCTTTCGCGGTACGGGAGTACTGCGTTCCAGGGTTGTCGCCGGGGACCGCTTACTCGTGCCATCGCCCTACATGATTGTGTAGGGGGAAGTCGTCGCCCGGGGTTGCGCGCGGCGACCCCGGCGGGCAGGGGCAAGAGGCCGAGGCGGAGAGGGGCATGGATCTACGACAGGGTGACGCCGTCGTGTGGCGGAACCGCGCCGTGACCCTCTTCGACCGCATCCCGATGCCGGCGGCGGTCTGCGACGTGTACGGCTCCGTGGTGCTGGCGAACCCGGCGATGGCGGCCGAGTGGGGTACGAGCCCGGGCCGGCTGCGCGGCCGTGACGTGCTGGAGCTGTTCCGCCCGCAGGAGGCCATGCAGGTCGAGCGGATCGCCCAGGCGCTGCGGCTGCGGCACCGCTCGCGCTATCCGGTGTCGGTGCGCTGGGACGCGGCCGACGGAGCGCAGCGCCACGGTGAGCTGACCGCCGACCCGATCAGTGACGGCCCGGACGTCACCCCGTCCCTCCTGGTGCTGGTCCGTGTCCTGGGCGACCGCACGCCTCCCGCCGAACCGCCGCCCACTCCCCCGGCGAGCCCCACCGAGGCCCGCATCCTGGCCCTGCTCGCCGGCGGCGCCACCACCGCGCGTACCGCCCGCGAGACCGGTCTCACCGTCGACGGCGTCAACTACCACCTCCGCCGCCTCTCCGCCCGCTGGGCCGCCACCGGCCGCACCGAACTGGTGGCCCGCGCCTACGCGTCGGGCGTGCTCAGGCCGGGGGTGTGGCCGCCGGAGGCCGCGTCGGCGGAGTAGGGCCGCATCCCTGTCGAGCGGAACTCCCGGGCGTGGGGCCCGTGCCCGGCGGGGAGGTTGGAGGGATGAGTTTTCGACTGGCGGCGTACGCCGTGTGCATCGAGGGTGAGCGGGTGCTGCTCGTGCGTTCCGTGGCGTCCGACGGCGAGTCCCAGTGGAGCCTTCCGGGCGGCAAGGTCGAGCACGGGGAGGATCCGTTCGACGCGGTGATCCGGGAGATCGGCGAGGAGACCGGCTGCGAGGCGGTGGTCGAGCGGCTGCTGGGTGTGGACTCACGGGTGATCCGGTCTGCCGAGCGCGCGGCCCCCGGAGCACCGGATCACCAGAACATCGGCGTCTTCTACCGGGCCCGGATCACCGGCGGCCGGCTCCGGCCCGAGCCGAACGATGACGTCGTCGAGTCGGTCTGGACCCCGCTCCCCGACGTGGCCGGCCTGCGGCGGTCGTCGCTGGTCGACATCGGTCTCGCCCTGGCGCGCACCCTGCCGGCCACCGGCCATGTCGCCGCCGTCCCGGTCGGCGGCCTGATCCAGCACTGAAATCCATTGGCCCCTCAGCGGAGCGGTGAGTACCTTAGGCCATAACCTAGTGCTCCTAGGTTATGGCCTGTCTGTCACTTCATCGGAGGAACCACCATGCGGCCGCTCACCGAGCAGGACATCCGCGGCTCGTTCGTCAACTGCTCCAAGGGCGAGGCCAAGCGGATCTCCCTGCCCCGTGATCTGGAGCAACGGCCCTGGAAGGATCTGGACTTCCTCGGCTGGCGGGACCCGGGCGCGCCCGACCGGAGCTATCTGGTCGGTGACCGCGGCGGCGAACTCATCGGTGTCACGCTGCGGTTCCCGCCCGCGCGGCACGGCTTTCTGCATCGGAGCATGTGCTCGTTGTGTCTGACGACCCATCGGGGCGGCGGGGTGTCGTTGATGACGGCCCGGAAGGCGGGCGCGGCCGGGCGCGAGGGGAACTCGGTCGGGGTGTACATGTGCGCCGACCTGGCGTGTTCGCTGTACGTACGGGGCAGGAAGGCGCTCGACACGGGGAGCCGGTTCGAGGAGAGCCTCACCACGGAGGAGCAGATAGCCAGGACGGTGGGCAATCTGTCCGCGTTCCTGGACAAGCTGTACGCCTGACCGCGAGAGGACCGGTCCCGTAGCGGGGCCGGTCCTCGTGCCCGCGGGGACGGGGCCAGGGGCGGCGGCGGTGCGGGCGCGGAGCTTGCGGTACCAGTCACCGTCGAACCGGCGACCCGCGTGCTACCGGTCCAGCATCCGTGCCGCGTCGATGTCGTGGAGGTGGATCAGGATGTCGTGGTTGCGGGCGAGCGCGATGTCGTACTCCCGGTCGGGGTAGACCGTGCCGATGCTGCGCGTCGGCCGTACCCGCGTCAGCCAGGTGCGGGCCGGTTCCCGTACGGTCCGCAGGTCGACGACGTAGTCCTCGTACCGGACCCGGTCGAGCGTGGACTCGTTGGCGCCCGCGCCGAGCGGCCCGAGGGTGAAGCGCTGGACCTGTCCGTCGGGACCGGTCGCGTTGAAGGAACCCCGGGCGAAAGTGAAGCCGACGCTGACGTACGCCGTACCGAGCCGGTCACGCAGGTACGCGCCCTGCATCCTCGGGTACCGGTCGGGCTCGCTCGTCTCGTAGCCGACGTGCGCGTTGTGCGCCGACAGCAGGACCTTCGTCCCCGTGCGCTCCTGCCACCAGGCCGTGTTGTCCGCCATCACCTGGTCGCGGTAGCGCATGGCCTCCGCGAGTTCCGTCTCGTCGTCGAAGATGTCGAAGGAATAGACGCGCGCGACCTGGTCGACGGCCGTGGCGTGCTGGACCGCCCAGTCGTACGCCGCCCGGTCCCGCCCCGGCGACTGCTCGCGCAGCAGGTCCAGGGCCTCGGCCGTCCGCGCGGCCATGGCCCGGCGCTCGGCGAGCGGCCTGGTCATGTACGCGTCCAAGTATTCGCCGGCCGACACGGTGGGCCGAAGGCCGTCGTACAGCTCGGTGAAGCGGTCCCGCAGGCCCGGGTGGGCGCGGGCCACATAGTCGGTGACCTTGTCGTACAGCTCGGGTCCGGCCCAGCCGAGGTCGTTGCCCATGAACCGGACGGGGTCCTTCGGGTGCTGCCGGTTGTAGGCACGCATCCACTCGACGAGTGCCAGGTAGTCGGAGTTGTTCCACCACAGGAACGAGCCCTGGAACTCCTCCCGCAGGATCTGCCGGGCGTTCCCCTTCCCGTACAGCACATAGTCGTTGAGGCGCAGCCCGGAGCTCCAGGGGGCCTCCAGGGCGAAGGTGCGGAAGCCCTTCTTCTCGACGAGGTGCCGGAACAGCCGGTGCTTCAGGGCGAAGAAGTCGTGGGAACTGTGGGTGGCCTCGCCGACGCCCACGACGCGCGCGTCGCCGATCATGCGGGCGAACGGGCGCAGATCGGCGCCGCCGCCGCGCGGTTCGACCGTGCGGAGGGGGTACGCGGAGCGGTCGAGCGCGGTGACGACGGGGTCGAGGGCCGGTGTCGACGCGGTGGTGACGCCGGCCGTCGTCGGGGCGCCGGGCGCCGTCGCCGAGGCGGGTAAGGTCCCGGCGGCCACGGTGCCGAGACAGACCATCAGGGTCAGGGTGATCGCGGAGCGTTGCCATGTCCTGTTCATGATCCAAGGCTTTCGTGCCGCGCTGCTCCGGACCATCCGGCGGGCCCGCCGCTGCCCGGTGGGGTGAACCCCGTGCCGGAGAGGGGGCTGTCCCCACCTCCGGCGTACTGTCCTCGGTCAGGAGTTCGTGCGGCGGCGGAACGGGAACAGCGCAAGGATGCGAGACGTACGTGGTGTGTGGGACCTGATCAGCACCCGGGTCGCGAAATGGCGGCAGGACCCGGTGATCGTGCAGTCGGTACGGTCGGCGGCCGCCGCCACGGTGGCCTATGTGGTGGCGTTGCAGCTCAGCTCGGAGGCGGCGCCCCTGACGGCACCGCTGACCGCCCTGCTCGTGGTGCAGGTGACGCTCTACTCCACGATCACCACGGGCATCCGCCGGGTGAACTCGGTGGTCGCCGGCGTCGTCATCGCCATCGGGTTCAGCATTCTGGTGGGCCTCACCTGGTGGAGCCTCGCCCTGATCATCCTGGCCTCGCTCGCGGTCGGGCATCTGGTGCGGGTGAGCGAGTTCGTGCCCGAGGTGGCGATCAGCGCGATGCTGGTCCTCGGGGTGACCCGGGTCGGCGACACGGCGTGGGCACGGGTCCTGGAGACGCTGATCGGCGCGGTCGTCGGCCTCGCCTTCAACTTCCTGCTCGCTCCCCCGGTGTGGGTGGAGGCGGCCGGTGAGTCCATCGAGGACCTGGCCCGGCGGATGCGGCGGCTGATGATCCGCGTCGGCGAGGAGGCCGCGGGCCGCACCCCGGCGGAGGCGGCGGCGGCCCGGCTGCACGAGGCCCGCAAGCTCGACTTCGACATCGTCGAGGTGGACGCCGCCCTCCAGCAGGCCGAGGACAGCCTGAAGCTCAATCCGCGCGTACGGGAGGGGCTGCTGCACCGGGTCGTGCTGCGCACCGGACTGGACACGCTGGAGATCTGCACGGTGGTCCTGCGGGTGCTGGCCCGTACCCTGACCGACCTCGCCCGTGAGCGGGAACCGAGTCCGCTGTTCTCCCCCCAGGTGGGGGCGGCCATCGAGCAGTTGCTGGCCGAGATCGGCGACGCCGTGGTCAGCTTCGCGGTGCTGGTCACGACCGATGTCAGCCGGAGCGCCGAGTCCGCGGAGGCCCGGCTCACCGCCGAGCTGTCGACGGCCACCGCGACCCGCGACAAACTCGCTCAGCTGCTCCTGGAAGATGTCCAGCGGGACGCGAGCCACTGGCAGTTGCACGGCGCCGTGCTGACGGAGGTCAACCGCATACTCGACGAGATGGACACCGAGCACCGCTCCCAGCGGCTCCTGGAGGAGCTCGACCGCTGCACCCGCGAACAGCGCGAGCGCTCCCCCCGGCTCACCCGCCTCCGCGACCGTGTACGCCTCGCACGCCCCCGCCGGCGGAACCGGTCCGGCCTCGCCGGACGTGCGAAGTGACGCCGATTGCGCGGAGGCGCTCGTACCCGTCAAGGTGGTGACGGCCGAGATGAGCGAGACCCGAGGTGCATGAATGACGAGTGAGGCGGCAGGGGACCGAGGCGGCTGGAGCAGGCGCCGCGTCCTGGGGCTCCTGGCGGGGACGGCCGTACCTGCCGCCCTGGCCGGTTGCGCGGGCTCCCACGAGGCGGCCGGGCCCACGTCCTCCTCCCCCGTGCGGAACGCCCCGACAGCCCCTTCGCCGGAGGCGGAGGCGGGCGCCGAGTCCGCGACGGCCACGCCCTCCCCCGCGCGTTCCGGCCCCCAGCCGCTCTACATCGGCACATACACATCGGCCGAGGGCGGCGGCACCGGCATCGGCGTGGCGACGTACGACGCCCGGAGCGGCGCCATCACGGGCAAGGGGACGATCACCGAGGTCGCCGATCCGTCGTATCTCGCCGTGCACCCGGACGGCCGGACGCTGTACGCCGTGAACGAGCGCACGCAGGGCGGGGTGACCGCCGTACGGCTGTCCGACCGCGAGGTCCTCGGCACCCGGAGCAGTGGCGGCGAGGCGCCCTGTCAGCTGTCGGTGCACCCGAGCGGGCGGTGGCTGTTGAGCGCGAACTACGGCACGGGAAGCGTCGCCGTGCACCCGGTCGAGGACACGGGCGCGCTGGGCGAGCGCACCGACCTGGTGGTGCACAGCAGTCCGGCGCCGGGCCCGGGCCAGGACGGGCCGCACGCGCACCAGATCGTCACCAGCCCCGACGGCGGTCATGTCCTCGCCGTCGACCTGGGCACCGACACGGTCTACACCTACCGCCTGGACGAGACCGAGGGCACGCTCACCGAGGTCGGCCGGGCACGGACCCGGTCCGGTGCGGGGCCCCGGCATCTCACCTTCCATCCCGGGGGGCGGTACGCCTATCTCGCCAACGAGGTCGACAACACGGTCGTGGTCTGCGCCTACGACCCGGGCAGCGGCCGGCTCACGCCGGGCGAGCCGCAGTCCACGGGCACGGGATCGGGCACGAACTACCCGGCGCAACTGGTCGTGACGCCCAACGGCTCGTACGCGTACCTCGCCAACCGGGGGCACGACAGCCTGACGCGTTACGCGGTCGAGGCCGACGGCGCCCGGCTGAGGCTGCTGGACACCGTGCCGGTCGGCGGGGACTTCCCGCGCCAGATCGCCCTCTCGCCGGACGGCGGTCTGCTGTTCGCCGCGCTCCAGCGGTCGAGTGCGGTCAGTGTCTTCCGGGTGGACCTGAAGAGCGGTGAACTGCGGGGCGCGGGCGAGCCGTTCGCGTCACCCGTCGCCGTCTGCGCGCTGCCGCTGTAGGGCGCGCGGGCAGGACGCGGCGCTCGCCTGGGAGAGCAGGATGTGCATCCGCTCGGTGAGCTGCGCCATGTCGTCGGCGGGCTTGTGGAACGTCAGGCGTACGTCGCCGTTGCCTCGGGCCCGCTCGATGCGCAGGGTCAGGCCGTGCCGGTCGACGGCGAGCGGCTGGACGCGTACGGCGCCGTGCAGGCTGTCGTGCGGGACGAGCCGGGTGAGGCGTTCGACGGCGTCGGGGTGCGCGTCGGCGAGGTGGGTCAGCAGCCGGGACTCGGCCGTGGCCAGCGGATCCGGCTCGGCGGCGGCGAACTCGTCGAGGTCGACGACGACGGCGCCGGACGGCTCGCGCAGCACGATGCGTGTGGGCCGGAACTCCAGGTCTCCGTCCTTGGGGTTCTTGGGCGCGAACCAGCCGGCGATCCAGAGCCGGGCCCGGATACGGTTGCGCACGGGGACGGGTGCGACGTCGGCGAACTCCAGCACGGCGGACGGCTCGCCGCGCGGGGCGCAGATCGCGGCGGCGACGAGCGTACTGTCCTCGGGGACGCACAGGATCACCCGGCCGTCCTCGGTGACGGTGTGCGCGCCGACGAACTCCTCGCGGCCGCCCTCGGCGGTCACCGCGCAGGACCACGCCGCCGCGAGCACCGAGCGGGCACGCTCCGCCGCGGCGGGCGCGGCCGTCCAGGTGTGACGGTCACCCATCCCAAACCTCCCTTAGGTAAGCCTTGCCTAACCTATCGAAGATCGGGGCGTACGCCAACCACCGACGTCCAGTCCGTGGACTTCCGGTTCGCCGCGGCGCACCGGTTCAGGGGGCGAGAACCCCGAAAAGGGCTCGCGCGCACAGGTCCCGTACCTGCTCACGGGACAACTCCGAACCCCTCAGCCACTCCAGACAGACCGCCGTCGTGAACGACAGCCATCCGCGCACGGCGAGCCGCATCTCGGGCCGTCCGGCGAGCGCCGCGCCGAACTCGGCGTCCGACGCCAGCGACGCCAGGATCTGCGCCTCCTGCGCGGCCAGCGCCCGCTGGTAGACCTTGCGCACGGTCTGGTCGCCGGTGGCGTCGGCACGGTGGAAGGCCCGGAAACCGTGGGCGTGTTCCTCGACGTACGCGAGGAAGGCGTCGAGCCCGTTGGCGAGCCGCTCGCGCGCCGACCGGCCCGGGGCGGGGGTCATGATCCGCAGCATCCGCTCGCTCTCGCGCTCCACGACGGCCGCGAAGAAGACCCGCTTGTTCGGGAAGTAGTGGTAGAGCAGCCCACGGGAGACACCGGCGATCTCGGCCACCTGCTCGATCCACACATCGTCGTACGGGCTCTCCGAGAAGAGCCGGGCCCCGACCGCGAGAAGTTGCTCCCGCCGCTCCTCGGTACTGAGCCGACGACGCGGGCGCTCTCCCTGCCTGGCTGCCATGCCGTCACCTTACTTGACGCGGGTTCAACAACGGGACGAGACTGAAGCCGCTATTGAACCCGAGTACAACAGCCGCGACGGCTTCGGCACGGCGTGCGCGCGAGGGAGATGTGGTCATGACGGCGACGACGGGGACCACGGCGGCCAGGGGTTTCCGCAGCGCGGAGCTGGGCTGGCCCGAGCTGCACCGCATACCGCACCCGCCGTACCGGCTCCCCTTCGTCGGCGACGCGCTCGGCACTAATGTGCGCACCCCGATCCAGGACTCCCTGCGGCTGGGGCGGCGGCTCGGGCCGATCTTCCGGCGGAAGGCGTTCGGCAAGGAGATCGTGTTCGTCGGCGGCGCCGGGCTCGCCGCCGAGATGGCGGACGAGACACGGTTCGCCAAGCATGTGGGTCTGGGGGTCGCCAATCTGCGCCCGGTGGCCGGGGACGGGCTCTTCACGGCGTACAACCACGAGCCCAACTGGCAGCTCGCGCACGATGTCCTCGCCCCGGGCTTCAGCCGGGAGGCCATGGCCGGCTACCACCCGCTGATGCTCGACGTGGCCGAGCGGCTGATGGAGCACTGGGACCGGGCGGGCGCGGCGGGGCGCGCCGTGGACGTGCCCGGCGACATGACCAAGCTGACGCTGGAGACGATCGCCCGCACCGGCTTCGGCCACGACTTCGGCTCCTTCGAGCGCGCCCGGCCGCACCCCTTCGTCGCCGCCATGGTCGGCACCCTGACCTACGCACAGCGCCGCAACACCGTCCCCGACCCGCTGACGCCGCTGCTGCTGCGCGGCGCCGGCCGGCGCAACCGGGCGGACATGGCGTACCTGAACGACACGGTCGACGCGGTGGTACGGGCGCGGCGGTCCTCCGGTGGCGCCGGTGCCGGTGGCCGCGGTGCCGGGGGCGGTGACGGTGATCTGCTCGACCGGATGCTGGAGACCGCGCGTCCGGGGACCGGGGAGCGGCTGTCCGCCGAGAACGTCCGGCGGCAGGTCATCACCTTCCTGGTCGCCGGGCACGAGACCACCTCGGGCGCCCTCTCCTTCGCCCTGCACTACCTCGCCCGGTATCCGGACCTGGCCGCCCGTGCCCGCGCCGAGGTGGACCGGGTGTGGGGCGACACCCCGCGGCCCGGCTACGAGCAGGTGGCCAGGCTGCGGTATGTGCGCCGGGTGCTGGACGAGGCGCTGCGGCTGTGGCCGACGGCTCCGGCCTTCTCCCGTGAGGCCCGCGAGGACACGGTGCTGGGCGGGGTCCATCCGATGCGGCGGGGCGCCTGGGCGCTGGTGCTGACGGCGATGCTGCACCGGGATCCAGAGGTCTGGGGCGCGGACGCCGAGCGGTTCGACCCGGACCGCTTCGACGCGGCGGCCGTACGCGCCCGCGCCCCGCACACGTTCAAGCCGTTCGGCACGGGTGCGCGGGCCTGTATCGGCCGTCAGTTCGCGCTCCACGAGGCCACCTTGGTGCTGGGGCTGCTGCTGCGCCGCTACGAGCTGAGGCCTGAGCCGGGGTACCGGCTGCGGGTGGCGGAGCGGCTCACCCTGATGCCGGACGGGCTGCGGCTGACCGTGGAGCGGCGGACGGGCGGCGGACCGGGGGCCGGTGCCGGGGCGGCGGAAACACTTACCGCCGAGGCGGCGGAAGCGCGACCGGCCCCGTCACGCTGTCCAGTGACCGGGGCGGGTGACTGACGCCGGCAGGCGGGTGCCCGCGCTGCCGCGTGCCGCGTTGACCTGGGGCTGGGTCAGGAAGAAGGCGCCGGTCAGGTCGGCGTCGGTGAGGTCGGTGTCGCGGAGGTCGGCGCCGATCAGATCCGCGCCGCGCAGATCGGCGCCGGTCAGGTCGGCGGCGATGAGGTAGGCGCCGCGGAGGTTGGCCTTCCTGAGGTCGGCGCCCTTGAGGCGGGCTCCGATGAGGTCGGCGCCCCGGCGGTTCCGCTTGCGTCCGGCGCCGGCTCGCACGAGGTCGCTGACCTTCAGCAGCAGTTCGTTGACGCGCTGCCGGTGCGCGGCGACGTCCAGCTCGCCCAGTTCCTCGGCGGTCCCCCGGGTCAGCCGCTCGGTCTCGTCCAGGGCCCGGCGGAGGTCGGCGTACACCGGGCGGGCGGCGGGGAGGGTCAGCGACTCGGTCAGGTACCAGAGCAGTTCGTGGAGTTGGCGGACGACCGGGAACACGTCGAACATCCGGCGGGCGTGCTCGGGGCCGCCCGTCCGCCAGTTCTCGCCGCCGAAGGTGACCTGGGAGACCTTCTGCCCGGCGCCGAAGCAGTCGTAGACCGTGCAGCCGTTGAACCCCTTGTCCCTGAGCCGGGTGTGGATGCCGCACCGGAAGTCGTCCCCGAGGTTGCCGCACGCCTTTCCCGCGGCCTTGTCGACGGCGAAGTCGGCCGAGGCGGTGAAGGGCAGGGCGACGCAGCACAGACCGAAGCAGTCGCCGCAGTCCGCGCGCAGATCACGCAGTTCGAGCAGGTCGTGCGGGGGGAGGGCCTCATCGGATCCTTGTTCCATATGGTTCACCCTAACGAGGACACGCTCCCGCGCCGGACGGCCGTCACCGGGGGAACACCTCGAAGGCGACGGCCGGTCTGCCGCCGAACCGCTCCCCCGTGCTCCGGGCGAACCCGGTGAGGAAGTCGCGGACGTACGTCTCCGGGTCCTCCTTCGTCAGCACCTCCAGATAGGTGCGGTGTTCCAGGAGGGAGGCGACCGCGCGGTCCAGGCCGACGGTGGCGTCGACGGCGTGCGTGGGGCTGGAGGAACCGGCCACGGCGACCCAGCGGACGCCGTCCCAGGGTTCGAGGCCCTGGTCGACGAGTTCGGGGAAGATCCAGCGGTTCCCGGCGTCCCCGGCGGCGTCGAGCACGGCGCGGCCCACCGCCACATGGTCGGGGGTGTTCCAGGCGACCCCGCCCCAGGTGTCGCGATGGTTGAGGGTGATGAGCAGTTCGGGGCGGTGTCTGCGGATGGCGGCCGCGATGTCCCGGCGCAGGGCGGGCCCGTACTCGATGACGCCGTCCCGGTGGTCGAGGAACTCGACCTCGGACACGCCCACGACGGCCGCGCTCGCCCGCTGCTCCCGCTCGCGCAGCGGGCCGCACCGCGCGGGGTCCAGGGTGTCGATGCCGGCCTCACCGCGTGTCGCCAGGACGTACGCGACCTCGCGGCCCTCGTCCGTCCAGGCGGCGATCGCGGCCGAGCAGCCGTATTCGAGGTCGTCCGGGTGGGCCACGACGGCGAGAGCGCGCGTCCAGTCGTCGGGCAGCGGCTTGAGCTGTTCCGGCTGGTCCTTCTGCGGATCGGTCATATCGGCACAGTAGCCCCGGGCACCGACAACCGGCCCGTGGTCACGCCTCGTCCCGGGTCAGCGCCAGCAACCGGTCCAGTACACGCGGTCCCCCGGCCCGTACGCCGTCGTGCTCGAACTCGTCCGTGACCCAGGTGCGCAGGCCCCGGATCGCGCGGGCGGTCCGCAGGGAGTGGGCCGTGTCGACGTACATGTCGTCGTGGTAGATCGCGGCGGCGACCGGGACGTCGTTGGCGGCGAGGCGGGCCGGGTCGTACAGGGGTGCCCAGTCGGTGCGGGCGGCCAGTTCCTCGGCGGTGTCCCGCAGCGGGAGCAGGGCCGGGTCGGTGTCGAAGGTCCAGGGGTGGACGGACTCGCCGGTGAAGAGGACCGGCGCGTCCCCGGTGAGCGTCTTGGCGGCGTCGAACTGCGGGAACTCGGCGCGCACCCGCTCGGCGGACCAGGCGGTGGGGCGCTCGCGCTGGTCGTAGCAGGCCTCGTGGAGCAGCGCGTACAGCGGATGCCCGGCGAACGACAGCAGGCCGCGCACGTCCTCCTGGAAGGCGTCGGACAGGGCGGGGCCCTGCGGGGTGCGGACGAAGGCGTCCTCCAGCAGATAGTGCAGGCGGTGGCTGCCGTCGCCGCGGCCGAGGAGGATGCCGAGGGACTGGAAGGCCTCGACGGTGAGCCGGTGGCCGCCGTTCAGGACGGGCTCGTGTTCGAGGAGGTGCTCGGCGATCCGGCGGGCCCGGTCCACGTCCTGCGGGTAGCGGGCGTAGTGGGCGGCGACCTTGCGTTCGACGCGCGGGTACGCGGCGCGGTAGACGTCGTCCGCGTGGCCGTCCAGGGTCGGCAGTCCGCCGGTGATGACGGCGGTGCTCAGCCCCTCGGGGGCGATCGACAGATAGGTGACCGCGCAGAAGCCGCCGAAGCTCTGGCCGAGGACGGCCCAGGGGGCGCCGCCGGTGACCTCAGGGCGGATGGCCTCGCAGTCGCGGACGATGGAGTCGGCGCGGAAGTGGGCGAGGTAGTCGGCCTGTTCGACGGGGCCGCCGCGCAGCGGGAGGGTCTGGCGGTTGGCGGGGGTGGAGGCGCCCGTGCCGCGCTGGTCCAGGAGCAGCACCCGGTACTCCTTCAGGGCCCGCTCCAGCCAGGCCTCACGGCCGACGAAGCGGTTCGCCCCGAAGCCGGGGCCGCCCTGGAGGTAGACCAGCCAGGGCAGTTCGGCGTCCGCCTTGTCGCTCGCGACGACCTCGCGGGCGAAGAGCTCGATCCGCTCCCCCGCCGGGTCGTCGTGGTCGAGAGGGACGGCGAAACGACGGTCGGTGAGGACGACACCGGGCTGCCGGTAGCTGACGGACAACAGGGCTCCTTGGACGGACGGATTCCGGGCAGTGGTCCAGTCCAGCACAGATTTTCCGCCCGGCCGACCCCGTGGATCAAGAAATTTCCGGGAACCTCTACTGAATGGCGGCTCAGCGCGGGGAGGCCGGCTCAGCGCGCCGAGAGGCTGGAGCGCCGTACCACAAGCTCCGGCTGGAGGACGACCCGCCGGTGCTCGTGCGGAGTCGGCGAGGTCTCGGCCTCGGTCTCCTCCAGGAGGAGTTCGGCGGCGAGGGCGCCCATGGTGACGGCGGGCTGCCGTACGGAGGTGAGGGGGACGGCGGCCGCGGCGGCGAACTCGATGTCGTCGTAGCCGACGATGGCGAGGTCGCCGGGGACGCTCACACCGGCCGCGTACATGGCCTGGAGGACGCCGAGGGCGAGCAGGTCGTTGGCGCAGAAGACGGCGGTGGGGCGGTCGGCGAGGCCGAGGAGGCGGGCGCCCGCGTCACGTCCTGCGGCCACGTCGAGGCGCTCGGTGGGCAGCTCGCGCAGGGCCTCGGGGCCGAGACCCGCCTCGCGCAGGGCGTTCAGGGCGCCCGTACGGCGGTCGCGGACCTGGTTGAGGCCCGCCGGTCCGCTGACGTACGCGAGGGAACGGTGGCCCGCGTCGACCAGATGCCGTACGGCGAGGGCGCCGCCGGCGACGTCGTCGACGGAGACCGAGCACTCGGTGGTGCCCTCGGCGACCCGGTCGACGAGGACGAAGGGGATGCCGTGGCGGCGGAACGCCTCGATGTTGCGTCCCGTCGCGTCGGCGGGGGTGAGCAGCACACCGCGCACCCGTTGTTCGGCGAAGAGCGAGAGGTACTCGGCCTCCTCGCCCGCGCTCTGCGCGCTGTTGCAGACCATCACGCCGAGTCCGGCGTCGCGCGCGGCCCGCTCGGCACCGCGCGCGACGTCGACGAAGAAGGGGTTGCCCATGTCGAGCACGAGCAGCCCCATGATCCGGCTCCGCCCGGCCCGCAGCTGGCGCGCCGACTCGCTGCGGACATAGCCGAGGCGGTCGATCGCGTCCAGCACCCGGGCCCGGGTTCCGGAGGCCACCGAGTCGGGCCGGTTGATGACGTTGGAGACCGTGCCGACGGAGACTCCGGCGGCTGCGGCGACGTCCTTGATACCCACCGGCTGCGACATCGGGCGGAGACCTCCAGGAAGGTACGGAGCGGCGGGCATACGTTCACATTACCGTCGGGGCCGCCTCATGAACGGCCCCGTCAGCAGCGGGAACGATGCCCGCGTACGGGAATCAGGTGGGCAGGGCGAAGTCGATGACGCGGAGCGCCGACGGGGTCGTACCGCTGGACTTCACCTGGTACATCACGGACAGGACATTGTCCTGCGCGATCCGGGTCTCGTCGATCACGACCTCGCCGAAGGCATTGAGACCGCTGGCGTCGAACAGCACCTTCCAGTCGGTGTATCCGGAGGCCGCGGACGCTCCCCATATCCGGCCGAAGGGCAGGATCGCGTACGCGTTGTCGTACTTGTCGAGGGCCAGCTTGGTGCGCTGGCTGGAGCCGAGCGCGACCGGGATCTCGGTCTTCTGCCAGGTGCCGGAGGCGTTCTTGCGGACGTGGAAGGCGCGGCCGTTCGCGGTGCGGTTGGCGACGTAGTTCGTGGTGCACTGCCCGAAGCGGCCGGGGACATAGCTGATGACGGCGTGCGGGCGGCCGGCCGAGTCGGTGAACTGGCTCTCCTGGTTCATCAGGGAGTGGTCCGGGTTCAGCGCGTCGATCACCAGTCCGGCGTCGGTGACGGCGACCTTGTCGGAGCCGCCGGTGGTGCCGACGACGGTGCCCGCGTTGTTGCGCCAGGTGCGGCCCCGGTCGTCCGAGTAGACGTAGCCGGTGTCGTGGTTGGTGATGCCTCCGCCGTTGCACATCACGGCGTTGTTCTGCTCGCGCCAGGTGAAGAACGAGTGCAGCCGGCCGTTCCTGTCGTAGTCGATGCCGTGCAGATACATGTTGCGGGCCGTCGAGGAGCCGTGCTCGCTGGTGTATGTGCCGGTGGAGCTGGTCCACTCGCCGAGGTTGGTCCAGGAGGTGCCGTTGTACTCGGCGATGGCGTTGCGGCCGTTGCCGGAGATCCCGACGCGGTAGCTCAGCTGGAGCTTGCCGTCGGGCATCGAGACGAACTGCGGGTAGGTGAACTGCGAGGTGAGCGCCAGCCCGTCGAGGGTGGACTGCGGGGCGCCGAAGCGGCTCGTGGTCCAGCTCAGTCCGGCCGGGTTGTCCATCAGACCGGCCACCGACTTGACGTAGGTGAAGCCGTCGCTGTGCGAGTCCATGTTGAGGTGGAGACGCCCGTCGACCTTGGACACGCCCATGGAGATGACGTTGTGGGAGTCGTTGTAGCGGAGCGTGTGGCCGACCTTGACGGTGGACCAGGTGCTGGAGCCGAGGACGCGGCGGCCGACGACGGCGTTGCGGTCGGAGGTGTACCAGACGGCGTACTGGTAGCCCTTGTACGTCAGCAGACCGTTCTTCTGGAACGAGTTGTTGTTGACGAGACCGTCGTAGGACACGAAGTAGATGGCCTGGCCGTCGAGGAGCGTGTTGCCCGTCTGGCTGACGGACGGGCCGGGGTCGGCGGCGCGGGCGGCCGTGGCGCCGAGGGCGGGGGTCGCCACGGCTCCGGCGAGTGCGGCGCCGAGCAGCGTACGTCTCTTCATCTCGGGACTCCGTTGTCGAGCGAGGTGGGGAGGGGGAGGGTACTGCGAGGTGGGGGGTGACGGGTGAGGGGACGTACCGGGGTCAGGCGAGGTGGAAGACCTCGGTGAGGGGCTTCATGGCCTCGTCGGGGCGGGCGCCGTCCAGCGACTCGAAGAACGGCGCCATCTCCGTCTGCCAGCGGGCGTTGACGTCGGTGGCCTCCATACCGGCCAGGGCGGCTTCGAAGTCCTCGGTCTCCAAGTAGCCGACCAGCAGGCCGTCCTCGCGCAGGAAGAGCGAGTAGTTGTGCCAGCCGGTGGCCGAGAGCGCTTCGAGCATCTCGGGCCACACGGTGGCGTGCCGCTCGCGGTACTCGTCGAGGCGATCGGCCCTGACCTTCAGCAGGAAGCAGACGCGCTTCATCAACACCCTTTCAGCGATCAGAAGTTGAACTTGTCGATGTTGTCCTTGTCGAAGACGGTCGGCTTGCCGAGGCTGATCACGCCGTCCTTGCCGATCGTGTACTCGCCCATGGCGCCGGCGGTGAAGGTCTCGCCCTCCTTGCCGGTGATCTGGCCGGAGACCAGCGCCACCGAGGTACGGGCGGCCAGCTCCCCGAGCTTCGCCGGGTCCCACAGCTCGAACGCCTCGACGGTGCCGTCCTTGACGTACTTGCGCATGTCGTTGGGGGTGCCGAGGCCGGTCAGCTTGACCTTGCCCTTGTACTTGGAGCCCGACAGGTACTGGGCGGCCGCCTTGATGCCGACCGTGGTCGGGGAGATGATCCCCTTCAGGTTCGGGTACTCCTGGAGCAGGCCCTGGGTCTGCTGGAAGGACTTCTGGGCGTCGTCGTCACCGTAGGCGACCTTGACCAGCTTGACGTCCTTGTACTTCGGGTCCTCCAGCTCCTTCTTCATGAAGTCGATCCAGACGTTCTGGTTCGTCGCGGTCTGCGCGGCGGACAGGACCGCGATCTCGCCCTTGTAGCCGATCTGCTCGGCGAGCAGCTGGACCTCGGTACGGCCCAGGTCCTCGGCGCTGGCCTGCGAGACGAAGGCGTTGCGGCACTCCGGCTTGGTGTCGGAGTCGTAGGTGACGACCTTGATGTCGTTGCTCATGGCCTGCTTGAGCGCGGTGCACAGGGCGCCCGGGTCCTGCGCGGAGACGGCCATGGCGTCGACCTGCTGCTGGGTGAGCGTGTTGACGTAGTTGACCTGGCCGGAGGTGTCCGTGGCGCTGGACGGGCCGACCTCCTTGTAGCTGGAGCCCAGCTCCTTCAGGGCCGCCTCGCCGCCCTTGTCGGCGGAGGTGAAGTACGGGTTGTTGACCTGCTTCGGCAGGAAGCCGACGGTCAGGCCCTTCTTCAGCTCGGCGTTCGGGTCGGCCTTGCCGGTGGCCGCGGCGGAGGAGGCCTCGTCCTTCACATCGCTCTTCGTGGTGCCACCGCAGGCGGTGACGGCGAGCGCGAAGGAGGTGACGGCGGCGAGGGCCGCACAGGAACGACGGAGGGTTGCTCTGCGCATGGCGAGAGTTCCTTTACGAGGAGGAGTGATGTAGCGCGCCCTGGCTTTTGTCTTTCAGGGGCGCGGGGAACTGCGCGACCAGCCACAGACGACCGGCAGCTTTCAGACGACCGGCGTTCAGCCGGCCTTTCCGGCGGAGCCGAGCGCGGATTTTCGCCCGGCCCGAGCGAGAGCGACCTGCCGCGCCACCCGGGGCCCGAGCACGGACAGCACGAGCAGGACACCGGTGACGACGATCTGCGACTGGGCGGAGACGTCCTGAAGGCTCATCACGTTCTGGAGCGTGCCGAGCAGGAACACCCCGGCGATCGCACCGCCGAGCGTCCCCTTGCCGCCGTCGAAGTCGATGCCGCCGAGCAGCACCGCGGCGATGACGGAGAGTTCGAGGCCGGTCGCGTTGTCGTAGCGGGCGCTGGCGTAGTGCAGCGCCCAGAAGATCCCGGTGAGGGAGGCCATGAGGCCGGTCACCGTGAACAGGATCAGCTTCTGCCGCTTGACGCGGATACCGGTGAAGCGCGCGGCCTCCTCACTGGCGCCGATGGCGAACAGGGAGCGCCCGAACGGGGTGAGGTGCAGGGCGACCACGGCGATCACGAGCAGGACCAGGAAGGGGATGAAGGCCTGCGGGACGAAGCTGTCGCCGATCCGGCCGGCCGCGAAGTCCAGGTACTGCGTCGGGAAGTCGGTCACCGCGTCGGAGCCGAGCACGATCTGCGCGATGCCCCGGTAGGCGGCGAGGGTGCCGATGGTGACGGCGAGGGAGGACAGGCCGAGCCGGGTGACCAGCAGGCCGTTGATCAGTCCGCAGACCACGCCGAGGAGCAGGCAGATCGGGATGATCGCCTCGATGGTGAGGCCCTGGTTCCACAGGGCGCCCATCACCGCGCCGGACAGACCGGCGGTGGAGGCGACCGACAGATCGATCTCGCCGGAGACCACGAGGAGCGTCATCGGGAGGGCGACCAGGGCGATCGGCAGGGTGTTGCCGATGAGGAAGGACAGGTTGAGCGCGTTGCCGAAGCCGTCCACGGTGGTGAAGGACAGCAGGAGTACGACGATCAGGAGGGCGCCGACCACGGTGTCCCAGCGGATCGCGCGCGAGAACGTGGAATCAGCCATGGCGGGCGTTCCTCTTCTTCAGGGCGGCCGCCACCCGCAGCGCGACCACACGGTCCACGGCGATGGCGAGGATGAGCAGGATGCCGTTGATGGCCAGCACCCACACCGAGCTGACGCCGAGGGCGGGCAGCACGCTGTTGATGGAGGTCAGCAGGAGGGCGCCGAGCGCCGCGCCGTAGACGCTGCCGGAGCCGCCGGTGAAGACGACACCGCCGACCACGACCGCGCTGACGACGGTGAGTTCGTAGCCGTTGCCGGTGCTGGAGTCGACGTTGCCGAAGCGGGCCAGGTACAACGCTCCGGCGAGGCCGGCGAGGGCGCCGCAGAAGGTGTAGGCGACCAGGATCCGCTTGCGGACCGGGATTCCGGCGAGCCGGGCGGCCTCCGGGTTGGAGCCGAGGGCGTACAGCTCGCGTCCGCTGCCGAAGTGCTTCATGTAGTACGCCGTGGCCACCAGTACCGCCACCGCGATCAGCGCCAGGTACGGCACGGCGGAGATGCCGCCGGAGCCGAAGTCGATGAACCCGTCGGGGAGGGCGGACGCGGTGATCTGGCGGGAGCCGACCCAGATCGAGTCGATGCCCCGGATGATGTACAGCGTGCCGAGGGTGACGACGAGGGCGGGCACCTGGCCGAGGCTGACGAGCAGTCCGTTCAGCAGACCGAAGCCGATGCCCATGAGGACCGCCAGGAGCACGGCCACGACCGCGTTCCCGCCGCCCTGGAGATACGTACCGGCGGCGAAGGCGCTGATGCCGAGGGTGGAGCCGACCGACAGGTCGACGTTGCGGGTGATGACGACCAGCGACTGACCGACGGCGACCAGCACCAGGATGGTCGCGTTGAGCAGGAGGTCCTTGATGCCCTGCTCGGTGAGGAACTCGCTGTTGCCGAGCTGGGTGACGACGATCATCACCAGGAAGACGGCCAGGATGGCGAGTTCACGCATCTTGAAGACGCGGTCCACCAGCCGGGTGCCGCTGGACTTGGGCACCTCGGTCACGGGGGTGTTCTGAGGGGTGGTCACCGTCATGCGGCGGCCCTCCCGGTGGCTGCGGCCATCACGGATTCCTCGGTGGCTTCGGAGCGAGGGATCTCGGCGGTGAGCCGGCCCTCGTGCATCACGAGCACGCGGTCGGCCATGCCGAGGATCTCGGGCAGGTCGGAGGAGATCATCAGTACGGCCACGCCGTCGGCGGCGAGTTGGCTCAGCAGGCGGTGCACCTCGGCCTTCGTACCGACGTCGATCCCTCGGGTGGGCTCGTCGACGATCAGCACCTTCGGCCCGGTGGCGAGCCACTTGGCGAGGACGACCTTCTGCTGGTTGCCGCCGGACAGGGTGTTGACGGTGTCGGCGATCCGGGCGTACTTGACCTGGAGCTTGACGGCCCAGTCGAGGGAGCGGCTGCGTTCGGCGCCCCGGTCGACGAGGCCGGCCTTCACGGTCGTACGGAGTCCGGTGAGGCCGATGTTCCGCTCGATGGACATGTCCATCACCAGGCCCTGGGCGCGGCGGTCCTCGGGGACCAGGGCGAGCCCGGCGGCCATGGCGGTGGAGGGGGCGCCGTTGACGAGCGTCTTGCCGTCGATGTCGACCTCGCCCGCGTCCCAGCGGTCGATGCCGAAGACGGCCCGCGCCACCTCGGTGCGGCCTGCGCCGACGAGGCCGGCCAGGCCGACGATCTCGCCGCGGCGGACGTCGAAGGAGACATCGGTGAAGACGCCCTCGCGGGTCAGCCGGCGCACGCTCAGCGCGACCTCGCCCGGCTCGACCTCCTGCTTCGGATACAGCTCCTCCAGGTCGCGGCCGACCATGCGGCGGACCAGGTCGTCCTCGGTCATGCCGTCGACCGGTTCGCTGGAGATCCAGGCACCGTCGCGCAGGGTGGTGACGCGCTGGCAGATCTGGAAGATCTCCTCCAGGCGGTGGGAGATGAAGAGGACGGCGGAGCCCTGTTCGCGCAGGGTGCGGACGACGCCGAAGAGCCGGGCGACCTCGCTGCCGGTGAGGGCCGCCGTCGGCTCGTCCATGATCAGGACGCGGGCGTCGAACGACAGCGCCTTGGCGATCTCGACGATCTGCTGGTCGGCGATGGACAGGCCGCGCGCCGGGCGGTCGGGGTCGAGTTCGACACCGAGCCGCCGCATCAGGGCGAGGGTCGCCGCGTGGGTGGCCTTGTGGTCGATCCGGCCGAGGGCGCGGCGCGGCTGGCGGCCCATGAAGATGTTCTCGGCGATCGAAAGGTCGGGGAAGAGAGTGGGCTCCTGGTAGATCACGGCGATGCCCGCGTCCCGGGCGTCGGCCGGGCCGTGGAAGACCGTGGGCTCGCCGTCGAGGAGCACCTGACCGGAGTCCGGTCGGTGCACCCCGGCGAGGCTCTTGATCAGGGTCGACTTGCCCGCGCCGTTCTCCCCGGCGAGTGCGTGCACCTCGCCCGGGAACAGTTCGAGGGACACGTCCCGCAGGGCGCGTACGGCGCCGAAGGACTTGGAGACGCCCTTCAGAGCGAGAACGGGGGCCGGACCCGTGTCGGACGGGTGGGTCATGGGGGCTCCTCGACGACGGCCGGTGGCTAGCGGAGAAGCTGCCTCACTGCGTCGTGAAAGGTTTCAACTAGGTTGCCGGGACGTTAGGCACCACACCCAGGTCACGTCAATGGGTTCCGGTCGAAAATCTTTCGATAGGAGAGGTCACGACCGAGTCACGGAGAACGGTGTTCACCAGGGGGGTTGACAGTCCGGCGGGCCGCTCATAGTTTCCCGTTCTGAATCGTTTCAGACATCGAAGCCGGTAGGAGCCCTGACGTGACCGAGCTCGCCGCGGTGAAGGCCGCCCTCAAGACACAGGCCGTCGAGACGCCGTCGTGGGCGTACGGGAACTCCGGAACCCGCTTCAAGGTGTTCGCCCAGCAGGGTGTTCCGCGCGATCCCTGGGAGAAGCTGGACGACGCCGGCAAGGTCCACGAGTTCACCGGCGTGGCCCCGACCGTGGCGCTGCACATCCCCTGGGACAAGGTGGAGGACTATGCGGCTCTCGCGAAGCACGCGGAGCAGCGTGGCGTGCGGCTGGGCGCCATCAATTCCAACACCTTCCAGGACGACGACTACAAGCTGGGCAGCGTCTGCCACCCGGACGCGGCGGTGCGGCGCAAGGCCGTCGATCATCTGCTGGAGTGCGTCGACATCATGGACGCGACCGGGTCGCGCGATCTGAAGCTGTGGTTCGCGGACGGTACGAACTATCCCGGCCAGGACGACATCCGTGAGCGGCAGGACCGGCTGGCCGAGGCGCTCGCCGAGGTCTACGAGCGGCTCGGGGACGACCAGCGGATGCTGCTGGAGTACAAGTTCTTCGAGCCGGCGTTCTACTCGACGGACGTCCCGGACTGGGGGACCGCCTACGCGCACTGTCTGAAGCTCGGGCCGAAGGCGCAGGTCGTGGTCGACACCGGGCACCACGCGCCGGGGACCAACATCGAGTTCATCGTGGCGACGCTGCTGCGGGAGGGGAAGCTCGGGGCGTTCGACTTCAACTCGCGCTTCTACGCGGACGACGACCTGATGGTGGGGTCCGCCGATCCGTTCCAGCTGTTCCGGATCATGTACGAGGTGGTGCGTGGGGGTGGGTTCACTCCCGAGGTGGCGTTCATGCTCGACCAGTGCCACAACATCGAGGCGAAGATCCCGGCGATCATCCGGTCGGTGATGAATGTGCAGGAGGCCACGGCGAAGGCGCTGCTGGTGGACCGGGGGGCCCTTGCCGCCGCTCAGCGGGACGGGGATGTGCTGGAGGCGAACGCGGTCGTGATGGACGCGTACAACACGGATGTGCGGCCGTTGCTTCGTGAGGTGCGGGAGGAGATGGGGTTGGACCCCGATCCCATGGGGGCGTACCGGCGGTCCGGGTGGGCTTCGAAGATCGTGGAGGAGCGGGTGGGTGGGGAGCAGGCGGGGTGGGGGGCGTGATCGCTGTGCTGGGGTGAAGCCGTTGCCGTGTCTCGTCCGCCGGGTGACTGTCGGTCGCGGGCTGCGGGCCGGTTCGTGGCTGGTCGCGCAGTTCCCCGCGCCCCTGAAAAGCAGGGGCTGCGCCCCCGTGCTTTTCGGGCCGCGGCACCGTCGCCTTTTCAGGCCCCAGGATCGTCGTCGTCCTCCAGGCCCCGGGACCGTCGCCAAGCCCGCAGGCCCGTCGCCTTCAGGCCCGCAGGCCCGTCGCCTTCAGGCCCGCAGGCCCGTCGCCTTCAGGCCCGCAGGCCCGTCGCCTTCAGGCCCGCTGGGGCGTCGCCTTCAGGCAAGGACTCCGGGCCGACCGTGGTGTTTTCAGGCCCGCAGGGGCCCGGATCTTCAGGGGCGCGGGGAACTGCGCGAGAAGCCCCACTCACCCGCACCCGGCAACGCACCCAACGCACCCCCGACCCCCGAGCTGCACCCCGTACCCATCTCACCGTAAGGATTGATCGCACATGGCAACCCATCCCGAAGCCGCTGCTCTTCTCGCCCGGTCCCGTCGGCTCGGTGCCGATCCGCGGAACACCAACTACGCCGGTGGGAACGCGTCCGCGAAGGGGACCGACACCGATCCCGTCACCGGGGGTGATGTGGAGTTGATGTGGGTGAAGGGGTCCGGGGGTGACCTGGGCACGTTGACCGAGGCCGGGCTCGCCGTGCTGCGGCTGGACCGGATGCGGGCGCTCGTCGAGGTGTATCCGGGGGTGGAGCGCGAGGACGAGATGGTCGCCGCGTTCGACTACTGCCTGCACGGCAAGGGCGGGGCGGCGCCGTCGATCGACACCGCGATGCACGGGCTCGTCGACGCCGCCCATGTCGATCATCTGCACCCCGACTCCGGGATCGCGCTCGCCTGCGCCGCCGACGGGGAGAAGCTGACCGCCGAGTGTTTCGGGGACAGCGTGGTGTGGGTGCCGTGGCGGCGGCCGGGGTTCCAGCTGGGGCTGGACATCGCGGCGGTCAAGCGGGAGAACCCGGGGGCCATCGGGTGTGTGCTCGGTGGGCACGGGATCACGGCCTGGGGTGACACCGCCGAGGAGTGCGAGAAGAACTCGCTGCACATCATTCGTACGGCTGAGCGGTTCCTGGAGGAGAAGGGGAAGGCGGAGCCCTTCGGGCCCGTCGTAGCGGGATACGAGGCCCTGGAAGCCGCCGCGCGCCGGGAGCGGGCCGCCGCGCTGGCGCCGTACGTCCGGGCGATCGCCTCGCAGGACAAGGCGCAGGTCGGGCACTTCACCGACGCGGAGGTCGTCCTCGACTTCCTGGCGAGCGCGGAGCACCCGCGGCTCGCGGCCCTGGGCACCTCGTGCCCCGACCACTTCCTGCGGACGAAGGTCCGGCCGCTCGTGCTGGACCTTCCGCCCACCGCCGATCTCGACGCGGCGATCGCCCGGCTGAAGGAGCTGCACGCCGAGTACCGCGAGGAGTACGCCGCGTACTACCGGCGGCACGCCGAGCCCGACTCCCCCGCGATGCGCGGCGCCGACCCGGCGATCGTGCTGATCCCGGGCGTGGGCATGTTCAGCTTCGGCAAGGACAAGCAGACCGCGCGCGTGGCCGGCGAGTTCTACGTCAACGCGATCAACGTGATGCGGGGCGCCGAGGCGGTGTCGACGTACGCGCCGATCGAGGAGTCGGAGAAGTTCCGCATCGAGTACTGGGCGCTGGAGGAGGCCAAGCTTCAGCGGATGCCCAGGCCGAAGCCGCTGGCGACCCGGGTCGCGCTGGTGACCGGGGCGGGGAGCGGGATCGGGAAGGCCATCGCGCACCGGCTCGTGGCCGAGGGTGCCTGTGTCGTCGTCGCCGATCTGAACGCCGAGAACGCCGCCGCCGTCGCCGAGGAGCTGGGCGGGGCGGACAGGGCCGTCGCCGTGACCGTCGACGTGACCGACGAGGAGCAGATCGGTGCGGCCTTCAAGGCCGCCGCGCTGGCCTTCGGCGGTGTCGACCTCGTCGTCAACAACGCGGGTATCTCGATCTCCAAGCCGCTGCTGGAGACATCGGCCAAGGACTGGGATCTTCAGCACGACATCATGGCCCGTGGTTCGTTCCTCGTGTCGCGCGAGGCGGCCCGGGTGATGATCGCGCAGGGGCTGGGCGGCGACATCGTCTACATCGCCTCCAAGAACGCGGTCTTCGCCGGGCCCAACAACATCGCCTACTCCGCCACCAAGGCCGACCAGGCGCACCAGGTGCGGCTGCTGGCCGCCGAGCTGGGTGAGCACGGTATTCGCGTCAATGGGATCAACCCCGATGGTGTGGTGCGTGGTTCGGGGATCTTCGCCGCCGGCTGGGGTGCCCAGCGCGCGGCGACCTACGGGATCGAGGAGGAGAAGCTGGGCGAGTTCTACGCGCAGCGGACCATCCTCAAGCGCGAGGTGCTGCCGGAGCACGTGGCGAACGCGGTGTTCGCGCTGACCGGCGGGGAGCTGACGCACACCACCGGGCTGCACGTCCCGGTCGACGCCGGCGTGGCCGCCGCCTTCCTGCGATGAGCACGCATACGGCGAGTGGGGCCGTGAAGTCGTACGCGGCGGTCGATCTCGGTGCGTCCAGTGGGCGGGTCATGGTCGGCCGCGCGGGGCGGGACTCGCTGGAGCTGGTGGAGGCCCACCGGTTCCCGAACCGGCCCGTGCGGACGCCCGAGGGGTTGCGCTGGGATGTGCTCGCGCTGTACGCGGGGGTGCTGGACGGGCTGAAGGCGGCCGGGCAGGTCGACTCCGTGGGGATCGACAGCTGGGCCGTCGACTACGGGCTGCTCGACGCCGACGGGGCCCTGCTGGGCAATCCGACGCACTACCGGGACTCCCGTACCGAAGGTGTCGCGGAGAAGGTGTGGGCCACCGTGCCCGCCGCCGAGCTGTACGCGGCGACCGGCTTGCAGTACGCGCCCTTCAACACCCTGTACCAGCTGGTCGCCGCCCGGTCGTCCGCCCAACTGGCGTACGCCAAACGGCTGTTGCTCATCCCGGACCTGCTGACGTACTGGCTGACCGGGGAGCAGGGCACCGAGCTGACCAATGCCTCGACGACGCAGCTGATCGATCCCCGGACGCGTGACTGGTCGTACGACGTGGCCGAGCGGCTCGGGGTCGACCTGGAGCTGTTCGCGCCGCTGCGGCGGCCCGGGGATCCGGCGGGACTGCTCCGGGCGCGGGTGCTGGAGGAGACCGGGCTGACGGGGCCGGTTCCGGTGACGACGGTCGGGTCGCACGACACGGCCTCGGCGGTGGCGGCCGTCCCGGCGACCGGGGAGCGGTTCGCGTACATCTGCACCGGCACCTGGTCGCTGGCCGGCCTGGAGCTGGACGCTCCGGTGCTGACCGAGGCGAGCCGGGCGGCCAACTTCACCAATGAGCTGGGGCTCGACGGCACCGTCCGCTACCTCCGGAACATCATGGGGCTGTGGCTGCTCCAGGAGTGCGTACGGGAGTGGGGCGACCCGGATCTCGGCGAGCTGCTGCGGGCCGCCGCGACGGTGCCCGCGCTGCGGTCGGTCGTGGACGCCGGGGACTCGGCGTTCCTGGCGCCCGGCCGGATGCCCGAGCGGATCGCGGCGGCGTGCCGGGAGTCGGGGCAGCCCGTTCCGGAGACGCCCGCCGAGATCACCCGCTGCATCCTCGACTCGCTGGCCCTCGCCCACCGGCGGGCCGTGACCGAGGCCCAGGCCCTGGCCGACCACCCCGTGGACGTCGTCCACATCGTCGGCGGCGGCACCCGCAACGCCCTGCTCTGCCAGCTCACCGCCGACGCCTGCGGGCTGCCGGTGGTGGCGGGACCGACGGAGGCGGCGGCCCTGGGCAACGTCCTCGTCCAGGCCCGTACCCATGGCCTGGTGGGCGACCGGGCCTCCATGCGACGGCTCCTCGCCCGCACCCAGCCGCTGGTGCGGTACGAGCCGCAGGGCGATCCGGCGGCCTGGCGCGCGGCGGAGGCCCGGCTCACCTCGCGGTGAGCGGGCCCCCCGAGAGGGCCCTCCCCTCCCCGATCGGCGCGCGGGTCCGCCCGTGTCCGTCGATCGGCGCGTGGGCCCTCTCGCCCTGCGCCCACACGCGCCGTACTCTGCACTCATCCGATGACCGACCCCCAAGGAGCCGCGATGCGTGTCGCCCTGTTCCTGACCTGTGTCAACGACACGCTCTATCCGGACACCGGCCGCGCCGTGGTGAAACTGCTGACCAGGCTGGGCGTCGACGTCGACTTCCCGATGGGCCAGACCTGCTGCGGGCAGGCCCACTACAACACCGGGTACCGACGGGAGGCCGAGCCGCTGGCCCGGCAGTTCTCCGATGTATTCCGGGAGTACGAGGCGATCGTGACGCCGTCCGGCTCCTGCGGGGCGATGGTGCGGGAGCTGTATCCGAGGATGGGTGAGCGGGCGCGGGCGGAGGGGCGCGGGGACGGCCTGGCGCGGACGCTGGCGCCGGTCGTGCCGAAGACGTACGAGCTGACCGAGTTCCTGGTGGACGTGCTGGGCGTGACGGACGTCGGCGCGTACTACCCGCACAAGGTGACGTACCACCCGACCTGCCACGGGCTGCGGAGCCTCGGCCTCGGCGAGCGGCCCCGGCGGCTGCTGCAGGCCGTGAAGGGGCTGGAGCTGGTGGAGCTGCCCGGTGCCGACGAGTGCTGTGGCTTCGGCGGTACGTTCGCCGTGAAGAACTCCGATGTCTCGGCGGCGATGGGCGAGGACAAGGTGCGCAACGCCGAGTCGACGGGCGCCGAGGTGCTGTGCGCGGCCGACAACTCGTGTCTGATGCACATCGGCGGCACGATGACCCGGCTGCGGACGGCCGTCCGGCCGGTGCACATCGCGGAGATCCTGGCGAGCACGGAAGAGGAGCCGCTGGTATGAGCGGGACGTATCTCGGGATGCCGGCCTTCCCGGAAGCCGCGCACGAGGCCGTGCACAACACCACCCTGCGCGGCAATCTGCGCCACGCCACGCACACCATCCGTGCCAAACGCGCGAACGCGGTCGCGGAGATGTCCGACTGGGCCGCGCTGCGCGAGGCGGGCAAACAGATCAAGGACCATACGCTCCGTCATCTCGACCGCTATCTGGTGCAGTTGGAGGAGTCGGTCACGGCGGCCGGCGGCACGGTGCACTGGGCCGCCGACGCGGACGAGGCCAACCGGATCGTCACCTATCTCGTGAAGGCGACCGGGGAGAGCGAGGTCGTCAAGGTCAAGTCGATGGCCACGCAGGAGATCGGGCTGAACGAGGCGCTGGAGGCCGAGGGCATCCACGCCTACGAGACCGATCTCGCCGAGCTCATCGTGCAGTTGGGCAAGGACCGGCCGTCGCACATCCTCGTCCCCGCCATCCACCGCAACCGGGGCGAGATCCGGGACATCTTCGCCCGCGAGATGAGCGAGTGGGGCCGCCCGGCCCCCGAGGGCCTGACCGACACGCCCGCCGAGCTGGCGGAGGCGGCGCGGCTGCATCTGCGGGAGAAGTTCCTGCGCGCCAAGGTCGGTGTCTCCGGCGCCAACTTCATGGTCGCGGAGACCGGCACGCTGGTGGTCGTGGAGTCCGAGGGCAACGGCCGGATGTGCCTCACCCTCCCCGAGACGCTGATCTCGGTCGTCGGCATCGAGAAGATCGTGCCGACCTGGCAGGACCTGGAGGTGTTCCTGCAGACCCTCCCCCGCTCCTCGACGGCCGAGCGCATGAACCCGTACACCTCCACCTGGACCGGCACCACGGACGGGGACGGTCCGAGCACCTTCCATCTCGTCCTCATCGACAACGGCCGCACCGACACGCTCGCCGACGAGGTCGGCCGCCAGGCGCTGCGCTGCATCCGCTGCTCGGCGTGTCTCAACGTCTGCCCGGTGTACGAGCGGGCGGGCGGCCACGCGTACGGTTCGGTCTACCCTGGCCCGATCGGCGCCATCCTCAGCCCCCAACTCCGGGGCACGCGGAGCGAGATCGACGCCTCCCTCCCTTACGCGTCCTCGCTGTGCGGCGCCTGCTACGAGGTGTGCCCGGTGGCCATCGACATCCCGGAGGTGCTGGTGCATCTGCGGGAGCGGATCGCGCAGGGTGGTCCGGTGACGGAGAAGGGCGCCAAGGTCGTCCTCAAGCCGGCGAAGGGGCACGCGGCCGAGCGGGCGGCGATGCGGGCGGCCCGCTGGGCGTTCAGCCACCCCGGCGCGCTGCGCACCGGGCAGCGGCTCGCGTCCCGCACTCGCCGCTTCCATCCCCGGACGCTGCCGGGCCCCGGCAGGGCGTGGAGCGCCAGCCGTGATCTTCCCGTGCTGCCCGCCGAGCCGTTCCGGGACTGGTGGCAGCGGACGAACGGCGGCAAGGAGGACGTGAAGTGAGCAGCAGGGACCTGATCCTGGGCCGGGTGCGGCGCGCCCTCGCCGACGTACGGCGGGACGACACCCCGTACGAGCGGGCGTTTCCGCGGGACTACCTCCGTGAGCACGGCGACCGGAGTGTCGCGGAGACGGTGGAGTTGCTGGCCGAGAACCTGGCGGACTACCGGGCGATCGTGCACCGCACGGACGCGGAGGGCCTCGCCGGGGTCCTCGCCGGGCTGCTGCGCGGGCACGGGTCGAAGACGGTGCTTGCGCCGCCGGGGCTGCGCGGGGTGTGGCTGGCGGCGACCGATGTGACGCGGGTGGCGGACCGTGGTGAGAGCACCGCGCACGAGCTGGACGGGGTCGACAGCGTCGTCACGGCCTGCGCCCTCGCCATCGCCGAGACCGGCACGATCGTCCTCGACGGCTCCCCCGACCAGGGCCGCCGCCGGATCAGCCTCGTGCCCGACCACCACATCTGCGTCGTACGCGTCCCGGATCAGGTCGTGTCGTCGGTACCGCAGGCCCTCGAACGCCTCGACCCGACCCGCCCCTTGACCTGGATCTCCGGCCCCTCCGCCACCAGCGACATCGAGCTGGACCGGGTGGAGGGGGTGCACGGCCCGCGCACCCTTGAGGTCGTGCTCGTGACCGGGAGCGGCGACTAGCCAGGGTCTGCCGTTTTCCGTACGTGCGGGGCACCCCGCTGCCCGGCGTCGGCAGCGGGGTGCCGACGTTCTGCCTGAAATGGACTCCGTCCGACGGCCGGACTCGTCGCCTCGGCACTCGCGATCATTCTGCTCACTCTGGGCCGGCCGTCTCCAGGCGCACACCGGCGCGACCGGAGCCGTACAGCAAACCTGCACGGTTCGTTTTCTTGAACTGTTCGTGTTTATGAGGGTAGGTTGGTCGGCATGACCGCATCCCAGCCTGCGAACACCGCCGAGGAGCTGCGCGGTGCCGGCCTGCGGGTGACGGCCGCGCGCGTGGCGCTGCTGGAAACCGTCCGGGACGGCGACCACCTCGGCGTCGAAGCGATCGCCTCAGGAGTACGCGATCGCGTGGGCCACATATCGCTCCAGGCCGTGTACGAGGCACTGAACGCGCTCACCGGCGCGGGCCTCGTACGCCGCCTCGAACCCCCCGGCAGCCCTGCCCTGTACGAGGGCCGTGTCGGGGACAACCACCATCACCTCGTGTGCCGCTCGTGCGGTGTCGTGGTCGACGTCGACTGCGCGGTCGGACACGCCCCGTGTCTGACCGCCTCCGACGACCGCGGCTTCGCGATCGACGAGGCCGAGGTCATCTACTGGGGCATGTGTCCCCCTTGCTCCAAAGCCAGCAGTTCAGCACCGTGATCGACCCCCGTTTTTCGGAAGGACTCCCCCGATGACTGAGAACCACGACGCGATCGTCACCGATCCGAAGCCCGAGGAGACCGGAGGCTGCCCGGTCGCTCACGGACGCGCCGCGCACCCGACCCAGGGCGGCGGCAACCGTCAGTGGTGGCCGGAGCGCCTCAACCTGAAGATCCTCGCCAAGGACCCCGTGGTCGCGAACCCGCTCGGCGCGGACTTCGACTACGCCGAGGCGTTCCAGGGCCTCGACCTGGCGGCCGTGAAGCAGGACATCGCCGAGGTGCTGACCAACTCGCAGGACTGGTGGCCGGCCGACTTCGGCAACTACGGCCCGCTGATGATCCGTATGGCCTGGCACAGCGCCGGTACGTACCGCATCAGCGACGGCCGCGGTGGTGGCGGCCGCGGTCAGCAGCGCTTCGCGCCGCTGAACAGCTGGCCGGACAACGGCAACCTGGACAAGGCCCGCCGTCTGCTGTGGCCGGTCAAGAAGAAGTACGGCCAGTCCATCTCCTGGGCCGACCTCATGATCCTCACCGGTAACGTCGCCCTGGAGCAGATGGGCTTCGAGACCTTCGGCTTCGGCGGCGGCCGCGCCGACGTCTGGGAGGCCGACGAGGACGTGTACTGGGGCCCCGAGACCACCTGGCTGGACGACCAGCGCTACACGGGCGACCGTGAGCTGGAGAGCCCGCTCGGCGCCGTCCAGATGGGCCTGATCTACGTCAACCCGGAGGGCCCGAACGGCAACCCGGACCCGATCGCCGCGGCCCGCGACATCCGTGAGACGTTCCGCCGCATGGCGATGAACGACGAGGAGACCGTCGCCCTCATCGCCGGTGGTCACACCTTCGGCAAGACCCACGGCGCCGGCCCCGCGGACAACGTGGGCAACGACCCCGAGGCCGCCACCATGGAGGAGCAGGGCCTCGGCTGGAAGTCCACCTACGGCACCGGCAAGGCCGGCGACGCCATCACCTCCGGCCTGGAGGTCACCTGGACCACCAAGCCCACCCAGTGGAGCAACGACTTCTTCGACATCCTCTTCGGCTACGAGTGGGAGCTGACCCAGAGCCCCGCCGGCGCCAACCAGTGGGTGGCCAAGGACGCCGAGGCGATCATCCCCGACGCCCACAGCGACTCCAAGAAGCTGCCCCACATGCTCACCACCGACCTCTCGCTGCGCTTCGACCCGATCTACGGTCCGATCTCGAAGCGCTTCCACGAGAACCCGGACCAGTTCGCGGACGCCTTCGCCCGCGCCTGGTTCAAGCTGACCCACCGTGACCTGGGCCCGAAGTCGCTGTACCTCGGCCCGGAGGTCCCGGCGGAGGACCTGCTGTGGCAGGACCCGCTGCCGGCCGCCGAGGGCGCGGTCATCGACGCCGCCGACATCGCGGCGCTCAAGGCCAAGCTGCTCGCCTCGGGTCTGACCGTCTCGCAGCTGGTGTCCACCGCGTGGGCGTCGGCCTCCACCTTCCGCTCCAGCGACAAGCGCGGCGGTGCCAACGGCGCCCGTATCCGCCTGGAGCCCCAGCGTGGCTGGGAGGTCAACAACCCGGACGACCTGCGTCACGTCCTGAGCGCCCTGGAGGGCGTCCAGGCCGAGTTCAACGCGGGCGCCAAGAAGGTCTCCCTGGCCGACCTGATCGTCCTCGGCGGTGCCGCCGCGGTCGAGAAGGCCGCCAAGGACGCCGGCTTCGACGTCGAGGTGCCCTTCACCCCGGGCCGTGTGGACGCGACCGAGGAGCACACGGACGCCGAGTCGTTCGCCGCGCTGGAGCCGACGGCCGACGGCTTCCGCAACTACCAGGGCAAGGGCAACCGCCTCCCCGCCGAGTACCTGCTGCTCGACAAGGCGAACCTGCTCTCGCTGAGCGCCCCCGAGCTGACGGTCCTCGTCGGTGGTCTGCGGGTTCTGGGCGCCAACCACGCCCAGTCCGCGCACGGCGTCTTCACCGACACCCCGGGCAAGCTCACCAACGACTTCTTCGTCAACCTGCTCGACCTGGGCACGACCTGGAAGTCCACGTCCTCGGACCAGACCCTCTTCGAGGGCCGTGACGCGGACACCGGCGAGGTCAAGTGGACCGGCACCCGTGCCGACCTCGTCTTCGGCTCCAACTCCGAGCTGCGCGCCCTCGCCGAGGTCTACGCGAGCGACGACGCCAAGGAGAAGTTCGTGAAGGACTTCGTCGCGGCCTGGGCCAAGGTCTCCGACCTGGACCGCTTCGACCTGGTCTGATCACTCCGGATCACGACGTCCGGATCACGACGTCCGGGTCGGCCCTTCGTGGGCCGGCCCGGGCGTTCTCCGTTTTCTCACCCCGCCGGGCGGGCGTCCTCCGGGGCGCCGGTCCAGCGGCTCGCCTCGACATCGGCGGAGGTGTCCCGCAGCAGGGTGGGGGCGATGACCAGCTCCTCGACGACCGTGCGCGGCGGGAGTGTGGCGCACAGCAGTACGGCCTGGGCCACGTCCTGCGGCTGCACCATGAGCGCCCGCTGCTCCGCGCCCGGCGGGGCCGCCCGGCTGTCCAGGATCGGGGTGTCGACCTCGCCGGGGAGGATGCAGGTGGCGCGGATGTGGTCGCCCCTGTAGGTGTTGTGGAGGTAGGTCATGAAGTTGCGCACGCCCGCCTTCGCCGCGCCGTAGGGGGCTCCGCCGAGGAGAGTGGGCCGTAACGCGGCGAGCGAGGAGATCGTGATGACCGAACCGCCGCCGCGCTCCAGCATGTCAGGCAGGACGGCCTGGGTCAGCAGATAGACCGCGGTGAGGTTGACGCCCAGGACGGCGTTCCACTCGTCCTCGCCGGTCCAGCGGACGTCGACGACCTTGCCGGCGCCGCCCGCGTTGTTGACGAGGATGTCGACGGCGCCCGCGGCCTCGCGGGTCCACGCGACCAACTCCCGTACCTCGTCCGCGTTCTCGATGTGCGCGGAGTACGCGAGCGCCCTGCCTCCGGCGTCCTCGACGACGGCGGCGACCTCGTCCAGGATGTGCCGGCGGCGGCCGACGAGGACCACGGTCGCGCCCTCCTCGGCGAGCATCAGCGCCGTCTCCCGGCCGATGCCGGTGCCGGCTCCGGTGACCAGCGCGGTCTTTCCGTCGAGCGGTGCCGTCCGCCGTCCGTCGCGGTTTCCCATGCCCGTCCGCCCTCCCGGCCGTGGGCACGCCCCACGCGCCCTCAGGAGTGAGGATCCCCTCCCCCGGGGCCCGTGGGGAGGGTGCGTCAGCGGGCGGGGAGCCGGACGCCCAGCTCGTCCGCCGCCGACCGCAGCAGCGGGACCATCGCGACGAGGTCGTCCATACTGCGGCGGAACGCGGGCGCGGCCGTGGAGAGGGCGGCGAAGACGGTGCCGTCGGGCCGCAGGATCGGTACCGCCACGGCGCGCAGACCGGCGTGGTGTTCCTCGTCGGCCGTGGCGTAGCCCAGTTCGGCGGCGCGGGCGACCTGGGCGCGCAGGACGTCGCGGTCGGTGACGCTGTTCGGTCCGTACGGGGTCAGCTCGACGTGGTCCAGGAGGTCGGCGCGTACGTCGTCGGGGGCGAAGGCCATGAGGATCTTGCCCATCGAGGTGCAGTGCAGCGGCCCGTGGCGGCCGGGCTCGCTGCGGACGCCGACCGGCAGGGGGCCGTCGACGTAGTGCACGTACAGATGCCGGGTGCCGTCGAGGACGGACATCAGGGTGGCTTCCTCGGTCTGCCGCGTCACACGCTGCATCACCGGCAGGGCGGTGCCGGCGAATCCGTACACCTGGCCCGCCTGCTGACCGAGTTGGAAGAGTCTGAGGCCCGGTTTGTAGCGCTTGCCGTCGGCCTCGAACTCCACCAGGCCCTCGCGGCACAGGGAGTTGACCAGCCGGTGGGCCGTGCTGACGGGGACGCCGCTGGCGCGGGCCAGCCCGGACAGGGTGATGCCGTGCGGGTGCTCGCCCACGAGGACGAGCAGCCGGATCGCCCGTCCGACCACATCCGCCGGTACTTCGCCACCCGCCGGTACTTCGCTGCCACTCACAGCGGCAAATTACCACTGACCGGAAAGACCTCCCACTCAGCGGTGTCACTCGCCCTCCCGCACGGCACACCACCCGGTGGTTGACATCGGCCACCCGTCACGCCGACGATGTTTTCCATTGAGCAGACAATCTTTCCACTGAGTGGGAAAATCAGGGAGCGCGTATGACGCAGCGAGTGCTCATCACCCGGCCCGCCCTCCCCGGCGGCGGCCTGGACCGGCTGGCGGGCCGGGCGGAGCCGGTGCGCTGGGACGGGTCCGGCAGACCCGAACCGGCCGAGCTGCGCGCCCTCGCCCCCGGCGCGGCCGGCATCCTCTGTCTGGGCAACGACCGCGTGGACGCGGCCCTGCTGGACGCCGCCGGGCCCTCGCTGAAGGTCGTCGCGCTGGCCAGCATGGGCTTCGACGGCGTGGACCGGGAGGCGGCGGCCGAGCGGGGTGTCGTGGTCACGCACACGCCGGGCGTGCTCGCCGAGACCACCGCCGATCTGACCTTCGCGCTCGTCCTGATGGCCCGCCGGCGGCTCGGCGCCGCCGGCGACGCGCTCACCGCCGGCCGCTGGGACGTGCCCCGCATGGGCGACCATCTGGGCCTGGACGTGTACGGCGCCACGCTCGGCATCGTCGGGTACGGCCAGATCGGGCGCGCGGTGGCCCGGCGCGCCCATGGCTTCGGTATGCGGGTCCTGCACCACACCCGGTCCGGGCGCGAGGACGCGCTCTCCACCCCGGTGGACCTGCCCACCCTGCTCGCCGAGTCCGACGTGGTCTCGCTCAACGTCCCCCTCACCCCGGAGACCCGTCACCTCATCGGCGCCGCCGAGCTGGCCGCCATGAAGCCGACCGCCACCCTGGTCAACACCGCGCGGGGCGGTGTCGTCGACGAGGACGCGCTGCTCAGGGCGTTGCGGGACGGGACCATCCACTCCGCGGGACTGGACGTCTTCGAACGCGAGCCGATGGGCGCCGAGTTGTCGCCGCTGGTCGGCGAACCCAATGTGGTGGCCCTCCCGCACGTCGGCTCGGCCACCGAGGCCACCCGGGCCGCGATGGTGGACCTCGCGGTGGACAACATCCTCGACGTCCTCGCGGGCGGCCCGGCGAGGACCCCGCTGCCGGGCAGCTCCGCCTCGCCCTCCGCACCGAGCCACATCTGAGAGCCCGAGAGCCGTAGAGCCCGAGAGGACGACACCCATGAGCCACCCCCTCTTCGACGTCACCGCCAAGGTCGCCCTGGTCACCGGGTCGAGCCGCGGCATCGGCCGGGCGCTGGCCGTCGGCCTGCTGGAGGCCGGCTGCACGGTCGTCCTCAACGGCCGGGACACCGTCGCCCTGGAGACCACCCGCAAGGAGCTGGCCGAGTCCTTCGGCGAGGCGGTCCTCGCGGAGGCCTTCGACGTCACCGACTCCGCCGCGGTCACCGCCGCCGTCACCCGGATCGAGGACCGGGCCGGAGCGATCGACATCCTGGTCAACAACACCGGCGCCCAACGCCGCGCCCCGTTCCTGGACTTCACCGACGAGGACTGGCACGGCCTGCTCGACACCAACCTCACCAGCGCCTTCCTCGTGGGCCGCGAGGTCGCCCGCCGGATGGTCCCCCGGGGCCACGGCAAGATCGTCAACATCTGTTCGCTGCAGAGCGAGGCCGTACGCCCCGGTATCGCGCCCTACTCGGCGACCAAGGGCGGCCTGAAGATGCTCACCAAGGGCATGTGCGCCGACCTCGGCCCGCACGGCATCCAGGTCAACGGCATCGGCCCCGGCTACTTCGACACCGAGCTGACCTCCGCGCTGGTCGCGGACGAGGAGTTCAGCGCCTGGGTGCGGGGGCGGACCCCGGCCGGTCGCTGGGGCAAGGTCGAGGACCTCGTCGGCGCCCTGCTCTTCCTCTCCTCCGCCGCCTCCGACTTCGTCAACGGCCAACTGCTGTACGTCGACGGCGGCATGCTGTCTGTCCTGTGACCCGACCGACCTCCGACCAACCTCCGGCCGACCCCTCAAGGAGCCCCCATGCACGCGTGTGTTGTCCACGGAGCCGGCGACCTCCGGGTCGAGGAGCGGCCGTACGACGGTCCCGCGCCCGGTGAGATCGCGGTCGCCGTCGCCCTCGGCGGGATCTGCGGATCCGATCTGCACTACTACCACCGGGGCCGGGTGGGCGACTTCGCGGTGAGCGAGCCCATGGTGCTCGGCCACGAGGTGGTCGGCCGTGTCGCCGCCCTCGGGGCCGGCGTCGAGGGGCCGGACGCTCCGGCGGTGGGCGCGCCCGTCGCGATCCATCCCGCCACGCCCTGCGGGGTCTGCCCCGAGTGCGCGCGCGGCACCCGCAACGTCTGCGCGCACACCCGGTATCTGGGCAGCGCGGCCCACACCCCGCATGTGCAGGGCGGGTTCGCGCAGCACATCACCGTGCCCGCCGACCAGGTCCGGGAGCTGCCGCCCGGGCTCGACCTGCGCCGTGCCGTGCTCGCCGAGCCGCTGTCGGTCGCGCTGCACGCCGTGCGCCGGGCGGGCGAGGTGCGCGGCAAGCGGGTGCTGGTCACCGGGGCCGGACCGATCGGCTGTCTGGTCGTGGCGGCGCTGCGGCACGCGGGCGCCGCCGAGGTCGTCGTCAGCGACCTCCACGAAGAACCGCTGCGGATCGCGACCGAGGTGGGCGCCACCGCCGTCGCACGGGCGGACCGGCCCGACGATCCCGCCTGGGCCGGGGTCTTCGACGTCGCCGTGGAGGCGTCCGGGGCCCCGGCCGGGCTGCGGAGCTGTGTGGAGCGGACGCGGCGCGGCGGCATCGTGGTCATGCTCGGGCTGCTGCCGCCCGGGGAGATCGGGCTCCTCGGCAATGTCGCGGTCACCCGTGAGCTGGAGCTGCGCGGCTCGTTCCGCTTCGACACCGAGTTCGACGAAGCCCTGTCGCTGCTGGCCCAGGGCCTCCCCGTCGACCCGGTCGTCACACACACCTTCCCGCTGGAGCGGTCCGTCGCCGCGTTCGACACGGCCCAGGACCGCACGGTCGCCTCCAAGGTGCTGCTGGATCTGTCCGGGGAGGGGTGACCAGGCCGGGGAGGGTGTGACCTGTCCGGGGAGGGTGTGAGCGGTCGTTCGCAGTGGGCGGAGCCTTCGTGGGCGGAGCCTTCGTGGGCCGGCCGGTCAGCGGTAGAGGGCGGGGCGTTCGACGAGTTCGACCTCGACGCGGACGCCCTCGGTCTGGGCGCGGACGCCCGCCTCGGAGATCGCGGCGACGGCGTACCCGTCCCAGGTGCTCGGCCCGGTGACCTCGCCTCGGCGGGTGGCGTCCACCCAGGCCTGGACCTGACGGTCGTAGGCGTCCTCGAAGCGCTCGATGTAGCTCGGGGTGACCGTGCCGCCCCAGCGGCCCGCCGTGTTGACGAGCATGTCGTGTCCGTCGCCGATGCGGGCCGTGCCGTTCTCGCAGACCGCTTCGGCCTGGACCTGGTAGCCGTAGCGGGCGCTGAGGAAGATCTCCACGTCGACGACGGCGCCGCCGTCGGTCTCGAACACGACGAACTGCGGGTCGCTCAGGCCCTCGGGGGCGTACGCGCTCGGCCGGGGCCGCAGCACGGTGACGGCGGTGATCTCCTGGCCGAGCAGCCAGCGGGTGACGTCCATCTCGTGGGCGACGGAGTCGTTGATGGCCATGGCGTCGGTGAAGCCGGGCGGGGCCTCGGCGTTGCGGTGCCGCTGGTGCAGCAGCAGTGGCCGGCCCAACTCACCGCTGTCCAGCAGGGACTTGAGCTTGGCGTACTCGCGGTCGTAACGGCGCATGAACCCCACCTGCGTCCTGCGGTGGCCCAGCCGCTGTTCGGCCTCCAGCAGCCGTAGCGCGGAGGCCGTGTCCGGGGTGAGGGGCTTCTCGCAGAGTACGGGCAGGTCGTGCGCGAAGGCGGTGAGCAGGGCCGCCTCGTGGGCGGGGCCCGGGGAGGCGACGAGCACGGCGTCGGCGCCCGGTGCGGCCAGCGCCTCGGCGGGGTCGCCGTAGGCCGCGCATCCCTCGATCCCGGCGGCGATCGCCTTGGCCCGGTCGGTGTCGAGGTCGACGACGGCGGCCACATGGGCGCCGCTGATCACCTCGGTGATCCGACGCACATGGTCGGCGCCCATCCGGCCGGTGCCGATGACGACGACACCGAGGGAGCCCTGCTCGGTCATACCGTTGCGTCCTTTCGTGGGGGCCGCGTTCGCGCGCCGAGGGTCTCGGTCTCCCCCGGGAAGCCCTGCTTCACACCGGCGCGGCGGGCAGCTCGTCACGATCCGCGTGAGCCATGTGCGCGGCCGAATTCCGTTTCGCCTCGTGACGATCACCGGTTAGGCTCCCCCAGCACGCGGGGGACGTGTGCACATCAAGGTGGGGGCACGGGGGACATGGCTGACGATTTCACCGATTCCGGTTCCGGTTCCGGTTCCGGTAAGGAGATGAGCACGGCGGCCCAGGTGGTTTCCGCCGTGGCGACCGTCGGGGTGATCCTGGGAGGTTTGTGGCTGCTGGGCGATCTCCTCGACCAGACGCCCGAAACCCTGGGGCCGGCGACCTGTTCGGCCTCGGACGACGCCTCTCCGGCGCCCCGGGGCAAGGTCTCCGGAGCACAGCTCTGCACCGCGCTGAACCGTTCCGACCTGCCCGAACTCCTCGGCACACCGACCGAGCAGGCGGTGACCGCGTCGGGCAGTGACAACGAGTCCACCTGGGCGAGCGGCACCAGGACCGTCACCCCGGAGGCGACCGTCCGGCTGGACACCTACACCGTGGAGCTCTCGGCGTCCTACGAGGACCTCCCGGTCGCCGAGTCGGTCGGCTACCTGGGCGCCGACGCCGAGACCAGGACGGTCCTGGGACGCCCGGCGGTCCTCTACTCGGGCCGGACCATCGCCATCTCCTTCGGGCTCGACGGCAGCGACCCCCAGTCCGGCCCCGGTGGCGTCGCCCGCCGGCTGCTGGTCGCGACCGACCCGAAGGACAGCGGCAGCACCTTCGAGGTCGTCATCTGGCGCCAGGACTCCCAACTGCCCGACGACCAGGCCCTGTTCCGCGTCGCCGAGAAGGTCCTGCCGACGCTCCCGGGCTGGCGGACGGGCGGCCTGTGATAGCTGGCCGACGTCAGTCGAACCCATGTGCGCACATGTATGCGTACGGGTCAGGGAATCCGGTGCGAATCCGGAACTGACGCGCAGCGGTGAGGGCTGCGCCTGCTCGCCGGGGTCCTCGCGCCCGCCTCCGGGGTCGTCACCCTCGACGACCGGCCGCTGGAACGGGTGGGCCGCCGGGCGGTCGCCCGGCGCATCGCCGTCGTGGCCCAACAGGCGGACACCCAGGTCGAGTTGACCGTCCACGACGTCGTACGGTTGGGCCGTGTCCCGCACCGCCGGGCCTGGACGCCCGTTTCCCCCGACGACGAGGAGGCCGTCCGTACGGCCCTGTCCCGCACCGGTCTCGCCGACAAGGCCCACCGGTCCTGGCACACCCTGTCCGGCGGCGAACGCCAGCGCGTCCAGATCGCCCGCGCGCTCGCCCAGGAACCGAACGAACTCCTCCTGGACGAGCCCACCAACCACCTCGACATCCAGCATCAGCTCGCCCTCCTGACCCTGATCGGCGAACTCCGTCTGACCAGCGTCGTCGCCCTGCACGACCTGAATCTCGCCGCGATGTACTGCGACCGCCTGGTCGTGCTCAAGCAGGGCCGGGTCGTGGCCGCCGGCACCCCGCACGACATCCTCGCCGAGTCCCTGGTCGCCGAGGTCTACGGCGTACGGGCCACCGTCACCCGCACCGGACCCGACGACCGGCCGCACATCCGCTTCCTCGGGCCGCTTCTCTAGGTGGTCGGGCCCCGGGGGCGGTGGGAGCGGAAAGGGCCTCGTGCCTCAAGTCGCCCTGGCCGGGCGGTCCTTGCCCGGCTCGCCCTGCGCTTCGACGGCCGCACGGGGACCGACCACGGCCTCGCGCGGAGCCCCGGCCCCGGCCCCGGCCTCGATCCCGGCCCCGACCTCGACTCCGGCCTCGGCCCCGGGCAACGGCTGACGGTCGTCCGGCTGACCGTCGTCGTAACGGTCGTCCGGCTGACCGTCGTCGTGCCGGTCGTCCGGCTGACGGACGTCCGACTCCTCCACGAGGGGCAGCTCCCCCCGCAGCACCTTCTTCGCACGTGCCGTGTCGAGCGCGCCCTCCCAGCGGGACACACCGAAGGCCGCGACGCAGTTGCCGAGGAGGTTGGTGGCGACGCGCATGGAGTCCATGATGCGGTCGACGCCCAGGAGGAGGGCGACGGCTCCGGCGGGGATGACCCCGAGCGCGGAGGCGGTCGCCGAGAGGGCGAGGAACGCCGAACCGGGTACGCCCGCCATGCCCTTGCTGGTGAGCATGAGCATCAGGACGACGGTGACCTGCTGGCCGAGGGTGAGGTCGACGCCGACGGCCTGGGCGATGAAGAGCGTGGCGATGGAGAGGTAGATGGACGCGCCGTCGAGGTTGAAGGAGTACCCGGTGGGCACCACGAGCCCCACGGCGTCGCCACGGCAGCCGGCGTGGCGCAGCTTCTGCATCATGCGGGGCATGACGGTCTCGCTGGAGGCGGTGCCGAGCGCGAGCAGCATCTCCTCACGCGTGTAGCGGACGAACCGCCACAGACTCAGCCCGGTGACCGCCTTGAGCACGATCGCGAGCAGCACCAGGAACAGCGCGGCCACGGCGTAGCAGACGGCGATGAGCTTGCCGTACGTCGACATCACGCCCAGCCCGTACTGGCCGACGAGGTGGGCGGTGGCGCCGAAGACGGCGAGCGGCGCGAGCTTCATGATGAAGCCGACGATCGCGAAGACGACCTCCTGCGCCTGTTCGACGGCGGGCAGGATCTTGGGCACCTTGGTGAGTCCGAGGTGGAGCAGTGCGGCGCCCACCAGACAGGCCAGGACCAGGACCTGGAGCAGCGAGTTCTCGGCGAACGCGCCCACCGCGCTCTCGGGCAGCGCGTGCAGCAGGAACTCGCTGGTCGACTGCAGGGACCCGCCGCCGGTCTTCGTGTCGACCGCGCCGGCGTCGAGCTGGGCCGGGTCGACGTTCATCCCGGCGCCCGGCGCGAAGACATTGCCCGCGAGCAGCCCGATGAGCAGGGCGAACGTGGTCGCCACCTCGAACCAGATCAGGGCCTTGAGCCCGATCCGGCCGAACGCCCGCAGATTCCCCGCCTTGGCGATGCCGGTGACGACGACACAGAACACCAGGGGCGCGATCACCGCCTTGATGAGCCTCACGAAGCCGTCACCCAGCGGCTGGACGGCGGTGCCCGCATCGGGCCAGAGCCGTCCCACGAGCAGCCCGAGCAGCAGGGCGAGGCCGACCTGAAGGAACAGTGAGGTGCGCAGCAGACGGGCCGCGCGGCGGGGCAGGGACGGTGACGGGACGGACAGCGACACGGGCATCCTCCGAGCTTCTTCCGCTATTCGGAAGCAGACTTCCGAAACACGCCCGTAACTATGGATCAAGCGGAGACTCCACAGAACCCCGTGGAGTCTCCTCGCTCGAATATTGGATGTTCGTCCGAAAAGGACACTCGGTGCCATCGCGCGCCTGCCCCGAGGCGCCGGAGCGCACGCGTCAGACGGGCTTCGCCGTCGTCCCCCGCAGGACGAGACGCGGGGTGAGCACGACCTCGCGGGGTTCCGTGCGGTCCTGGTCGAGGCGTTCGACGGCGGCGGTCACCGCGTGCCGGGCCTGCTCCTCGGCCCCCTGGCTGACCGTGGTCAGGTTGAAGCAGCTCAGCCGGGAGTGGGTGTCGTCGTCGTAGCCGACGACGGAGACCCGGCCCGGGACGTCGACCCCGGCGCGGGCCAGGGCGGCGAGGACGCCGATGGCGCACTGGTCGTTGAAGGCGACCACGGCGGTGGGCAGCTCGCCGCTTTCGAGCAACCGGCGCGCGGCACTCTCGCCCGCCGCTTCGGTGTGGTCGCCGCGCAACACGCCGACATGGTCGTCGAGGCCGTGGCGGCGCATGGCGCTGCGATAGCCGCGGCGGCGGTCGGTGGCGATCACGCCCTTGCCGCCGTCGACATAGGTGATCGCGCGATGGCCGAGCCCGACGAGGTGGTCGACGATCTGGCCGACCCCGTCGTCGTCGGCGGTGCGTACGACATCCAGGGCGGCATCGGCGATACGGCGGCCGACCGCGATGACCGGCGCCTTGCGGTCGAGGGCGGCGAGGGTCGCGGTGGGGGCGGTCGGGCCGAGCAGGATCAGGGCCTCGCTGCGGTAGGCGAGCAGTGTCTCGACGGCCGTGTGCTCGTCACGGGTACGGGTCTGGGTGCTGAGCACGAGGTCGTAGCCGACCTCCTCGGCCGCCATGTGGAGGTGCTCGACGAGCTCGGCGTGAAAGGGGCTGTAGATGTCGATCATGACGCCCAGCAGGCGGCTGCGCCGACTCGCGAGCATGCTGGCCGTACGGTCCACCTGATAGCCGAGATCGGCGGCGGCCCTGAGGACGCGCTGCCGTGTCTGCTCGCTGGGGCCGGCCACACCACGCAGCACCAGGGACACCGACGCGGTGGACAGACCCACCCGTGCGGCCACGTCCTCCAGCCGGGGGCGCTTGTTCGCACCGTTCCGGTGACCTGCGGAACCGCCGTCGCCCACCTGTGCCTCCCCTGCGGAAATCTGCTGGCGCAACACCCTTGACACGCTCACGAAACAGGCCGATAGTACCAGAACTTAAAGCGCTTTAAATTGTTCTGATGTTCCGACGAAGTCTCTCTCTTCGCTCCCGCGGTCCACCCCCCACGGCCGCCGTTCCACCCACCCTCCCAGTTGCACAGTGAGGTGCACGCATCATGAACCACACATTCCTTCCCCGCTCCCGCAGAACCGCCTCCGTCGTGGCCGTGGCAGCCGCGGCCACCCTGGTCCTCGCGGGCTGTTCCAGCGACTCCGGCGGCAAGAAGGCCGAGGAAGGCGGGGCGGACGCCGCGGCCGGCAAGGCCGACACCCCCCGTATGAAGATCGCGATGGTCACCCACGCGCCCTCCGGCGACACCTTCTGGGACATCATCCGCAAGGGCGCCGAGGCCGCCGCCGCGAAGGACAACGTCGAGCTGATCTACTCCAACGACGAGAGCGCCAGTGGCCAGGCCACCCTGATCCAGAACGCGATCGACCAGAAGGTCGACGGTATCGCCGTCACCCTCGCCAAGCCGGACGCCCTCAAGGACGCCATCGCCAAGGCGGAGAAGGCCGGCATCCCCGTCGTCGGCTTCAACTCCGGTATGGACGTGTGGAAGGAGCAGGGCCTGCTGTCCTTCTTCGGCCAGGACGAGTCGGTCTCCGGCCAGGCCTTCGGCGAGAAGCTCAACGAGACGGGCGCCAAGCACGCGCTCTGTGTCGTCCAGGTCCAGGGGCACGTCGGTCTGGAGGCGCGCTGCGCCGGTGTGAAGAAGACCTTCAAGGGCGAGACCGAGAACCTCTACGTCAACGGCAACGACATGCCCGCGACCAAGTCGACCATCTCGGCCAAGCTCAAGCAGGACTCCTCGATCGACCAGATCGTCACCCTCGGCGCCCCGTTCGCGCTCACGGCGGTGGAGTCCGCTTCGGAGTCGAACAGCAAGGCGAAGGTCGCGACCTTCGACCTCAACAAGGAGCTGACGGCCGCGATCAAGGCGGGCGACATCGAGTTCGCCGTCGACCAGCAGCCGTACCTCCAGGGCTACCTGTCGGTGGACTCGCTCTGGCTCTACAAGAACAACGGCAACTACAGCGGCGGCGGCGAGGCACCCGTCCTCACCGGTCCGGCGTTCGTCGACAAGAGCAATGTCGACGCGATCGCCAAGTTCGCCGCGAAGGGCACCCGGTGATCAGTGTGACCCAGACAACGGCACCGGCGGCGAGTTCGTCCTCGTCGCCGGCTCCGCCGGCCGCCCAGAAGGACGGCCGGACCGCACAACGCTCCCTGTGGCGCAGGCTGTTGGCCCGCCCCGAGGTCGGGGCGCTCATCGCCGCGATCGGTGTCTACGCGTTCTTCTTCGCCGTGGCCCCTTCCTTCCGTGAGGCCGGTTCGCTGGCGACCGTGCTCTACCAGGCCTCCGTGATGGGCATCATGGCGCTGCCGGTGGCGTTGTTGATGATCGGCGGGGAGTTCGACCTGTCCGCCGGTGTCGCGGTCACCACCTCCGCCCTGACCGCCGCGATCATCAGCTTCCAGCTGACAGTGAACGTGTGGACCGGCGTGATCGTCGCCCTCATCGTGTCCCTCGCCGTGGGCGCCTTCAACGGCTGGCTGCTGATCAAGACCGGGCTGCCCAGCTTCCTCGTCACGCTCGGCTCGTTCCTGATTCTCCAGGGCTCGAACCTGGCCGTGAC
>NZ_JBEOYO010000034.1:0-100491 GCF_040297125.1 Streptomyces sp. NPDC001868 | reverse complement strand
TTGCGGACCGGGTCGCGGAGATCCGTCCCGTGGGTGAGCCAGCGCTCCTGGAGGGCCTGGGCGCCGTGCTCCCGCTTCCAGGCGGCCTCGTTGCGGCCCTTCAGGGGCGCGGGGAACTGCGCGGCCCGCCCCCATCCACCCGCAGTCGACCGACCGGCCGGATCAGACCCTCATCGGCTGGGGGGATTCCCGGCGGGCCGGGTCCGGGCCGGGGTATTCGCGGATGATCTCGTACCTCGTGTTGCGTTCCACCGGGCGGAAGCCGGCGTCGCGGATGAGGTCCAGCAGGTCCTCGCGGGTCAGTTTGTTCGGCGTGCCGTAGTTGTCGGCATCGTGGGTGATCTTGTACTCGACGACCGAGCCGTCCATGTCGTCGGCGCCGTGCTGGAGGGCCAGTTGGGCGGTCTGCACGCCGTGCATGACCCAGAAGACCTTGACGTGGGGGACGTTGTCGAAGAGGAGGCGGGAGACCGCGAAGGTCTTCAGCGCCTCCGCGCCGGTCGCCATCTGGGTCCGGGACTGAAGGCGGTTGCGTACCTTGCCGTCCTTCATGTCCACGAAGTCGTGCTGGTAGCGGAGCGGGATGAAGACCTGGAAGCCACCGGTCTCGTCCTGGAGCTCACGCAGGCGGAGGACGTGGTCCACCCGGTGCTTCGGCTCCTCGATGTGGCCGTAGAGCATGGTGCAGGGGGTCTTGAGACCCTTCTCGTGCGCCAGGCGGTGGATCCTCGACCAGTCCTCCCAGTGGGTGCGGTGGTCGACGATGTGCTGCCGGACCTCCCAGTCGAAGATCTCCGCGCCGCCACCCGTCAGGGACTCCAGACCCGCTTCGATCAGCTCGTCCAGGATCTCGGACGCCGAGAGGCCGCTGATTGTCTCGAAGTGGTGGATCTCCGTGGCCGTGAAGGCCTTCAACGAGACGTTCGGGAGGGCGGCCTTCAGCTCCTTCAGTGAGCGCGGGTAGTAGCGCCACGGGAGGTTCGGGTGCAGGCCGTTGACGATGTGCAGCTCGGTGAGGTTCTCGCCCTCCATCGCCTTGGCGAGCTTCACCGCCTCCTCGATCCGCATCGTGTACGCGTCCTTCTCCCCCGGCTTGCGCTGGAAGGAGCAGTACGCGCAGGAGGCGGTGCACACGTTGGTCATGTTGAGGTGGCGGTTGACGTTGAAGTGGACGACGTCACCGTTCTTCCGCGTCCGCACCTCGTGCGCCAGACCGCCCAGCCAGGCCAGGTCGTCCGACTCGTACAGCGCGATGCCGTCCTCGCGGGTCAGCCGCTCACCGGAACGGACCTTCTCCTCCAGCTCGCGCTTGAGCCCGACGTCCATGCCCACACCTTTCACCGACCGACCGCTCACAGACTTCCCCAACCGTACGCCCCCGCCTCTACTCCTCCTCCGGCAGCTCACCCACCCGGTTCTCCCACTTCGTGGAGAGCACGATCGTCGTACGCGTCCGGGAGACGCCCTTCGTGCCGGAGAGCCGGCGGATGGTCTTCTCCAGACCGTCCACGTCGGGGGCGCGCACCTTGAGCATGTACGAGTCGTCGCCCGCGATGAACCAGCAGTCCTCGATCTCCGCCAGGTCCCGTAGCCGCTGCGCCACCTCCTCGTGGTCGACGGCGTCGGAGAGGGAGATGCCGATGAGCGCGGTCACACCGAGGCCGAGGGAGGCCGCGTTGACGGTGGCGCGATAGCCGGTGATGACCCCGGCCGTCTCCAGCCGGTTGATGCGGTCCGTGACACTGGGTCCCGACAGACCGACGAGGCGCCCCAGCTCCGCGTAGGAGGCCCGGCCGTTCTCCCTCAGGGCCTGGATGAGCTGCCTGTCCACCGCGTCCATGCGATCGGTTGCCTTCCGCTGAAGAGTTGCGTTGTGAGTGACAGATTGAGTGAGTGACAGATTGAGTGAGTGATGCGTGATCAGTGAGGTGAGCGGGGTGCGATGAGAGTGGTGCGGGGCGGAGCGTGCGCGTACGGCTCAGTCGGCCGTGGTCGTATCGGAAGCGCGTGCCCCGCCCACCTCGCCCTCCCAGCGCCGGTACAGGGTGTGCGGGACGCCCACCGCGTCCAGCGCCCGTCCGGCGACGAAGTCCACCAGGTCCTGGATGTGCGTGGCCCCCGCGTAGAACGCCGGGGACGCGGGCAGTACGGTCGCGCCCGCCTCGTCCAGGGTCACCAGGTGCCGCAGGGTCTGCCCGTTCAACGGGGTCTCGCGTACGGCGACGACCAGGCGCCGCCGTTCCTTGAGGGTCACGCTCGCGGCCCGTTGGAGCAGGTCCTTGCTGAGCCCCAGGGCGACGCCCGCGACGCACGCCGTCGACGCGGGGACGATCAGCATCCCCTTGACGGGGTACGAGCCCGAGGACGGTCCGGCGGCCAGGTCGCCGGCGCTCCAGTGCCGTACGCGGTCGCCCTCGACGTCCACGTCGAACGTGCCCGGTTTGCCGTCGGCGCCTCGGGACAGCCATTCGCGCAGGTCGTCGCGCCAGTGGGCGTCCCGGAAGGAGATTCCCGTCTCGTCCAGCAGGGTCAGCCGCGAGGCCCGGGACACCACGAGGTCGACGCGCTCGCCGGCGGCGAGGAGCGCGCGCAGCACCGCCGCGGCGTATGGGGTGCCGGATGCGCCGGACACCCCTACGATCCAAGGCGTACGCGGCGTCTCTCCTGGCTTGACTGGGTTCACGACACCGAGCCTATCCGGCGGCGCGGGGCGGGAACCGGTCAAGGGGGCACGGCCGTTTCCCGGAGGGGACGAGTTGAGTCGGGGGTTCGACATGGCTGGTGGAGTACGTGGGGCGCTGAGTCCGGAGCGGGAGTGGTCGCGCGGGGACCGGGTGAGGGCCGCGGCCAAGCTGATGGTGGGCTGGGTGGCGCTGCTGTGGCTGCTCGAAGTGATCGATGTGGCGACCGGTCACGCGCTGGACGACTTCGGGATCGTGCCGCGGTCGGTGCCCGAGCTGGTCGATGTCGTACCGGCGTCCTTCATCCACTTCGGGTTCGGTCATGTGGCGGCGAACAGTGTGCCGTTGCTGGTGCTGGGGTTCCTCTCGGCGCTCGGGGGGTTGCGCCGGTTCCTCGCCGTGTGCGCGCTGATCATCGTCGCGGACGGGCTGGGGGTCTGGCTGATATCCCCGGACAACACCAACACGGCGGGGGCGTCCGGTGTCGTCTTCGGGCTCTTCGGATTCCTGGTCGTCAGCGGGTTCGTCGAGCGGCGGTTGCTGGGGGTCGCGGTGGGGGTCCTCGTCGCCGCGGTCTGGGGCGGCTCGATCCTCGGGGGCATCGCCCCCACCGAGACCGGCATCAGCTGGCAGGGGCATCTGATCGGGCTGGTGACGGGGGTTGTGGCGGCGGTCCTGTTCCGCCGGAAGCCTGCCGCCTGAGAGTCCGGGGGATTCGGTTCGTCGGCGAGTGCGGCTCCGGTGGGGGCTGGTCGCGCAGTTCCCCGCGCCCCTGAAGAAGCAGGGGCTGCGCCCCGTGCTTTTTCAACGGCCCGCAGGGGCCGTTGCTTCTAGGGGCGCGGGGAACTGCGCGGGCAACCACGACGCACCCGCACCCGGCAGCCCACAGAACCCCCCGAGCTCGAAGCCGCCGCTAGAACGTAAGCCCCCGCACCACCAGATCCAGCAGCGCGCACGCGAACAGCGCGATGCCGATGAAGCCGTTGACGGAGAAGAAGGCCCGGTTCAGACGGGACAGGTCATGCGGACGCACGATCGTGTGCTCGTACACGAACGCCCCCGCCACGACCGCCAGCCCCAGCCACAGAAACGCCCCCGCCCCCGTCATCACCGCGTACCAGACGAACAGCAGGGTCGTCACGGCGTGACACCCCCGCGCCGCCCAGACCGCCGCCGGGATCCCGAACCGCGCCGGCACCGACAGCACACCGGACTCACGGTCGGAGTCGACGTCCTGGCAGGCGTAGATCAGATCGAAGCCGCCGATCCAGATGCCGACCGCCAGACCGAGGACGACCGCCTCCCAGGACCATTCCCCCGTGATCGCCAGCCAGCCGCCCACCGGCCCCATCGCCTGGGCGAGGCCCAGGATCGCCTGCGGGTAGTTCGTGAACCGCTTGCCGTAGGGGTAGACCACCATCGGGATCACCGCGACGGGGGCCAGGGCCAGACACAGCGGGTTCAGCAGCGCCGCCGAGCCGAGGAAGATCACGACCGCGATCAGCGCACCGGTCCAGGCATGGCGGACCGACATCGCCCCGGTCACCAGCTCACGCTGCGCCGTACGCGGGTTACGGGCATCGATCTCGCGGTCGATGATCCGGTTGACCGCCATCGCGAACGTCCGCAGCCCTACCATGCAGATGGTGACCAGCAGCAGCCGCACCCAGTGGACGTTGCCGTCCAGCCGGAACATCGCGGTGAGCGCGGCGATGTAGGCGAAGGGCAGCGCGAAGACCGAGTGCTCGATCATCACCAGCCGGAGGAAGGCCTTCGTGCGGCCCGGTTGCGGAATGGCCGCCGACGCGCTGGTCACAGGCCGTACTCCTTCCAGCGGCGGTCGACGAGCGCCGCAGTCGCCGGGTCGGACTCGACCATGTCCGGCCACCCCCCGTCCCGCGTGTACCCCTCCTCGATCCACTTCTTCGTGGCGTCGATGCCCGCCTTGCCGCCCCAGAACTGCTGGTAGGAGGCGTGGTCGAGATGGTCCACCGGGCCCTCGACGATCGAGAGGTCGCGGGCGTAGTCCGTGTTGCCGAGCGCCCGCCACGCGACCTCGTGCAGGTCGTGGACGTCGCAGTCGGAGTCGACGACCACGATCAGCTTGGTCAGGGACATCATGTGGGCGCCCCAGATCGCGTGCATGACCTTCTGCGCGTGCTTGGGGTACTTCTTGTCGATCGAGATGATCGCGCAGTTGTGGAAGCCGCCCGCCTCGGGGAGGTGGTAGTCCACGATGTCCGGGACGATGATCTTCAGCAACGGCAAGAAGAAACGCTCCGTCGCCCGGCCCAGCGGGCCGTCCTCCGTCGGGGGCCGCCCCACCACGATCGACTGGAGCAGCGGCCGCTTCCGCATCGTCACACAGTCGATCTTCAGTGCGGGGAACGGTTCCTGCGGGGTGTAGAAGCCGGTGTGGTCGCCGAACGGGCCCTCGGGGAGCGTCTCTCCGGGCTCCAGCCAGCCCTCGATCACCACCTCCGCCTGCGCCGGCACCTGCAGCGGCACCGTCTTGCAGTCGACCATCTCGATCCGCTTGCCCGAGACGAACCCGGCGAACAGGTACTCGTCGATGTCGCCGGGGAGCGGGGCGGTCGAGGCGTACGTCACGGCGGGCGGGCAGCCGAAGGCGATGGCGACCGGGAGGCGTTCGCCGCGCCTGGCGGCCACCTGGTAGTGGTTGCGGCTGTCCTTGTGGATCTGCCAGTGCATACCGATGGTGCGCTTGTCGTGGCGCTGGAGGCGGTAGAGGCCGAGGTTGCGTACGCCGGTCTCGGGGTGCTTGGTGTGGGTGAGCCCGAGGTTGAAGAAGGAGCCGCCGTCCTTCGGCCAGGTGAAGAGGGCCGGGAGCCGGTCCAGGTCCACGTCGTCGCCCTGGAGGACGACCTCCTGGACGGGGGCGCTGTCCGGCTTCACCTTCTTCGGCGGGACATGGGTCATCGCGCCGAGCTTGCCGAACGCCTCGCGCACGCCCACGAAGCCCTGCGGCAGCTCGGGTTTGAGCAGACCGCCGATCTTCTCGCTGATCTCGCCGTACGACTTGAGGCCGAGGGCCTTCAGCAGGCGGCGGTCCGTGCCGAAGACGTTCATCGCGAGGGGCATCGAGGAGCCCTTCACGTTCTCGAAGAGCAGGGCGGGGCCGCCGGCCTTGTTGACCCGGTCGACGATCTCCCCGACCTCCAGGTAGGGGTCGACTTCGGCCTTGATGCGCTTGAGATCGCCCTCGCGCTCCAGTGCGCGGAGCAGGGAGCGAAGATCGTCGTAAGCCATGGGGTCAAGTATCCCCGAGGGGCTACCCTGACCCCGTCACGGGGCCCGGCGCACGGTCCCGCCGTCACGTCCGGGGGCCGGTACACGGGCCCACCGCCGCTTCCAGGGGGCTGTTCCATGCTCAGGGTGTTGCTGTACCTCGTGCCGCTGGCGCTGACGATCTACGCGTTCATCGACTGCCTCAACACGCCCGAGGACGAGGCGAAGCACCTGCCGAAGATCGCCTGGGTCTTCATCATCCTGCTCTTCTGGATCGTCGGCCCCATCGCCTGGCTCGCCGCCGGCAAGCTGCGCAACGCCCCCGCGGGCGGCCGCACCCCCTCCGAGTGGCACCGCAACCACCGCACGGAGTACGTCGCCCCCGACGACAACCCCGAGTTCCTGAAGTCCCTCGCCGAGGACAACAAGAAGGACGAGTCCCTCCTCAAGAGCTGGGAGGCCGACCTCCGCCGCCGCGAGGAGGAGCTGAAGCGGCAGGAGGAGGACCGGCCGAACAAGCCGGACAACGGGGACCAAGGCGACGGCAAGAAGGACGGAGGCCAGGGCTGACGCGGGCGCGTACACGGAGGCGTACACGCGGAGGTGTACACGCGGAGGCGTGGACACGTACGCGGGAGCGCGCTCAGTCCTTCGGCGTGTCCCCCACCTTGTCGACCACCCCGACCTCCAGCAGGGCCTGACGCTCCGAACCCAGGTACTTCAGGCTCTCCCGGTCGAAGACCCACACGGCACGGTCGTCGCCCTCGCCGAAGGCCAGGCCGACGCCCTCGCGCCCGGCGGCGTCCTTCGCCGCCTCGACGACCCGCACCCCCGGGACCATGGCGGCGACGCGGAAGAGCGCGCCGTTCAGCTCGGGCAGCAGTTGTGCCCCGTCGAGCATGGTGGTGATGTACTCCAGCGCGGCCTCCTCATGGGTCGGGCCCTGGCCGCCGGTCTCGGCCCACACCTTGTCGTACAGCTTGTCGGGGTTCGTGGGCAGCGCCCGCAGCCGGTGGTAGAAGCTGTGTTCCGGGTCCGCCGAGAGCGTCATGTCCTCGGTCGTCGCCTGCATCCGCTTCTTGAGGGCCCCGTCCGGGAGCCCCTCCGGGATCGGCTGCCCCTCGGGCCATGTGGTCCGGGCGAGCCCGTCCCGCTCCCCGTCGGCGGCGATCCAGTCGGTCCGCCGGTACGGATACTCCTTCTCCGCACCCGCCTTGCCCGTCTCGCCCGCCTTGCCCGCCGCGGACTTCGTGTTCTCCGTGTTCTCCGTGCTCTTCGCGCTCTCCGCGCTCTCCGCGTTCTCGACCACGTCCTCCATCGCGGTCCCCGGGTCCGTCATCGTGCCCTGGGTCCTGATGTAGAGGTACTGGTCCTCGCGTACGGGCGTGGCCTCCCCGGCCGTCGCGGCCGAGGCGATGCGCTTCAGGAGGCCGGCCGCCTCCTCCTCGGCGGTCGGCCCCCGCCCGATCGCGCCGGTCGCGATCACCGTCGCGAGAACCGCGGCGGCCACGCCGAGCGGCATCGCGACCAGGACGAACCGGCGGCGCGAACGGGACGGACGGCCCGCGGCCGCGCGCTCCCCCGGCGTCCGCGCCCCGGTGATCCGTACCGTGGCCTCGCCGGTGATCTCCTGCCGGAGGTGGTCCTCCAGCCGCGCCAGCCGGTCGTCCGACAGGAGCGGGTCGCCCGGGCTGGGCAGCAGCCGTGCCAGTTCTTCTCGTTCCACGGGATTCATCGCTGTCTCTCCTGTGCCTCTGCCTGCGCCGGTGCCGGCCCGACCGCCTCGGTGCGGCCGACAGGTATCTGTCCGCCGCCGGGGAGGGGTCTCGTTCTTTCGCTCCGTACGGGCTGCCGCGCGAGTTCCGCCTCCGCGAGGCCGCGCAGACGCTGCCGGGCGCGGGCCAGCCGTGACCGTACGGTGCTGACGGGTACGTCCAGGGCCTCGGCGGCGGCCGCGTAGCTCAGCCCCGACCAGACGCAGAGCGCGAACACCTCGCGCTCACGCCGGCGGAGCTTGGCGAGGGCCGCGTGGGCTGCCGCGAGCCGGTCGGCGTCGTCCAGACGGCCGACCAGTTCGTCGGCGAAGTCGGGCACGGTCGCGCGATCGGTGGGGCGTTCCGGGAGCCGGGCGAGGGCGGCGCCGTGCCGCCGGGCGGTGCGGCGGGTGTTGCGCAGCACGTTGGTGGCGATGCCGAACAGCCAGGCGCGCAGACCGCCGTCGCCGGTGTCCGCCACCCCGGCGTCCGGCACCTCGGCGTCCGGCAGCAGCCGCTCGCGCAGTCGCCACGCCTCCAGGAAGGTCAGCGAGACCACGTCCTCCGCCGTGTTCCGGTCGGCGGTCAGCCGTGCGGCGTGGCCGTACACGGCCTGCGCGTGCTCCCGGAAGAGTCTGCTGAACGCCTCCGGATCACCTGTTCGTACGCGGGTTCGCAGAGAAGGTTCCACACCCTCCCCTGTCCGGACGGCCCGGGCCGTCCCTGTGTCCCCGGTCACATCAGGAGCCCTCAGGAGCCTCCTCCTGCGTTCTGGAATCGTCCTACCCTTCACCCGATGCACCGGCCCGGACAACCCTCCACCCCACCCGTCGCACCCACCGCACCCACCACCCGCCTGCGCCCCGTCGACCTCGCCCGCCTCTGCGGTGTCTCCACCCAGCAGATCCGCAACTACGAGGAGGCCGGGGTGCTGCCGCCCGTGCCGCGTACGGGCTCGGGGTACCGGGTCTTCGGGGACGCGCACCGGCGGGCGCTGCTGACGTACCGGGCGCTGTCGAAGGGGTACGGGGCGGTGGCGGCGACGCGGATCATGCGGACCGTGCACGAGGGGGACGTACCGGGGGCGTTGGCGCTGGTGGACGCGGCGCACGCGGCGCTGCACACGGAGCGTGTGTCGTTGCGGGCGACGAGCGCGGCGCTGGAGACGCTGGCCGGGGAGCCGCCCGAGGACGACGTGCCCGACACCGACCTGCTGATCGGCGAGGTCGCGGCGCTGCTCGGTGTCCGCACCTCGACGCTCCGCGTCTGGGAGGCCGCCGGTCTCCTCTCCCCCCGCCGCGAACCCGGCACCGGCTACCGCCACTACACCCCCGAGGAGGTGCGCGACGCCCGCTTCGTCCTCGCCCTGCGCCGCAACCACTACCTCCTCGACGACGTCCGCCCCGTCCTCGAATCCCTCCGCAACGAGGGCAGCACCGAGGCCCTGCACACCGCGGTCACCACCCGCCACACCACGCTGACGGCCCGCACGGCGGCGATGCTGGAGGGCGCGGGCCATCTGCACACGTATCTGACACCTGACGCCGCGCAGGGGTGACCGGCGGACCGGCGAACTCCCCACCCCTGAGCAGGAGCCACCCCTGACCAGGAGCCCGACGTCAGGAGTGGCATATGCAGCACCTGAGGTCGATGATGGACAAAGGGGAAGAAGGTGATGATGACGAACGGCCGCGAGTCCGAGAAGCGTCCTTCTTCGTCGCGGCGTGAGGCCGCCGAGGAACGCGTTTCCGCGCCCGAGGCCATGCGGAGCGCGATCGAGCAGCTCACCGAGTTGCTGGGCCGTGCTCCCGAGTCCGTTTCCGCGCTGAAGCCGACCGACGAGGGCTGGGAGGCCCAGGTCGAGGTCCTGGAGCTGGAGCGCATCCCGCAGACGACCAGTGTGATGGCCGGCTACCGGGTCGCTCTGGATCCCGCGGGCAAGCTGCTGGCGTACGAGCGCGGACGCCGGTACACGCGCGCGCAGGTCGACCGCTGAGCCGACGCGGCCACGGCCGCCGAGAAGTCGGCAACGCCGTCTGAGCCAGGGCTCGCAGCCCCTGACATACGGCTTCCCGCATCGGAAGGGAAGAGATCGTGACTGTGGTGCCGCAGAGCGGGGGCGGCGCCGCCGCCGGTGGTGGTGGCTCGGGAAACCTCTACGACGTGCTGGAACTCGTCCTCGACCGGGGGCTGGTCATCGACGCGTTCGTACGGGTCTCCCTGGTGGGCATCGAGATCCTGAAGATCGACGCCCGGGTCGTGGTGGCCAGCGTCGACACGTATCTGCGCTTCGCCGAGGCGTGCAACCGGCTGGACCTGGAATCGGGCAGCAAGGCCCCCTCGAAGCTGACGGACATCGTCGGGGACGCCACCGAGTCGGGCGCCCGGGGCAAGAGCAAGGGAGCGCTCACCGGTGCGGTCGAGGCCGTCACCGATTCGCTCGAGAAGGGACGCGGGGACGACGACCGCGAGTCCGGGCGAGAGAAACAGCGCGTGCGCTCCGAGCGGAGCAGCAGCACGAGCCGCCGTTCCTCCCGAGCACGTGAGGAGTGAGCGAGCCGATGGCCGTGTACGTCTACGCGATCACCAAGGCGGCGCATCCGCTGGACCTGGACGACGTCAAGGGCGTCGGCGAGGAACCCGCCGAGCTGCGCGCCGTCAGCAGCGGCGACCTGAGCGCCGTCGTCAGCGAGTCCCCCGAGGACCTGTCGGTCAGCCGCCGGGACGTCGAGGCGCACCACGAGGTCCAGGAAGAGCTGTGGGCCGACGGCGCCATCCTGCCGTTGAGCTTCGGGTTCGTCGCCCCGGACGAGGCCGCCGTGGAAGCACTGCTCCAGGAGCGGGCCGAGGCGTTCTCCCTGCGTCTCGACGAGCTGACCGGGCGCGCGGAGTTCAACGTCAAGGGCCTCCAGGACGAGGACACCCTCCTGCGCGCGATCCTGACGGACTCCCCGCAGGCCCGTGAGCTGAACGAGGCGATCCGCGAGGGCGGCGGGACGTACGAGGACCGTCTCGCCCTCGGCGAACTCGTGGCCCAGGAGGTGCAGGTCCGGCAGGAGGCGCTGGGCGAGCAGGCCCTCGCCGCGCTCCGGCCGTACGTCCTGGCCGAGCAGGTCTCCCCGCCGTCCCAGCAGTACTTCGTGAACGCCTCGTTCCTGGTGGAGGGCGAACGGGCCGAGGAGTTCGCCGACGCCGGCGGAGAGCTGGCCGAGGCGCTGGGAGAGGGGGTGGAGCTGCGGCTGCGCGGCCCGCTGCCCCCGTACAGCTTCGTCTGACCACCGATGGCGTACGACCACCGATGCGCATGACCCCTGAGGAGGCGGTGTGGTGGGACTGATCGGGACCATTCTGACGTTGCCGATCGCCCCCGTGCGGGGCGTCGGATGGGTGGTCGACAAAGTGCGGCAGGCCGCCGAGGACGAGTACTACGACCCGGGCCCCATCCAGGAGGAACTGGTGAAGCTGGAGCAGGCGCGGACCGAGGGGCAGGTCGACGAGGAGGAGTTCGCGCGGCGCGAGGAGGAGTTGCTGCATCGCCTGGAGGAGATCAGCGCCTACCGGCTCCAGCAGCAGAGGGAGACACAGTCATGAACAACGCCACGATCGGCGCGGCCGTCCTCGGCGGTTATCTGCTGGGGCGGACGAAGAAGGCCAAGCTCGCCCTCGGCCTCGGCGCGCTGCTGGCCGGATCCCAGGTCAGGCCCGGCCAACTGGGCAAGGCGCTCGACGCCCCGTTCCTCGGGAACATCACGGAGAAGGTGCGCACCGAGCTGATGGACGCGGGCAAGGCCGCGGCGACCTCCGTGATGACGGCGAAGGCCGACAGCCTGGCCGGCACCCTGCACGAACGCACCGCGGGCCTGCGGGAGCGGGCCGAGGGGCACGACGAGCCGGACGAGGACGAAGACCTGGACGAGGGCGAGGGCGAGGAGAAGGACCAGGCCGAGGAAGCCGACGAAGCCGAACCCGACGAAGCGGCCGAGGACGAGGAAGCGGCCGACGAAGCAGCCGAGGAGGACAAGGAAGAAGAGGACGAGGACGAGGACAAGGAAGAAGACAAGGACGAAGGCGAGGACGAGGAGAAGGCCGAAGCGGAGGAGAAGGAAAAGGCGAAGGCGAAGGCCGGAGCGCGTCGGAAGAGCCCCGCCAAGAAGCCGGCCGGCCAAAGCACCACGACGCGCCGCGGCGGCGGACGCTCGACGGCGGCACCGCGCGGTGGGTCGACGGCCCGCAAGAGCGAACCGCGCCCGAAGAAGAAGACCGCCGCCCCGAGCCGCGCCAAGAGCGGCACCGGCACACGGTCGAGGAGGCAGGACGATGGCTGAGGGCAGAACGGCGAAAGGCGGGTCGGCGGGGGCCGGCACCCTCAGCGAGACCCGTGAGGAGGCCGGTCAGAACGGCGGCACGAACCGGCTGAAGGAAGAGCTGGAGGACTACATCGAGACCCGGCTGTCACTGATGCTCGAGAACGTGGGCCAAGGCCTGGGCGACGGCGCCCGCAAGCTGACCGACATGAACGCGGGGTCGCTGACATCGACCGCGTCCCACGCCAAGGACGCGCTGGTCGACAAGGCGAAGGGCGCCACGGGCAAGGCGAAGGACGCCGTCACCGACAAGGCCAAGGACGTCACGGACAAGGCGAAGGACGCCGTCGGCAAGGGGAAGGGCAAGGACCCCTCGGGCGGCAGCGGCAAGGGCTTCGCCATCATCGAGGACATCGACGTGGGTGTGCCGGTGCGCGAGGCGTACAACCAGTGGACACAGTTCCAGGAGTTCGAACGGTTCGCCAAGGGCGTCGTCGGCGTCGAGCAGAAGGACGACGTCACCACGCAGTGGCACGTCAAGGTCGCCAAGTCGAACCGGCACTGGCGCGGCACCATCACCGAACAGGTGCCCGACGAGCGCATCGTCTGGACGTCCGAGGGCGAGAAGGGCACCACCAGGGGCGTCGTCACCTTCCACCCGCTGGGCGAGAACCTCACCAAGGTGCTGCTCGTCCTGGAGTACTTCCCCCAGGGGCTCTTCGAGAAGGTGGGAGGCCTGTTCCGGGCCCAGGGCCGCCGCGTCCGCCTCGACCTCAAGCTCTACCGCACGTTCGTCATGACGCGCGGCGAGGCCACCGGCGGCTGGCGCGGAGAGATCCGCGAAGGAGAGGTCCAGGAACCGGAGGAGGACGACGAGGAACGGGAGGGACGGGACGAGGCGGAGGACGCGGAGGACGCGGAGGACGTCGAGGACGCGGAGATCCTGTACGACGAGGACGACGAACCCGAGGCCGAGGCTGAGTCCGGCCGCGAGGCCGACGACGAGGAAGGCGAATGGGAGGAAGAGGAGGAGGACGACGAGGCGGACGACGAGGCGGCGGACGAGTACGAGGACGAGGAGCCCGAGGACGAGGAAGCCGCGTACGAGGACGAGGACGAGGTCGAGGACGAGGACGAGGACCGGGAGAAGGCAACGGCGTCGAGGTCGAGGTCGTCGAGAAGGTCGAGTGAGCCGTGACCCAGTCCTCCTCCCCCGTTCCCTCACCGTCGCGGAGCCCCTCCCCGTACGGCGGTGGCCAGGGCTCCAGCGCCAACCTCGCCGACATCCTTGAACGGGTGCTCGACAAGGGCATCGTCATCGTCGGCGACATCAAGATCAACCTGCTCGACATCGAGCTGCTCACCATCAAACTGCGCCTCCTGGTGGCCTCGGTCGACAAGGCCAAGGAGATCGGCATCGACTGGTGGGAGCACGACCCCGCCCTGTCCTCCCGCGCGTCCCGCTCCGACGGCCGGCGCTCCCTCGCCGACGAGAACGAGCGCCTGCGCGCCGAGGTGAAGGAGCTGCGCGAACGCGTCGAGGAGGCCCTGCCCGAGCTGCCCGCGAGCCGCCCCGCCAGATCGGCCGAGCGCCGCAAGGTGAGCCATACGGAAAGCCGTACGGAGGCCCGTAGAGCGGAGCCCCGTAGAGCGGAACCCCGTGCGGCGGAGCCCCGACGCAAGCGGCGCAAGCCGGTGGTGGACGCCGAGGTCGTCGAGGACAGCGAGGTTGTCGAGGACGACGAGGAGCGAAGCTGAGGAGGCCCCCGGCCGACGATGAGCACGTACGGCGACGACCACCGCGACTACGCCTACGGCGACGGCGACTACGACCGCCCCATCAGCGGACGGCAGGTCGCCCTGATCGACCTGCTCGACCGGCTCCTCAGCGGCGGTGTCGTCCTCACCGGCGACCTCGTCCTGAGCGTCGCGGACATCGACCTGGTGCGGGTCTCCCTGCGCGCGGTGATCGTCGCCGTCCGCGAGGGGATGGACGAGCAGTGGTCACTGTCACTGCCCGAGCGCACGGCCCCGGAACTCGGGCCCACGCCCCCGGAACCCGAACGGACACCCGTGGAAGGAGGCCCCGCCCATGACAACCCCCCGGCCTGACGGCGGCCCCCACCCCGACCGTCCCCGTCCCGACGGCGGCCCCCGTACCAGCCGTCCCCGTCCCGACGGCGGCCCCCACACCGACCGCCTCCGCGAGGTGTCCCAAGCCGCGACCCGTGCGTTCTCCCTGCTGCCGGCCCGGCCGGAGGAGGTCGCCCCGCCGCCCGGGCGGGACGGGACGGGAGCCGTGGCGCGCCGGCTGCGGACCGATCCCGACACGGTCGAGCGGGACCTCGTCCGGCTGGTGCTCACCATCGTCGAACTGCTCCGCCAGCTGATGGAACGGCAGGCCCTCCACCGCGTCGACCACGGCGGCCTCACCGAGGAGCAGGAGGAGCGTCTCGGCATGACCCTGATGGTCCTGCACGACCGGATGACCGAACTCTGCGACCGCTACGGCCTCACCCTGGACGACCTCAATCTCGACCTCGGCCCCCTGGGCACCCTCCTCCCACCCCCCTGATCGGGCGCCACACACGTGATCCGGGTGCTTCTCGGGCAGAGTGTCGTCATGGATGTAGTCCTGGATCAGACGCGCGCACGCGCATGGCTCGCCACCGCCGTCGCGGAGGCGCGGGCCGGGCTCGCCGAGGGCGGCATCCCCATCGGGGCCGCGCTCTACGGTCCGGACGGCAGGCTGCTCGGGCGGGGCCACAACCGCCGTGTCCAGGACGACGACCCCTCCACGCACGCGGAGACGGCAGCGTTCCGCGCGGCGGGACGGCAGCGGTCGTACCGGGGTACGACGATGGTGACGACGCTGTCGCCGTGCTGGTACTGCTCGGGGCTGGTGCGGCAGTTCGGGATCTCGCGGGTGGTGGTCGGGGAGGCCACGACCTTCCACGGCGGGCACGACTGGCTCGCCGGGCACGGTGTGGAGATCGTGCTGCTGGACGACCCGGAGTGCGTGTCCCTGATGCGCGCCTTCATCGAACACAACCCGGCTCTATGGAACGAGGACATCGGTGACATCGACGACGTCAGTGCCATCGGCGAGTAGGCCCCGCATCCCCACCATCGATCTGCGTCCCTGGCGCGACGGCGGCCCCGAGATCCGCGCCCGGATCGCCCGTACCGTCGACGAGGCGCTCCAGACCGCCGGTTTCCTCCTCGTCACCGGCCACGGTGTGGATCCGGCCCTGCGCACCCGTATCCGGGAGGCCGCGCGGACCTTCTTCCTGCTGCCCGTCGAGGCCAAGCAGGCGTACGAGGTGAAGGTCGGCGGGCGCGGGTGGCTCGGACCGGGGGCCGAGGCGAACGGGTACGCGGAGGGTACGGAGACCCCGCCTGACCTCAAGGAGTCGCTGACGTTCGCGACGCACGAGCCGTTCGACGACCCGGTCGTGAACGCGGAGTGGTACGCGCCGAACGTGTGGCCGGCCCAGGTGCCGGAGCTGCGGACGCTCTGCGAGGAGTACCTGACGCGGATGGGCGAGCTGGAGAACCTGCTCCTCTCCCTTCTCGGCGAGGCCCTGGGCCTGGAGCCCAACTTCTTCTCCCGGCACATGAGCCACCCCACCTACGGCTTCAACATCAACTGGTATCCGGGCACGGAGGTCATCGGCGACCCGGTGCCAGGCCAGTTCCGGATCGGCCCGCACACCGACTTCGGCACGGTCACGATCCTCGACCGGCAGGCGGGGAAGGGCGGGCTCCAGGTGTACACGGACGAGGGCGGCTGGGAGGACGCCCCGTACGACCCGGACGCCTTCACCATCAACATCGGTGATCTGATGGCGCGTTGGACCGGCGACCGCTGGCGTTCGGGACGCCACCGGGTGCTGCCGCCCCCGGCCGACGAGCCCGCCGAGGAGCTGATGTCACTGGTCTACTTCGGCGAGTGCACCCCGGGCACGATCGTGGAGTCCGTGCCCGCGCCGGTCGGGCGGGTGGCGCATCCGCCGGTGGACTCGCACGCGTATCTGCGGGCGCAGCTGGACTCGATCACCGTCGACTGACCCCCTGGACCCCCTGGACCCCCTTGGCTCCGAAACCCGTCTTCCCCCGCGTCACCTTGTATCGAGCGTTTGACACAAGATCCGGCTCACGGCATCTTGTACTCACCGCCTGATACAAGATGATCCGGGGGGATCTCCCATGCTCGACTCCGCCGACACCGCTCCACTGCAGCGCCGGCTCCTCGACCACGCCGACCACTACGCCCGCTGGTCGGGTCTGGCCATCGGTCTCGTGATCGCGCAGGCGCTGTCCACCCTGGGGCACGTCGAGTTCGAGCAGCGCGTGGTGTTCTGCATCACGGCCTTCGGTCTGTGCGCGGTGGCCGGTGTCCTGCTCGCCGACGCCCTGACCCTGCGCCCGCAGGACGCGGTACGCACCGCGAGTCTCGCCCCGCGCCTGGTCAGAGACCATGTGCCACCGCACATGGGCCCCCTGATCGTCGTTCAGGGGGTCTCCCTCGTCGTCCTGCTGGTGATCGCGGCGGCCACGGCCTCCGTCGATCCCGACCGGATCCTGAGCACCGGCAAGGTCGTCGCCGTCACCTGCAACGGGATGCGCGCGACCCTCGGCCCCTGGCCCGGCCTGTACTACAGCCTCCCGATGTTCGGCGCGCTCGCCATAGCCACCCCCACCTGCGTCTGGGCCCTGCGCCGCATCGCCCACGGCCCGGGCGAGGCGCAGCAGCGCCGGGACCGGGCATGGGCGGTCACCGGGGCCTGGGGCCTGCTGGTGTCGAGCCAGCATCTGTACGCCGTCCTGATGATCTCCGTCTCGCTGACGGAGACGGGCTGCGCCGGTGTGCTGGGCGCGCTCACCTTCTGGGTGTTCTACCCGCTGGCCCTGCTGAACGTGTTCACCGTCGCCTGGTCCCTGGTCACCGTGGTGGCACCCCGCGCGGTCGAGGACGAGGCGGCGGACGAGGACGGGGCCCCCGACGATGAGTGAGGCCGCCGTCCGCGTCGACACCACCAGCCAGGTACCGCCGTACGAGCAGATCCGCGCGCAACTCGGGGCGCTGATCGTCACCGGCCGGCTGGCCGAGGGCGAACGGCTGCCGACCGTGCGCCAGTTGGCCACGGACCTCGGGCTGGCGCCGGGCACCGTGGCCCGCGCCTACCGCGAGCTGGAGGCCGCCGGGCTGATCCGCACCCGCCGGGGCGCGGGCACCCGGGTCGCGGCGCCCCCGACCGGCCCGGCCCGCCCGTACGCCGCCCAACTCGCCACCCTGGCCCGCGACTTCACCTCGTCGGCCCGCGCGCTGGGCGCCGACACCGAGGCCGTCCTGACCGCCGTCCGCGAGGCACTGGGGCCGGACCGACCCCGGCCCTAGGCCCGCCTCCGGAAGGCGATGCCGAGGACGCCGCCCGCGCCGCTGCCGAGCACCATGCCGATCGCCAGGTTGTCGAAGACGGCCACCCCCAACGCGACCCCGACCGCGATACCGATCAACGTGCCCACCGTAAACCCGATGCCGATGGGCGACGCCCCGTCGTCCGCGCCGCCCGCACTGCCCTCGCCATCCCCGCCGTTCGCCATACGATCATTCTGTCGAACCGACCGGTGGGGGCAAGGGCCGATACGGCCACCCTCACGACGGGACCTCCTCCAGCGGTTCCAGCACCGAGTAGTCCCCGAAACAGCGGCGATAGCGCAGATGCCGGGTCTCCTGCGTGTGCCTGCGCTGCCACTCCTCCACCGCCGCCGGATCACTGCGTACGCCCGACTCCGCGCCGCACTCCGTCTCGTCGCCCGACACACACCGCGCCTCGTACTCCGGTTCCGCCGTCGCGTCCTGCGCGATGACGTACGGCACGTACCGGAACACGCGGCGCGGGCGGGCGGCCCCGACGGTGTGCTCCCGTCGCTGATGGTGACGCAGCAGTACGTTCGCGTCGGTCTCCGCGCTGCGGTCGTAGCGGGCCCGCGCCTCGTCCCGCCGTACGGCCAGTTCGGCGCACGCGGTACACCCGGGCACCGGAACAGGTGGCCGACCGAGGTCGGCGTCGTCTCGCTGACGCACGCTCACACCCTCCTCTTCGTACGGCGGTTGACCGCTCTCACCTGCGCCGCGAGCCGCTCCGCCGCGGTCGCCGGCCGCAGCGTCTCCGGATCCGCCTCCCACTCCCGGCCGCCACCGACCGGGCGCAGCATCGCGTACGGCCCGATCTTGTCCCGGTACTCGCCCACGCGCCGCGTTCGCGGGTCGTAGACAAGCTGCCCTTCTGGTTCCACGCGCACTCCACAGCCGTGTCTGTCACTCTGGGTGTACACAGCGTTGCCCAGGGGAACGGTCGCAATCAACGGGGTACGTGTGGCACTGGGCCTCTGCCACGGACAGCACAAGGGGGACGTCATGACGAGGCGGAACGCGGAAGGGGCCGGTGGAGCCGGGAGTTCGGTGCTGTTCGGCGAGGTGCTGCGGCACTACCGCGAGGCTGCGCTGCTGACACAGGAGGCGCTGGCGAAGAAGATCCCGTGCGACCGCTCGCAGGTGGCGAAGGTGGAGGCGGGCACGAGGGTTCCCAGTGAGCAGTTGGCGAAGCGGTGCGATGAAGTGTTGGAGACGGGTGGGGTGTTGGCCCGGGTGTGGGGGAAGGTCGACTGGTATCCGGCCGTCCAGCATCCGGACTGGTTCGAGCGCCGGGTCGAGATGGAGGCGGTGGCGGTCGGACTGCGGGAGTACCAAGAGCGAGTCGTCCCGGGTCTGTTGCAGACGGCGGACTACGCTCGTGCGCTCTTCTCCCGGGCCACCTCGGGCGATGAGGTGGAGGAGCGCGTTCGGGCCCGGATGAGCCGCCAGCCACGCTTCCTGTCCGACGACGGCCCGCTGTACGTCGTGGTCCTGGACGAGAGCTGTCTCCGCACTGCGGTGGGGAGCCCGGACATCATGCGCGACCAGTGCGCGCACCTGCTGAGTGTCGGGCAGCGCCCCAACATCCGTATCCAGGTGGCTCCGGCCGACCTCTTCGGGATCTTCCGCCCCAGGCAGTCCATGTCCCTGATCGAGCTGCGCGACGAACGGTGGCTCTACTCCGAATCGATGGACCACAGCCACTTCAACAACGAACCGACGGCTTACGCCCGTTATAGCCGTACCTATGATGTGCTCAGGGCCGACATCCCGTCAGCCCGCGAGTCCGCCGCCCTGATCAGCGACGTGATGGAGGGGTACGAGCATCATGGACAGGTACGAGCTGAGCACGGCGACCTGGATCAAGAGCAGCCACAGCGGCGACAACGGCGGCAACTGCATCGAAGTAGCCCCCGGTTTCCCCGGACTCGTCCCCGTCCGTGACAGCAAGAACCCCCACGGCCCCGTACTGGTCATCAACCGTCCCGCCTGGCTCTCCTTCATAGGCGCTGTACGGTCGGAGTCGTAAGGGAACGGGCAGCCTTCGTCGTACTCCGAAACAACTGCCCCTCCCTCCACAGCTGTTGATAACCACAGCAGCTATGACAACGGCAACGGCGACACCACAGACCCACGCCCTCTTCGGCATACCCACGGCGTACGCGCACTCCGAGGCCCTCCCCTTCATCGTGCTGACCGGCGCCCGGGGCCTCGGCAGGAGCACGGCTCTGCGGGAGCTGCGGGCGGCGTACCGGGGTCGTGCTCCCGTCGCGTTGATCGACGGCGAGGAGACCCGGTTCGACCGGCCTCCCCCGGGCCGACCCCCGGAGACCTGGTCGCCCGCGTACGAGGCGCTGTCGGCGATCGCGGAGCAGCTCGGCGAGCCCGTGGCCGGGGCCGGGCGGATCACGTTCCCTCGGCTGGCGTGCGGGCTGCTCGCCGTCGCGGCCGGGGGCTGGGGTGATCGCGGACTGTCGAGGATCTGCGCGGAGGCCGAGCGGGTCCTGCTGCTGAGCGACACGGGCGGCTGGCTGGCGGGGCGGTGGGTGGGGAAGACCGTGGCCCGGCTGGTGTCGTCGATGTCGGACCAGGGCCCGGTGGCCGAGGCGATCATCGAGACGGCACTGGAGGCGTTCAGCGAGGGGATGTCGTCCTCGCACCGCCGGCTGCGCCGGGGCGCCGTCTGGTACCGCGACCACCCGAACGCCGCCGGGAACCCGAAGCTGGGCCTGGTCCTCCTCTCCCGGCACTTCAGGGCGGGCGGCGACGCCAGAACCCACGCCGAACACCACCTCGTACGGGCGCTGCTCGCGGACCTGGACGACGCGCACGCGGGGGTCGTACCGCGCTCGCAGCGGGCGGGGCGGCCGGTGATCCTGCTCGACAACGTGCAGGAGGCGGCGGGGCGGAGGCTGCTGGAGTCGGTGCTGCGGGACCGGGCCGACGGAAGGGCCGACCAGGTGGCGTTCTTCGCCGGGCTGCGCGGACAGGGCCACCCGGCGCTGCGGAACGCGGCCCGCCGCACCCTGCCGGAGGCGACCCGTGCGGATGGCTGGACACCGGGCGGTACGCCGTCGTCGCACGCCCTGCTGGTGCCGTTGCCGCCCCTGTCACCCGACGAGACGCGGCAGGTCCTGGAGACGGCCTGCGACGCGGAACAGCCGATCCCGGTGGCGATGGCGGCGCCGACGCCGGCGCGAGTGGCGATACCGGTGCCGTTTCCGGTGCCGGTGCCGTTTCCGCCCCGACTCCCGTCCGCCATCCGCCGGTTGACCGGCGGGAATCCCGCCGGCACCGCGCTCATGGTCGAAGCGGCCCGCCGGAACCTCCCCCGTGGACTCACCGCGCCGGCCGACCTGCTGCTCGCCGACCACACCGGACGCCCCACCTACCGACTGCTGCTGGACCGCCTGCTCCCGGACGAGGAGCACATCGACGAGCTGGCCGTCCTCGCCGTCGCCCACGACCACGACTCGGCGGTCGCCCTCGCCGAGTCCCGGCTCCCGGCCGGGTTCGGCGCGTCGGGCGTACGGGCCCTGGAGGACCGGCTCGCGGCGGAGGGTCACCCGCCCACCCCCGACCACTTCGTGGGCGACACCTTCCTACGGACCCTGCTGTTGCTGCGGCTCCGCCAAGGGACCGCCGACAGCCTGGTTCGAACAGTCCGCCCGGACCGCCCGGACCAGCCGAACCTGCCGACCTGGCGGGACGCCCACCGCACCCTGGCCGCCCACTACGGCAGCGCCCGCCCCCTCCACCGGGCCCACCACGAACTCGCCCTCGGCGAACCGGACTTCGCGGTCTCCCACCTCAGCGACACCTTCCGCGAGGCGGACCCCCGCACCTGGCTGAACTCCCTGGCCTTCATCGCATCGGCCCCGCGTGCGGACAGCACGAACGCCCCGGACGACCGGGGCGCTGTGGCACTCGACCGCCCGGACCCGGCCCTTCACGCACGCGTACGCCGTCTGCTGCACACGGTGTGGCAGTTGACGGATCCCCTCGTCCTACCGGACCCCGAGGTCGCCGCACGCATGCGCCGGGACCTGGAACAGCTCTCCGCCACCCGCCCGGCCGCCGACGCCCTCCTGCGGCGGGCGTCGAGGGACTGGCCGGACGACGCGCTCGCGGGCCGCCCACTGCGCGTGGGGTGACGGGAGGTCTCGCCCCCACGGGGCGGACCTCGCCAGGAGGTCCGCCCCGTCTTCACTGGGTCTTCACTGGGTCATGCGGGTCGAGGGAGGCTCAGAAACGGTCCGGGGCACGCTCCGGGAGCGGAGAACCGGGAAGCACGTCCTGCTTCTGGTTCTTCCGTGCCTCCGCGTTCGAGCCGGCCGTCGCCTCGCAGGTCACGTCCTTCGCCGGGAGTTTTCCGGTGAGCAGGTAGCCGTTGACCGCGCCGTCCGAGCAGGCGTTGCCGTTCGGGTAGACACCGTGGCCCTCGCCGCCGCGGACGGTGACCATCTTCGAGCCCTTCAGGTCGGCGTGCAGGGCCTGACCGCTGGGCAGCGGGGTCTGCGAGTCCCACTCGTTCTGGACGACCAGGGAGCCGACCTTGTTGTTCACCTTGGTCGCCGGTTCCACGGACTTGCCCCAGAACGCACAGGGCTTGATGCTGGACGCGAAGTCACCGAAGAGCGGGTAACGGCGCTTGTCCGCGATGGCGTCCCGGCGGTAGCTCTCGGGATCGCGGGACCACGCGGCCGAGTTGTCGCCGCACACCACGGCCCAGAAGCTCGCCATCGAGTTGTCGGACGGCACGTCGGCGCCACCGCCGGCGGCGCGTGCCGTCCCGGTCCCGGCGGAGCCGGCGAACACCGCGAGCTTGTTCGCGGAGGCGGGCTTGCCGGCCGCGGCCTTCTTCAGCTCCACCATCACCTCGGAGGCGAACTCCGGGCTGAAGACCGCCCCGCGCATACCGATCCGGATGTCATCGGCGGTGGTCGGCTGCCCGTCCACATCGATGGGCTTCTTCTCGGCCCGCGCGACCAGGTCCCAGAAGGTCCGGTCGACCTTCTTCGGGGTGTCACCGAGGCCGTACTTCGCCGAACGCGCGGCGGCCCACTCGGTCCACCGGTCGAACGCGGGCTCGGCGCCCTCCGCCCACCACTGGATCATCCCTCGCCAGGCGCGCGCCGGTTCGACCGCGCTGTCCAGCACGAACCGGTCGGCCCGGCCCGGGAAGAGCTGGGTGTAGACGGCGCCGAGGTAGGTGCCGTACGAGTAACCCACGTACGAGATCTTCTTCTCACCGAGGATCGCCCGGATCAGATCCATGTCACGCGCGGTGTTGCGCGTGGTGATGTGCCGGAGCGTGCCGCCCGCCTTCTTCTCGCACTTCTTCGCGACGCCGCGTGCCCAGGCGACATCCTTGGCGAACGTCTCCTTCTTGTAGGGCCGCAGCCAGTTGTCCTCCCCCTCCTTCAGACCGCAGGAAACCGGGCTGCTCAGTCCCACACCGCGCGGGTCGAAGCCGATGAGGTCGTACTTCCGCTGTGCGGCCTTGGGAAGCGACTCCTGGATCCCCAGCGGCATGTAGAGCCCCGAGCCCCCGGGACCGCCGGGGTTGGAGAACAGGACACCGTGGCGCTTGTCGGGCGTGGTGCTCTTGAGCCGGGATATGGCCAGGTCGATCCGCTTGCCGCCGGGGGCCCGGTAGTCCAGGGGGACCTTGATGGTGGCGCACTGCAACTTCGCCGGCGCGTCGGCGGAGCACCGCTTCCACTTCGGCTTCTGCTTCACATACCGGTCCAGCGCGCCCCCGGCGGCCGACGAGGAGGCGGTCGAGCGGGATACGGCCGACGGGGAGGACGCCGGAGCGGCGGTGGCCGTCGAGGTGGCGAGTGCGGGAGCCAGCGTTGCGGTGACACTCACAGCCAACAAGGGCACGAGGCGTCGTCTGCGCACGAAATCGATCCTTCCGGTCACACGTTCGGACAGGAAAGATCATTCAGGAAGCGGCCACCCATGCGGATCCCTCACCGGGCCGCGCCTTCCTCCACCCTGGGAATGACACAACAGGGGCGTGTGGTACCTGAGTTGTAGGGGAGCCGGACCGGGACCCGGGCGGCGCAGGCCGCGGCACCGGGCGGTGCCCTCAGGGACGCGAAGGAACCGGCATCAGCGTCGCGACTCGACCAGGACCTCGATGCCGTCGAGCACCCGGTCGAGCCCGAAGTCGAAGTCGAAGTCGGTGTCGCCCTCGTCCCCGTGCTCGAACACGCCCGAGCCGAGGAGCCGCGCGATGGCGGGGTGCCGCTCGGCGTCGGTGAGCGCCCCGAGCGCCGCAGCGTAGCGCCGCAGCGACTCGTCGGGCCCGACCCCGCTCGCCCGCATTCCGGCCTCCAGGTCGGACGTCAGCACGGATTCGTTCCGTACGTAGCCGCCCACCAGCATCAGCACGGAGAGCTTCTCCTCCTCACGCAGGCCGGTGCCGTCCAGCCCCGCGAGCGCCGCCTCCATCCAGGCCAGGGAGTTGGGGCCGATGGGCGGCCCCGACGTCGGGATGCGCAGCACCCACAGGTTCCGGCGGAAGACCGCCCGCTGCGCCCGCGCCCACCACGCGAGGCACTCGCGCCACCCCGCCCCGGACGGCGGCCCCTCGGGCGGCACCCCCACGGCCGCCTCCAGCATCAGCACATAGAGCTCGTCCTTGGCGCCGACATAGCGGTAGAGCGACATGGGCGAGACGCCGAGTTCCTTGGCGATCCGCCCCATGGACACCGCGCCGAGCCCCTCGGCGGCGGCGATCCACACGGCCGTGTCCACGATCCGGTCGAGGCTCAGCCCGGGCCGCGGCCCCTTCGCGGGGCGTTCGCGCAGGCCCCAGGCCACCTCGAGGCTCACGGGCAGCCCCGTCCCGCTCTCCGTGTCCGCCACGTACGCCTCCCTCGCCGCCCCGAATCGCCCACCGGTCCCCGCCCCCTGCTTGACGCACATCCTATTTCTGCGTAACCCTTACACAGTAATGCGTAAGGGTTACGCAGTTGAATTCCGCCAGAGCCACAGCGCCAGAGCCGCAGCGAGAGAGACACAGAGATGAGGGGCGATGCCAGAGCACCCGTCCGACCCGTACCCGTCCGACCGGCACCCGTCCGACCGGCAGCCGTCCAACCGGCAGCCGCCCGACCGCCACCCGTCCGACGCATACGCGCGCCCGGCCATCGAGGCCGCCGGCCTGACCAAGGCCTACGGTGACCTCCAGGTCCTGCGCGGCGTGGACTTCACCGTCCCGCGTGGCGCCGTACACGCGCTGCTCGGCCCCAACGGCGCGGGCAAGACCACCGCCGTACGCATCCTGGCCACGCTCTCGACCGCCGACGCGGGCACCGCCCGGGTGGCCGGCCACGACATCCGCACCGCGCGCTCCCGGGTCCGCCGGGCGATCAGCCTGACCGGTCAGTTCGCGGCGGTCGACGAGATGCAGACGGGCACCGAGAACCTGCGCATGATGGCCCGCCTGGCGGGCCGCGGCCGTCCGGCCGCGCGTGCCAGGGCGGCGGAACTCCTCGACCGCTTCGACCTCACCGGCGCGGCCGACCGCCTCGTGAAGACGTACTCCGGAGGCATGCGCCGCCGCCTGGACCTGGCCGCGTCCCTGGTCGGCGACCCCGAGGTGATCTTCCTGGACGAGCCGACCACGGGCCTGGACCCACGCAGCCGCGCCGCCCTCTGGGACGTCGTACGCGAACTGTCCGCCCAGGGCACCACGGTCTTCCTGACCACCCAGTACCTCGAAGAGGCGGACCAGTTGGCGGACCGTATCGCGGTACTCGACAAGGGCGTCCTGGCCGCCGAGGGCACCTCGGCCGAGCTGAAGCGACGCGTCGCGGGCCACCGCCTCGACCTGGTGCTCGCCGACTCGGCGAGCTATCTGCGCCTGGTCCCGCGCGCCACCCACACCGACCCCGACACCCGCACGCTGGGCTTCCCCACCGACGGCTCGGCCGCCCACATCCGCGCCTTGCTGGACGAGTTGGACCCCACCCGCACCACCGTCTCGCGCTTCTCCGTCCACACGGCGACTCTCGACGACGTCTTCCTCGAACTCACCCGATCCCCCGCCGCGGAGCCCGCCCATGTCTGACGCCCTGATCATGACCGGCCGCTCGCTGCGCCTGAGCCGTCGCAACATCGACGCCCTCATCACCTCGATGGCCCTGCCGGTGATGCTGCTGCTGATCTTCGTCTACTTCTTCGGCGGCGCGATCGACACCGGCACGCGGTACGTCACCTACGTCGTCCCCGGTGTCCTCCTCCTCTGCGCGGGCTTCGGCTCGGCCAACACGGCGATGGCGGTGACGGAGGACCTCAAGAGCGGCATCATCGACCGCTTCCGCTCCCTGGACATCGGCGGCACCCCGATCCTCACCGGCCACGTCCTGGCATCGGCGGCCCGCAACTCACTGGCCACCGCCCTGGTCCTCTGCCTGGCCTTCGCCATCGGCTTCCGCCCCTCGGCCACGCTCTCGGGCTGGCTGGCGGCGACGGCCGTCCTCCTGGTCTACATCCTCGCCCTGTCCTGGCTGTCGGCCGCGATCGGCCTCTTCGTCAGGTCCTCCGAAGCGGCGGGCGGCTTCACCTTCTTCGTCAGCTTCCTCCCCTACCCCAGCAGCGCCTTCGTCCCGACCGACACGATGCCCGGCTGGCTCCAGGGCTTCGCGGCCCACCAGCCGGTGACCAAGGTGATCGAGACCCTCCGGGGCCTGCTGCTCGGCCAGCCGGTGGGCACCACGCCATGGGTGGCACTGGCCTGGTGCGCGGGAATCCTGACGGTCTCGGCGGGGGCGTCGGGGTACCTGTTCAGGAGGCGTACGGCGTGATCCCGTGACGCCCGGGCCGGTGGAGAGGGCCCGTACGGGAGGGCCTACGCCCGTCCGTACGGGAGGGCTTACGCCGGCCTCAGCCGACGTCCGCGTACGAGTGCTTGCCGCTCACGAAGATGTTGACGCCGTAGTAGTTGAACAGCCAGCAGGCGAACGCGGCGATCGCGATGTAGGCGGCCTTCCGCCCCTTCCAGCCGGCCGTGGCACGGGCGTGCAGATACGCGGCGTAGCAGACCCAGGTGATGAACGACCAGGTCTCCTTGGGGTCCCAGCCCCAGTACCGGCCCCACGCGTCGCCCGCCCAGATCGCGCCCGCGATGATCGTGAACGTCCACAGCGGGAAGACGGCGGCGTTGACTCGGTACGAGAACTTGTCGAGCGAGGCCGAGGCGGGCAGGCGCTCCATGACGGACGACGCGAACCGGCCGGGCCGGCCCCCGCTCGCGAGCTTGGTCTCGTAGGAGTCCTTGAACAGGTACAGGATCGTGCCGACCGCGCCCACGTAGAACACCGCGCCGCAGAAGATCGCGGTGGAGACGTGGATGTACAGCCAGTACGAGTGGAGGGCGGGAACCAACTGGTCGCTGGCGGTGTACAAGACAGTGACGGCCAGACCGAGATCGAGGAGGACCGTCGTGATGAGCGGAAGCCCGAGCCAGCGGACGTTCTTCTTCAGCGCGAGCAGCGAGAGGTACACCCCCACGGCCACGGTGGAGAAGGTGATGTTGAACTCGTACATGTTGCCCCACGGCGCCCGCTGCACCGAGAGCGCCCGCGTGAGCACCCCACCGAATTCGACGATGAAGGCGAGCGCGGTGAGGGACACGGCGATACGGCCGTAGAGGTCGCCCTGCTCGTCCCCGCCGTGCGCCCCGGGCCCGTCCGGCACGTCCCGGGCACCGGCGGCGGCCCGCACGACCACCTTCGGCCGCTCCAGCACACCGGTCCCACCGGCCGACTTCACCGTCACGGCGGGCGCCTCCACCTTCCCGGCGCCCTTCGTGTCAGCGGTCAGCGCGGCAGCCGTACGGCCCACCTTGCTCCGGCTCCCGAAGAGCCATTCGGCGATGTACGCGAAGAAGGCCAGGGTGTACACGGCCATCGCGGAGTAGATCAGCGTGTTGCTGATGTTCGCGAGGTTCTCGTTCGTCGCGGCGGCGAGATTCACGGCTTCTCAGTCCCTTCGGTCTCGGAGTCTGCATGAGCTGCGGGCAATCGTGCCGCTGGGGCGGCACAGGTGGGCGCGGCGGCACCCTGTGAGCGCCGGGAAGCGTCACCACCCTCGGCATCAGCAGCAGACGGCTCGCTGTCGGACTCGGGTTCAGCGGCAGCAGGGGCCTCGGCATACACGACCGCAGCCAAGTCCCCCAACTCCTCCGGCACCTTCGCCGACTCACTGCGCCCAAGCCCCGCCATCTCCACGACGGTCACCCCGTCCGCCCCGGCCACAGCCCGCACCCACACCCGCCGACGCTGGATGAACAGGGACCCGGCAAGACCGAAGATGGCGGTGATCGCCCCCCCGAGCGCCCACCCGCTACCGGGCTGCTGAGTGACCTGGAACCCGGCCCACTCCTTGACCCCGTCGAAGGTGACCGAGCCGTTCCCCCCGGGCAGCGTCATCGTCTCGCCGGGCTTCAGGTTCACGCGTACGTTCTCGCCCTCGGAGTTCTTGTACGCCGTCAGCTTCCGCTTCTCCAGCCGGTACACACTCTGCGGCACACCCGAGTCCACCCCGAGGTCACCGTGGTACGGCTGCAGGTTGAGCACGGGGTTCCCCAGCGCGGGGAACTGCGACACCACGGCCGTGTTCTTGCCGCCGTACGTAGGAAGGAAGAACGCCTGGAAACCGAGCTGCTCCCGCTTCCCCTCGGCGTTGCGGTAGCCGTCCATGACCTTGATCGCACCGGAGGAGGTGACATTGGAGTCCAGCGGCAGCAGCGGCGCGGCATCGCTGAAGACGACCTTGCCGTTCCCGTCCCGGACGGTCAGCACGGGCGCGTACCCATGGCTGACGAGATAGACCTTGGAGTCGCCGATCTCCAGCGGCTTGTTGACCTCGATCTTGGTCGACCGCGGCTTGCCGCCGGTGCCGACGGTGTAGTCGACGGCGGCCTCGTAGACACGCGGCGTGCCCTTGTTCGGCCCGCTGTTCTCGTACGTGCCCCGGAAGTCCTTGAGGTCGAAGCTGAAGGCGTTGAGGTCCTCGGCGGTGAAGAGGTTGCCGGACTTGAAGTCGTCGTACTGGGTGAGGACGTTGGCGAAGCCGCCGCCCTCGACGATCAGCTTGTTGCCCTCGGACCGGTAGAGCTGGCCCCAGGCGAAGGCGACGAGCATCACGATCAGGGCGACATGGAAGGCGAGGTTGCCCACCTCCCGCAGATAGCCCTTCTCGGCGGCGACCGCGTCCCCGGCGAGATGCGCCCGGAACCGGCGCTTGCGCAGCGCCTTCAGCGCGGCCTCACGCACCTGCTCCGGCGTGGCCTCCGTACGCCATGTCGCGTACGCGGGCAGCCGGGTCAGCCGCTTGGGCGCGCCCGGCGGTCGGCCGCGCAGCTGGCCGACGAACTGCCAGGTGCGGGGCACGATGCAGCCGATGAGCGAGACGAAGAGCAGGATGTAGATCGCCGAGAACCACACCGAGCTGTAGACGTGGAACAGCCCGAGCTTCTCGTAGACCGGCCCCAGGGTGTCGTGCCGCTTCATGAAGTCGGCGACCTGGGTCTCGTCCTGCCCCGACTGCGGGATCAGCGAGCCGGGGATCGCCGCGAGCGACAGCATGAAGAGAAGGAGCAGCGCGACCCGCATGGACGTCAGCTGCCGCCAGAACCAGCGGGCCCACCCGATCACACCCAGCGAGGGAAGATTGGGGGCTTCCTCCTGGGGGGCGGTGGACAGCTGCGAGCCGGCGGCACCGAGGTCGCTGTCGTCGGGGGCGGTGCTCCCGCGCCGGGCGGTGTTCGCGTGGTCGCCGCCCGCCGGAGGGGGGCCGGCGTTCTTCTCGCGGTTGCCGGAGTCGGTCGTCGTCATTGGCTCAGATCCCAGGGGTGAAGCCGGCGGACCAGACCTGCATCTCCTGAATGATGCGGTCCCAGGCGCCGGTCAGCATGAGCAGTCCGATCGTGATCATCATGCCGCCGCCGATGCGCAGCACCCACGCGTAGTGCCGTTTGACCCAGGCGAAGGCGCCGAGCGCCTTGCGGAAGGCCACCGCGGCGAGCACGAAGGGCAGGCCCAGCCCCAGACAGTACGCCACCATCAGCAGGGCCCCGCGACCGGCGCTGGCCTGTTCGAGGGCGAGCGCGTTGACCGAGGCGAGGGTCGGGCCGATGCAGGGCACCCAGCCGATGCCGAAGAGCGCGCCCAGTATCGGGGCGCCCACGAGCCCGGTGGCCGGCCTGGTGTGGAAGCGGAACTCGCGCTGAGTGAACCAGGGCATCAGCCCCATGAAGAACAGGCCCATGGCGATCATCAGGGCGCCGAGCACCTTGGTGAGCACGTCCTGGTGCTCCAGCAGGGTCCGGCCGAAGTAGCCGAAGAGCGCGCCGCTGGAGACGAACACGATGGTGAAACCGAGCACGAACAGCCCGGCCCCGGCGACCATCCGGCCCCGGCGGGCGTCGACCAGGTCGGTGCCGCCGACTCCGGTGACGTACGACAGATAGCCGGGCACCAGCGGCAGGACACAGGGCGAGAAGAAGGAGACGAGCCCGCCGAGCACGGCGATCGGCAGGGCGAGCAGCAGGGCCCCGTTGAAGACGGTCTCGTTCAGCTCGGCGGCGGTCGTGGTCAGCGCGGTGGCCGTGGCCGGCGCGGAGGACATCCCCGGCACGTCACTTCTCCGCGAGGATCGGCTTGAGCATCTTGCGCAGCTTCTCCTCGCTCAGCGCCTGCTGGGTGCGCGCCGCGAGCTTCCCGTCCCGGTCCACGACCAGTGTGGACGGGATCAGCTGCGGGTTGAGCGAGCCCTTCTCGAAGCGCAGCAGCAGCTTGCCGGTGGGGTCGTACAGGCTCGGATACTCGACCTTGTACTGCTCCTCGAAGGCGACCGCGGGCCGGGTGCTGGTGTCCCGCGTGTTGATACCGACGAACTGCACGCCCTGGTCGGCGAGATCCTCGGAGACCTTCGCCAGGTTCGGCGCCTCGGCGCGGCACGGCGCGCACCAGGAACCCCACACGTTCAGGACGATGATCTTGCCCTTGTAGGCGGAGAGGTCGAGCTGTTCGCCGTCGATGGTCTTCCCGGAGAGAGCGGGCGCGGTGTCCCGGTCCCCCTTCTTCACCGTCGCGATCCCGTCGGAGCCGGTGATGAACCCGGCCTGACCGCCACCGCCCTCGATGCCACCGCCCGCGCACGCGGACAGGGTCAGCGCCAGGGCGGCGGCCCCGGCAGAGAGCAAAGCGGCACGACTACGGCTCGTACGGACACTCATGTGAAAAGTTTCGCATGCCCGTTTCGAGGGCTTACGGCGGGGTCGGAAGCCCTCTTGTCAGCAGGTCAGGCGGCCGAACCGGACCCCAGGAACTCCTTCCACCCACCCGTCGGCCGCTCCCCCACCCCGAGGGTCCGGAGCTGGGCCAGGACCTCCGGCGTCTGGGCGTCCATCCAGTCCACGAACTGCCGGAACGAGACGATCCGTATATCCCCGTCCTTGGCCTTCTCCTTGGCCCGCGCGATGTGCTTGAGGGCCTCCTCGACGGCGTCCATGTAGACCCCGCCGTTCCACTCCTCGAAGTGGTTGCCTATGAACAGCGGCGCCCGGTTCGTCTCGTACGCCCGCTGGAACCCGGCGACATACGCGCCGGTCGCCTGCGTCCGGTACGCCGGGTAGTTGGCGGGCGGGGCCTGGGTGGAGTTCTGCGACTGGTTGAACATGATGTTGTAGTCCATGGACAGGACCTCGAAGCTCCGCCCCGGGAACGGCACGGACTGCAGCGGCAGATCCCAGACGCCCTCCTTCTTCCCGGGCCAGACCTGGAGACCGCCGGGCGAGGAGGAGTCGTAGCGCCAGCCCAGCTCGCGCGCGGTGGGCAGCAGGTTCTCCTGCCCCATCAGACACGGCGTCCGACCGCCGACCAGCTCCTTGTCGTAGTCGAACGGCAGCGGTTCGACGTCGGTCCAGCCGCTGTTCGTCTTCCACTCCTTGACGAACGACTTCGCCTGGTCGATCTCGCTGCGCCACTGCTTCGGCGTCCAGTTCCCGACCGAGCCGCTGCCCCCGCAGAAGTGGCCGTTGAAGTGGGTGCCTATCTCGTGTCCGTCGAGCCACGCCGTGCGCACATGACCCAGCGTCGACTTGATGTGTTCGTCCGTCAGATAACCGATGTCGGAAGCGCCGGGCGCGTTGTTCGGCGGAAGATAGATGCGCTTTTTCGACTCCGGAAGGACATAGATACCGGAGAGGAAGAACGTCATATGGGCGTCATGATCCCGCCCGGCCTTGAGGAACCGCTCGAAAAGGCCGTTCCCGACATCACCGGCCCCGTCCCACGAGAACACCACGAACTGCGGCGGCGTCTCGCCCGGCGCCAGCGGCCGCGGCTTCCCCGGCTGGTTCGGCTGCTTCCCCGTGTACGCGGTCGACCCGTCACCCAGCAGCTTCACCGTCTTCCCGGGCTTCGCCTTCTTCCCGGGGGCCTTGCCACCCTCACCGGCCCCATCGGCCTCGCTCGGCCTGCCCCCGAGCCCCGTACCGCACCCGGTCAGCCCCAGCCCCGCGGCGGCGCCCGCGCCGAGTCCGAGCATTCCCCTTCGCGATATGTCGCGCATTACTTCCCCCTCGGTCATTTCACGCAGCCGTTCACGTGAAGCACACCGTTCTAGAGGGATGAGAGGACGCGACGGTTCCTTTTGATCTCCGGGGAAATCAGGTTCTTCTCAGGGACGCGGGGAACTGCGCGACCAGCCACAACGGACCCGCAGTTCCCCAACCACCTCAAGCCCCAAAAGCCTTGTCCTTGCCCTTTACCGGCTTGGCGCCCGCCAGCAGATGCGGCGGCACCAGATCCCGCGCCGGCTCGCTGTACCCCACGGACACGATCCTGTCGCCCTGGTACGTGAACGTCGTCAGGGAGGCGAGCGTGCACTGCCGCCGCCGCGGATCGTGCCAGAGGCGCCGCTTCTCGACGTACGACCGCACGATCCAGATCGGCAGCTGATGCGAGACGAGCACGGCCTCGTGCCCGCGTGCCGCGTCCTTCGCCGCGTCCAGCGCCCCCATCATCCGCACGACCTGGTCGACGTACGGCTCACCCCACGACGGCTTGAAGGGGTTGACCAGATGCTTCCAGTTCTCCGGCCGCTTCAGCGCGCCGTCGCCGACGCCGAAGGTCTTGCCCTGGAAGACGTTGTCCGCCTCGATGAGGCGCCCGTCGGTCGCGAGGTCGAGCCCGTGCGCCTTGGCGATCGGCGTCGCCGTCTCCTGCGCCCGCTCCAGCGGGGAGGCCACGACATGCGTCACGTCCCGGGACGACAGATGCTCGGCGACCCGGTCGGCCATCCGCCGCCCGAGGTCCGACAGGTGGTACCCGCTGAGCCGCCCGTAGAGAATCCCGTCCGGGTTGGCGACCTCGCCGTGCCGCATCAGGTGGACGACCGTGATGTCACTCATGCTGCCGAAGCCTCCGCTGCTGCCCGCGCCGCCGCCGGAAGGGCGTCGGCGATCCGCTGAACCGCCCGGTCGTCGTGCGCGGTCGACACGAACCACGACTCGAACGACGACGGCGGCAAGTAGACACCCTGCGACAGCATCGAGTGGAAGAAGGCGTTGAAGCGGAACGACTCCTGCGCCTTGGCCTCCTCGTAGTTCCGCACGGGCGTGTCCGTGAAGAACACGGAGAACATGTTGGAGGCGCGCTGCACCGTGTGCGCGACACCCTCCTTGGTGAGCGCCTCGGAGACGAGCCCCTGGATCCGGAGCGACACGGCATCGACGACGCCGTACGCCGCCTCGTCCAGCAGCCGCAGCTGCGCGAGCCCGGCGGCCGTCGCGACCGGGTTCCCGGAGAGCGTCCCGGCCTGGTAGACGGGCCCGGCGGGCGCGAGGTACGCCATCACATCGGCGCGCCCCCCGAACGCGGCGGCCGGGAAGCCACCGCCCATGACCTTGCCGAACGTCATGAGGTCGGGCACGACCCCGTCGATCCCGAACCACCCGGCCCGGCTGGTCCGGAACCCGGTCATCACCTCGTCGGAGACGAACAGCGCGCCGTTCTCGGCGCAGACGTCCTTGAGTCCCTGGTTGAAGCCCGGCAGGGGCGGTACGACGCCCATGTTGCCCGGGGAGGCCTCGGTGATCACGCAGGCGATCTCGCCGGGATGCGCGGCGAAGGCGGCCCGTACGGCGTCGAGGTCGTTGTAGGGCAGCACGATCGTGTCGCCGGCCTGGGCGCCGGTGACGCCCGGGGTGTCGGGCAGCGCGAACGTCGCGACTCCCGACCCGGCGGCGGCGAGCAGCGAGTCGACGTGACCGTGGTAACACCCGGCGAACTTCACCACCTTGGCGCGGCCGGTGAAGCCGCGGGCCAGCCGGATCGCCGACATGGTGGCCTCGGTCCCGCTGGACACGAGCCGCACCTGCTCCAGCGGCCCGACCCGGTCCACCATCTCCTCGGCGAGCGCGACCTCGCCCTCACCGGGCGTACCGAAGGAGGTCCCGCGCGAGACGGCCTCCTGAACAGCCGCGATGACCTCGGGACGGGAGTGCCCGAGGATCATCGGACCCCACGAACACACGAGATCGACATACTCACGGCCATCGGCGTCGGTCAGATATGGACCGGTACCGGACACCATGAACCGGGGCGTACCGCCCACGGCGCGGAAGGCGCGCACGGGAGAGTTCACGCCGCCGGGCGTGACGGCCGACGCGCGCTCGAAAAGAGTCTGCGAAACTGGGGCTTCGTACGGATAGCTCACACAGGCCATGGTGTCAGAGGCTCCGAAGATCCTGCGGACTGGTGTTTCCGCGCACGTTTCGGCGGGCGGTCGCGGGGGAGGTCACTGACACGATGATCGGGTTGCGCGGCGGGGGTCACGCGGCCCAGAAATGCGTTCGGGTGGAGATATGCATCGCGGTGGCGGACTGGGCGAGGGGGCCGGTGACCTCGGTCCTCGTCGTGCCCGGCGGGGCAGGCACCGGCGCGAGGCGGAGGAGGCCGCGGAGACCCGGCAGGAGCGGAGCGGGTCCACCGACCGGAGCGGGTCGACCGACCGGGCCGGGTCTTCCGATCGCGGCGGGTCCTCCGATCGCGGGGTGCCCACGGACCGGAGCACGCCGGGTGAGCTGAGCGGGCCGGCCGGGCCGGGTCCGTTGCCGGGCGCGCCGGGCCCGCAGGGTTCGCTGCCCGCGCCACCGCCGGCACCGCCGGTACCCCCCGTGCCACCGGTTCCGCCCACGCCCCCCACGCTGGGGTCGCCGGGGTCACAGCCCCCGTACGCTCCGCAGGGACGGCCGGGCGTGTACGGTCCGCAGAGTGCACAGGGCGCACATGACTCACACGGTCCGCAGGGCGACGCCGACCGTTCCGACCGCGACGGGCGTGACGGCCGCGATGGCCGCGACAGCCGCGACGACCGTACGGAAGCGGGTACCGGCCGGGCCGAGACCGGTGGTGACCGTCTCCCGAGCGGTTCCGACCGGGTCCCGTCCAGTGGTTCCGACCGGATCCAGAGCGGTGGGCCTGAGCGGATCGGGCGGCGCAGCCGTATGGACGGTATGGACCGTATGGATCGTGCCGATCATGTGGATCGTGTCAATCGTGTGGACGGAATGGATCAGACGGACCGGATGGACCGGCCTGACCTGGTGGATCGCAGGACGCGCGCCGAACGCAGGAGCCGCGCGGACCGCAAGGACCGTGGGGACCGCGTCGAGAGCGCGGATCGCACGGACCGGGTGGACGGCCTGGACCACGTGGTCAACCGGCTCCGGGCGGGGAGCGGGAATGGTGGTCGGGTGGGGGTGACGTACAAATACTTCGGCGCGCCCGACGGCGCGACCGCGGCCCGTGTCCCGATCTCGATGCGCCCCGAGGAGCTCGGCGGCGACGAGCTGGGTATGAACGGCATGTTCACCAAGATCAAGCCGGAGACGATGGCCGCGATGGTGCTGACCGGCATCGAAGGCGTCCCCCTCCACAAGGTGCCCCCGCTCGAACTGGTCGTCCTCCACCCCGACTACGCCGTCGTGAAGCTCCCGATGACCGTCGTCGACCCCCTCAGAGGCATCGGCGAGGAAGCGGTCGGCGCGGCCGCCTTCATCTGGTCGACGGTCCCGGACCGCGGCGGCCCCCGCGACGCCTTCAACGTCTACCAGCTCCTCCACGAGTGGCAGGACTTCAGCCACCGGCTGCACGAGGCGGGGCATCAGCCGTACTGCCTGGTCTGGCCGTGAGCTGACCGTTCATGAACCACGGGCGGGGTCCTGGGACCCCGCCCTCGTCATGTCCTGCCCCAGGTCCCGCGCTTTGTCCCTCGCTTTGTCCCGCCTTATGTCCTGCGCGAAGTGGGTGAGCCGAGGGAAACCAGTGGGACGGCAGGGGCGTCTCCAGATCCGGAGTCGGACAGAGATCACGACCGGATAGGGAGAAAACCTTGGAAACCATGGGATCACGTCCCCGCCGCCGTACGGTGCTCGGCTTCGGCGGTCTGGCGGGGCTGGGCGTGTTGGGCGCACTCGGTTCCGGAACGGCGTACGCCTCGGCCCCCTCCGACCCCGGCTTCTCCCGTCAACTGGGGGAACTGGAGCGGGAGCACGCCGCGCGGCTGGGGGTCTTCGCCCACGACACGGCCACGGGGCGCACGCTGGCGTACCGCGCGGACGAGCGGTTCCCCATCTGCTCGGTGTTCAAGACGCTCGGCGCCGGCGCGGTGTTACGCGACCTCGACCGTGACGGGGAGTACCTCGCCAAGCGGATCCACTACACGAAGGAGTACGTCGAGGCGGCGGGCTACTGCCCCATCACCGTCAAGGAGGCCAACGTCGCGGCCGGTATGACCGTCGGGGAGCTGTGCTCCGCGAGCGTCTCGCACAGCGACAACGGGGCGGCGAACCTGCTGCTGCGCGAGCTGGGCGGGCCGACCGCGATCACCCGTTTCTGCCGCTCGCTCGGCGACCGGACGACCCGCCTCGACCGCTGGGAGCCCCAGCTGAACTCGGCGGAGCCCTGGCGGAGGACCGACACCACCACCCCTCGGGCGATCAGCGGGACCTACGCGCGGCTCATACTCGGCCGGGCCCTGCCGGACGCGGACCGGGAACTGCTGACCGACTGGCTGATCGCCAACTCCACCAACATCGAGCGTTTCCGCGCGGGCCTTCCGGCCGACTGGACGCTCGCGGACAAGACGGGCGGCGGGTCGCAGTACGGGGTCGCCAACGATGTCGGCGTCGTCTGGCCGCCCCACCGCCCGCCCCTCGTCCTGTCCGTCCTGACGACCAAGCACGCCCCCGAAGGCCCCTCGGACAACCCGCTGGTGGCCAAGGTGGCGGGGCTGGTGGCCGGGGCACTCACAGGAGGGTGAGCACGCCGCGGTGAGTACGCCGTCCTCCTCCCCCACCGGCTCCCCGACCGGCTCCCCGACCGACTGGGCCGGGCTCCATCACGCGTACGGCCGGGCCGCGGACGTCCCCGCGCATCTGGCCGCGCTGGCGGACGCCGACCCGGCGGTCCGGCGTACGGCCGTGTCGTTCCTGACCGGCAGCGTGTACCACCAGGGCACCCGGTGGCCGGCCAGCGCGCATGTGGTCGCTCCGCTGGTGGCGCTCGTCGGCGCTCCCACGACGCCCGACCGGGGCCACCGTGCTCCGCGTCCTGCACGCCGTCGTCATCGGCGATGCGCGCGACGACGAGCTGCCCTTCGACCCCGTACGGGCCTTCGCGGAGGCGGACCGGGTCGGCGCGGCGGACGTGGCGGCGGTGGTGCGGGTGCTGTTCGAGGAGGAGGACCCGGACATCGAGTCCGTCGCCGACGTGGCCGACGCGGTGGCACTCCGCTGGGCCGCCGACGCCTACCGCGCGGCCGAGCCGCACACGGCGGCCTTCGTGAGCTGGCTGCACGACCCCGACCCGGCCGTGGCCGCCCTCGCCGCCGCGCTGGTGGTCTGGTTCTCCAACGCCCCCGGGCTGGCGGAGGCGCTCGCGGAGGCGGGCGGGCCGGGACACGGCCGGTGGGGGCGCCGGGGCCGCCGGTGGTGGTGGCGGCGCGCGGGCGTCGGCGAATCTCGCGCTGGCGCACCTGGCCGGGCCGCTCGCCAGCCGTGAACTCACCGCGCTGACCGGCTGTCTGGCCTCCGCCGACGAGGCCGTACGGGTCACGGCGGCCGTCGCGCTGGCCCGCCGACAGCCGGCCGCGCTGCCCGAGGAGGCACTGACCGTGCTCGTCGACGCCGAGGTCGGGAATGTCGCCGGGACCGTACCGGGGTGGGACCGCCCACTGCGGGGGCATGTCTCGGTGGCGTTGCGGGGGCTCGGGTTGTGAGGTGACGGTCACCCGCACACCACACACCACACCCGCGCACCGCTCTGTATACAGACTAGCCCCTTCAACCTTTCGGCCATTGTCGGATTACCGGAGGAAGAAAAGCGGCCATGGCGGGAAGAATTCCCTCGCCCACACCGAAGATCGCCCCGCCGAGGACGAATCACCGGGGCGGCGGGTTTATCCACCGAATGCTGGACACCGCACCCCCGAGGCTTCACCATCGCCCGCGCGAGCGGGCCCCGATCCCACGTCGGCCACGGAACCGAAACCGCGTCCCCAAACTCGAATATCCACTCGCCGCCCGCTCACCCGTGGCGGCGAAAACCACCCCTTGTGGGGCACACATCCCGTATCGCAGCATGTATCCGGAATTTCCACCGTTCACGGAAGGAGACATGCGATGGAGCAGCCTCAGATGGACGAGAAGCCGGTCTACGAGCCGCCGGCGGTGGCCGAGATCGCCGGATTCTCGGAGCTGACCACCGGCTGCGGATTCAACTTCTTCGAATATCCCGCCCAGCACAACGTCTGCTGATCACCCTCACAACCGTCACCTCACACAAAGAGCCATAACGAGTGAGGAGCCGCGGCCGGAATTCTTCCAGGAATTCCGGCCGCGCCCCAGAAAATTCACGGACAGACGCCGGACAAAAGCAATCCACAACACACCGGCAAGCCACAGAACACCAGGGGGTCGACGCGCGTGACGCCGGAATGTACGACACCGGGCAGCGGCTGGTTCGCGGTGCTGCCCGACTGCGACAGGGCCCGGGCGGCGGCCGCCGTGCTGGGCGCGACCGCGACGCGGATCGTGGAGCACGCGTCCGGGCGGCCGTGGCTCGTCGGGCGGTGGGCCGACGAGGAGATGGCCGTCGCGACGGTCGGCGACGCACGGGTCGCGGTCGTGGGCCCCTCCCCGCTGACCGCACCCCGCCTCGCCGCACTCGTCCGGGGTGACGACGCGCTCGGCTCGCTCGACCGGATCGGCTCGGGCCCGACCGGCGGCTGCCATCTGCTGGCGTCGCAGTCGGGGCGGCTGCGCTCCCAGGGCACGGCGTCGGGCCTGCGGCGGCTGTTCTCCGCCCGGGTGGCCGGTGTCGTCGTCGCCTGCGACCGCGCGGACGTCCTGGCCACGGCCCTCGACGCCGGCATCGACGAACGCCTCGTGGCACTCCGGCTCATGGACCCGCTGATCCCGCACCCGCTCGCCGAACGCCCCCTGTGGCGGGGGGTGTCGGCGGTCCCGGCCGGTACGGCACTGCTGACGGACACCGTCGGCAACGCCCGTACGCGCCGCTGGTGGCAGACCCCCGAGCCCGAACTGCCGCTCGACGAGGGCGCGGAGCTGCTGGCCGAGGCGCTCGCGGACGCGGTGGCCGTACGCACCGCCGGGGGCGGGACGATCAGTTCGGACCTGTCCGGCGGGCTGGACTCCACCTCGCTGTGCTTCCTCGCCGCGCGGGGCCCCGCCCGGCTGCTGGCCCTCACCCTCACCGGCGCGGACCCCGCCAACGACGACCTCGCCTGGGCCCGCCGGGCGGCGGAGCATCTCCGCGACACGGACCACCACGTACTGCCGATGGCCGAACTGCCACCGCACTACACCGGGGTGCTGCGGGCCGGCGAGGGCGTGGACGAGCCGTTCACGGGCGCCCGCGTCCGGGCCCCGTTCGCGGAGACCGCGCGGCGGCTGGCGGGGCTGGGCTCGCGGCTGCATCTGTCCGGCGAGGGCGCGGACCAGATCCTGTCGGCGCGTCCGCCGTATCTGCACTCCACGTTTCGAACCCGGCCGCGCACCGCGCTCACCCACCTCCGGGCGACCGTCTCCGCCCAGCGCTGGCATCTGCTGCCGACGCTGCGAGCGCTGGCCGACCGCCGCTCGTACGGGCGCTGGCTCGCCGACACCGCCCGCGACCTGTCCCCCGTACTGGCCCTGGACGGCTCCCCCGCCCTCGGCTGGCAGCTGCTGCGCCCCCAACTCCCGCCCTGGGCGAGCCCGGACGCGGCGGCGGCCGTACGCGAACTGCTCTGGCAGACCGCGCTCGAAGCCGAGCCGCTCGCGCCGACCCGGGGGCAGCACGAGGCGCTGTGGTCCGTGCACAACGGCACCCGGCTGGCACGCCAGCTCGCCCGTGTCACCAGCGAGGCGGGCCTGCCGACGCACCACCCCTTCTACGACGACCGGGTGATCGAGGCGGCCCTGTCCGTACGGCTGCACGAACGGACCACCCCGTTCGCGTACAAGCCGCTCCTGGTGCGGGCCATGCGGGAGGCGGTGCCCGCCGAGCTGCTCGCGCGCCGTACCAAGGGCGAGTACAGCGCCGAGATGCGCAGCGGGCTGCGCACCCGCCGCGCCGACCTGGCCGAACTCCTCGACCGGCCGCTCCTCGCGACCCTCGGTCTCGTCGACGCCGACGCCCTGCGCCGCGCCTGCCTCAGCATGTTCCCGCCCCGGCTCTCCCCCGTGACCCTCGAAGCGACCCTCGCCGTCGAGACCTGGCTCCGCGCGCACTCGGGCCCGACGGCGGCGACGCCGGCCCTGGGAAGCGAGGCGGCGGCATGAGCACGACCGGAGGACGGCGGCATACGGGGAAGCGGGCCGGGGGCACGGCACCGCGGCCGACACCGCGACTGACGCTGCGGCGGCACGTCTCCGTGTCCGACGTCGAGGACGGGATGGTGCTGCTGGACGAACGCAAGGGGAGGTACTTCAAGTTGAACGCGAGTGGCGCGCTGATCCTGCGGGTCCTGCTCGACGGGGACTCCCCGGCCGACGCGGTCCGGGTGCTCATGGCGCGGTACCAGGTGTCCGAGGAGCGGGCGGCGGCCGATGTCGCCGCGCTGACCGCCGAGTTGGCGGACAACGGGCTGGTGGTGGCATGAGCGTCCCCTCCGTCTTCCAGGAACGCCGACGGCTGCCCCTGCACCGGCGGCCGCTCCCGCTCCTCGCGGTGGGCGCGGCCCATCTCATCGGCCGGCTCTCCCCGTTGCGCATCCGGCGGATCCTGACCGCCTGCTCGCGCGGCGGCCGCCCCGCCACCTACGCCGAGGCGGCCCGCGCCCGCGCCGAGATCGTCGCGGTCAGCGTGCGCTGCGCCGGGCAGGGCTGTCTGCCCCGGTCCATCGCCACCGCCCTGCTCTGCCGCGCCCGGGGCGTGTGGCCCACATGGCGCACGGGGATGCGTACGGTCCCGATGGTCGCCCACGCGTGGGTGGAGGCGGAGGGCCGTCCCGTGGACGACCTGCCGCTCACCCCGGGCATCCCACCGATCATGACGGTCGCACCACGGGTGCGTCCGTGACGGAGAGGGCCCCCGGCCCCGACCCCGTCCGCATGGGCACCCTCCCCGGCCGCTCCGACGACTTCGCCGTACGCACCGAGGACCTCGGCAAGCTCTACGGGACCCGTCAGGCCGTGGTCGGACTCGACCTCGCCGTCCCCGCGGGCCTCATCTTCGGGTTCCTCGGCCCCAACGGGGCGGGCAAGACCACCACCGTCGGCATGCTCTGCACCCTGCTGCGCCCCAGCCTGGGCGACGCGTGGGTGGCCGGGGCCCATGTGGTCCGGGAGGCCGGGCGGGTACGGCGGCGGATCGGCGTCGTCTTCCAGGAACAGACCCTCGACCAGGACCTGACCGCGATGGAGAGCATGCGGCTGCAGGCCGAGCTGTACGGGCTGCCCGGCGCGGCGGCCCGCGCGGCGAGCGCGGCCCTGCTGGGCCTGGTCGGTCTCGCCGACCGGGCCGGCCACACCGTACGCACCCTCTCCGGCGGCACCCGCCGCCGGCTGGAGATCGCCCGGGCCCTGGTGCACGGCCCCCGGGTCCTCTTCCTCGACGAACCCACCGCCGGACTCGACCCGCAGACCCGGGCCGCGCTCTGGGAGCATCTGCGGCTGCTGTGCCGGGAGCACGGCATCACCGTCTTCCTGACCACGCATCATCTGGAGGAGGCCGAGCACTGCGACCGCATCGCCATCATCGACCACGGCGAACTGGTCACGGAGGGCACGCCCCGCGCGCTGAAGTCGGTCATCGGCGCGGATGTCGTCACCCTGCGCACCGATGACGACGAGCGGGCCGCCGAGACGGTGCGCCGGTCGTTCGGCCTCCCGGCGGAGACCGGCCCCGACGGCGTACGTCTGCGCGCGCCCGACGGCGCCGCCCTCGTCCCCCGCCTCTGCGCCGGGCTCACCGTCCCCGTGCGCTCCGTGACGGTCGCCTCCCCGACCCTCGACGACGTGTTCCTGCACCACACGCTCCGCGATGCGCCCCGCTGAGGGGCTGAGGGTGCCGTGACGGGGTTGTCGGTCGGCCGCGGCGCCGTCGTGGCCGGTCGCGCAGTTTCCCGCGCCCCCGCCGGGGCGCTCTTCCCCGGCCCTCCGAGGAGGCATGCCCGTGTCATCGGCAGCCATGTCCGACGCCCTCTCCCCCTCCCCCACCGGTCCGTTCACGGCCGATCTACGGACCGTCCGCATCCTCTGGCGGCGGGAGATGACCCGGTTCCTGCGCAACCGGGCCCGGCTGGTGATGGGGCTCGCGGCGCCGTTGCTGTTCCTGTTCGTGCTCGGGGACGGGATCGGCTCCGCCGGGGGTGACCTCGGGCACTACCAGGCGTTCCTGTTCCCCGGCACGCTGCTGATGGTCGTCCAGGGCCCGGCCGTGGCGGTCGGTACGGTGATCATGTGGGACCGGCAGTCGGGGTTCCTGCGCCAGATGCTGGTGGCGCCGGTGCGGCGCGGCGCGGTCCTGGTGGGCATCTGTCTGGGCGGCGCCACCACCGGGGCCCTGTACGCGCTGCCCGTCCTCGCCCTCGCCGGCCCGATGGGGCTGCCCTACCACCCCCGGCTGCTGCTGGTGCTGGCCGAGGCCGCCGCGCTCGCGTTCGCGCTCACCGCGCTGGGTGTCTCGGCGGCCGTGTGCATCCGGCGCCCGGAGACCTTCCAGATCGTCTCCGGCCTGGCGATGGCCCCGGCGATGCTGCTGTCCGGCGCGCTCTTCCCGGTCGGCGGCCTGCCGTCGTGGCTCGGCGCCGCCGTCCTCGCCAACCCGCTCAGCTACGGCGTCGACGCCCTGCGCCGCACCATGCCCGCCCCGGACACGACCACCGCGGCCCCGGCCTGGTTCCACGCGGGCCCCGAGTGGTGGGGCTGGACCCCGCCGGTCGTCCTGGAACTCGCCCTGGTCGTGGCCCCGTCCCTGCTCCTCCTGCTGCTCGCCGCCCGCCGGTTCTCACGGATCGACTGAGGCCGGGTGATGGGTGCGGGGAGGCCGAGTGCACGACTGATCACGTCTTGGTAGCGGGTCGACGACTCGTCAAAGTGGCTCTATATGATCGGCGTTCGCATGCACGGGGGCATGTGCGGGTGCAACTGTGCCCATTTCGCTTCGCGTTGCCGACTCCCGCTTCGCGTCGTCGCTTTCCGCTCGTCTCTCCGTGCGTCGCGCGCCCGTTCAGTGACACCGACGACGAGGAGAGGGGCCATGTCCTATCCGACACCGCCCCAGCAGCCCGGCCAAGCCGGAGGCTACGGACAGCCATCGGGCCCGTACGGACAACCGTCAGGCCCTTACGGACAACCACCTGGCCCGTACGGTCAGCCACACCAGCCACACCAGCCACACCAGCAGCCGTATCAAACACAGCAGCCGCAGCGGCCACAGCAGCCGTATCAGTCTCACCCGCCCGCTCAGGGCCAGGCCCCGCACCCCGCCCCGGTCCCGGCGCCGCCCCCGGCCAAGGGCGGCGCGGCGCGCGGCTGTCTCGCCGGCGCCCTCGGTTTCGTCGGGCTGCTCGGCATGCTCGGCGGCGGTCTCCTGGTCGGTCACGCGTACTCGAACGCGAGCCAGGACATTCCCAACCGTGACGGCTACGGCCCGACGATGTGGCGGAACGAGCCGGCGGACGAGCTCTTCCCCGACTCCCTGGCACCCCGGGTGAACGCGACGACCACGAGGCCCGACAACTCGCGCGCCACGTGGCACCGCGTCGGCATATCCGAGGACACCGACTGCGCGAAGGGGCTCAACAAGGTCACGTCGGCCGCCGTCGCCAAGCTCGACTGCGAGGCGGTGCTGCGCGCCACGTACGTGGACCCGACGGGGAACACCGTCGGCACGGTCGCGCTGATCGTGCTGCCCGCCGGGCAGTCCGCGAAGGACGAGATGACCGCGTTCTTCGAGAAGGACGAGGACAAACTCGACCCCGAGGTCGGGGTGAAGGCGTTCGCCGTGCCCGGCACGATCGCGGCGAAGTGGAGCGACGCGCGGAGCAACGGCGGGGCGGGGGTCGCGATCGCGGAATCGTCCCTGCCGTACGTCCTCGTGGCCTCCACCGGCGCGGTCGACGGCCGCAGGGCGGGCCATCTGCCCGGCGAGTTCGGCAGCCACAACTGGGACGCGGGCGACGACCGCGCCCCGTGGCGGGGCGCGGCGAAGGCCCTGTGCGACGACGTCGACTACCACCTCGGCGACCTGCTCCTGGAGACCTCATGAGCACGGGCACGGGCATGGGCATGGGCACGAGCACGGCGATGAGCAAGGACACGGGGATGAGCGGGGGCACAGATATGAGCGCGGGCGCAGGTGTGAGCACCGGCACCGGCACCGGCAGGAGCGTGCGGCGGCGGGCCGGCGTCGTCACGGCGACCGCCGCACTGCTGCTCACCACGGCCGCCACGGGTACGGCGAGCGCGGCCGAGACGGTCCCCCGGTCCTGGGAGCACCAGGCGCTGAAGCTGGACGCGGCGCAGCGGCTCGCGCAGGGCGAGGGCGTCACCGTCGCGGTCCTCGACACCGGCGTCAAGGCCGACCACCCCGCGCTCAAGGGCAAGGTGACCACGGGCCCCGACTACTTCGGGGAGGGCTCGGACTCCGAGCAGGCGGACAACGAGGGCCGGCACGGTACGGCGATGGCCTCGGACGTCCTCAAGGTCGCCCCGAAGGCGAAGATCCTCTCGCTCCGGGTGACCGACGGAAGCGAGGAGCCGACGTACGTCAAGGGCGGCAACCCCATCGCGCAGGGCATCGACTACGCGATCGAGCACGGCGCCGACGTGATCTCCATGTCCATCGGCGACCAGCTCCTCGGCAGCAGCTACGACGAGGACGAGACCGACGCCCTGGGCCGCGCGGCGCTGGCGGGCATCCCGGTCCTCGCCTCGGCGGGCAACAACGGCGACCTCTCCAACGACGCCCAGTACCCGGCGGGTTACCCGGGCGTGATCGCCGTAACCGCGCTCCAGCAGGACGGCACCCGGGCCGCGTTCTCCACCGTACGGACGTACAACGCGGTCGCGGCGCCCGGCGTGGACATCATGAGCGCGAGCGACACCGGCGGCTACGCGACGATCGACGGCACCTCGCCCGCGACGGCCCTGGCCTCCGGTGTCGTCGCCCTGATGCTCTCCCACAACGAGAAGCTGACCCCGGCGCAGGTCCGGACGATCCTGACCACGACCGCCGGGCACGCCGCTCAGGGCCACAGCCCACTGGACGGCTACGGAATCATCGATGCCCCCGCCGCGATCGAGGCCGCCGGGAAACCGCCGGCGGACCGCACCGAACCGGTCGCGTACCAGGGCGAGGAACACCTCGGCACCCCGGACGGCACCTCGAAGACCAAGCACCCCGAGCTGGACTCGGAGTTGGTGACGATCGGCGGCGGCGCGGCGGCGGTCGGGCTGCTGCTGGCCGTGGGGGCGGTGCTCATCGGCCGGGCGGGGCGGCGGCGTACGGCACCGACCCGCTGACGCATATCTTGGCGCCCATGCAGTCCTACACGATCGGTCAGGCCGCGCGGCTGCTCGGGGTCAGCCCCGACACCGCGCGGCGATGGGCGGACGCGGGCCGGGTGGCGACGCGGCGCGACGAGAACGGACGCCGGCTCATCGACGGCACGGACCTCGCGGCCTTCTCCGTGGAACTGGCCTCGGACCCCACCGACGAGACCGACGCCCCGTACACCTCGGCCCGCAACGCCTTCCCCGGCATCGTCACCGCCGTAAAGCTCGGCGACGTAGCCGCCCAGGTCGAGATCCAGGCGGGCCCCCACCGCCTGGTCTCCCTCCTCACCCGCGAGGCCGTCGAAGAACTCGGCCTGGAAGTCGGCATGGAGGCCACGGCCCGAGTGAAGTCCACGAACGTCCACATCGACCGAACGTGAAACCCTCCGCCGACCGAAGATGACACGCAGAGGCCGACCGGGCGTGCACGGGCCGAGACGACGTCACCGTGGCGCTCCCGCCCGGCCGTCGCGCAGGAACACCGCGCTCGTGAGAGTGCCGAGGAGCACGACGGCCGCGTTGACGGCGATGGCGACCTTGAGCCCGCCGAGGACGGCTGTGGTGCCGCCGTCGCCGAGGCCCGCGGTGGCGACGGCGCTCATGACGGGCGTGCCCATGGTGATGCCGATCTGCTGGGTCATGGTGGCCAGACCGGTGGCGAGGCCCTGCTCGTGGTCGGCGAGCCCGGAGGTGGCGGTGACCATGAAGCCGACGATGACCAGCATGTTGCCGACCCCGCCGGCGAAGGTGCACACCAGTAGCAGGCCCAGCCATGACCGCTCGTCGCCGAGCCCGAGCAGGGCGGCGGTGAAGACGGTCTGGACGGCGCCCCCGACGATCAGCGTCCGCCTGGTGCCGAGCCTGCCGATGACCCTGGGCGCGAGGGTTCCGCCGACGACCGTCCCGACGCCCAGCACCCCGAACGACAGCCCGGCGGCGAGCGGTGAGAACCCGAGCACCTCCTGGAGGTAGAGGGTGAGCAGGAAGACCAGCGACGTCTCGGTGAGGAACGCGATCAGCCCGGCGGCGTTCCCCCAGGCCACCGACCGCTTCCCGAGTACTCCGACCGGCACCAGCGGCGCGGTCGCCCCGCGCTCGACGGCGTAGAAGACGACGAGCAGGACGGCGCCCGCCGCGAGGGCCACCAGTGCGGAGGGCGAACCCCAGCCGTGTTCGCCGGCCCGGGTCAGGCCGAGGACGACCGCCAGCAGACCGAGCGTGACGCTGACGGCACCCGGCACGTCCAGCCTGGGCCGCTTCCGGACGCGGGACTCCTTGACGACCATCGGCGCGACGACGAGGACGGCGAGGGCGACGGGCACGTTGACGAAGAACGCCCAGCGCCAGGAGAGCAGATCGGTGAGCAGGCCCCCGAGGATCGCGCCCGTGGTGAAGCCGGCCGACATCAACGCCCCGTTGAGACCCAGCGCCCTCTCCCGCAGTGGCCCCTCCGGGAAGGAGGTCGTCAGCAGCGACAGCCCGGCCGGGGTGACGGCGGCGGTCGCCAGCCCCTGGAGGACCCGGGCCGCGATCAGGACCTCCGGGTCCCGCGCGAGACCGCCGACCAGCGAGGCCACGCCCAGCACCGCCAGCCCGCCGAGGAAGACACGGCGACGGCCGAACAGGTCCGCCACCCGTCCGAAGAGAAGCGTGAACCCCGCCGCGCACAGCGCGAACGCCGTGCCGATCCACTGCAGATTCCCCGGTGAGAACCCCACCCCCTCCCCGATCACCGGCAACGCCACGTTCAGGATGGAGAAGTCCACGGCGAGCATGAACTGAGCCGCGAGCAGCACCACGAGGGTCAGCCGGAGCCTCGGGGTGAGCGCGGGGGTGGCCGGCCGGGCGGCTGTGTCCGGTACGCGGCAAGGCGCCGAACCGGCCGCCGCCTCCGGGTCTGTGACGGACATGTCGTCGAGTCCCTTCCCTCTCCTTGTGTACGGAGAGAGGCTCGCCCGCCCCGAGAACCCCAGCCAGAACCCTGTCCCGCACAGCCGCCGTGAGGGTGGTCATCGCGGCACCACCCTCACGGCACCCGTACGTCCCCGGCCCTGTGCATGATGGAAGGGGAGCCGCCCACGGCCCCGCCGCGCCCGACACAGCACCCCTCGCCCCGCGCCAGGAGGCACGATGAACGCCCCGTCCGAGCTGGGCGACTTCCTCAGGTCCCGTCGCGCCGCGCTGCGCCCCGAGGAGGTCGGCATCGCCCCGCATCCGACCCGTCGCCGGGTGACCGGCCTGCGCCGCGAGGAGCTGGCGATGCTCGCGGGGGTGAGCATCACCCACTACACCCGCCTCGAACAGGGCCGCGCCCTCAGCCCCTCCGACAGCGTCCTGGACTCCCTCGCCCGCACCCTGCGCCTCACCGGGGACGAGATCGCCCATCTGAAGACCCTGGCCCGCCCGTCCTCCTCGTCTTCTCCCCGGCCCCGTCCCTCCTCCGATCCCTCAGCGACCCGCCCCGCCACGGCACGTGCGGAGCACGCGACCCCCTCGACGCGTCGGCTGCTGGCCGCCATGACCGACGTACCGGCCCTCGTCCTGAGCCGCCGCAACGACGTCCTCGCCTGGAACCCCCTCGGCCACGCCCTCCTCGCCGCCCATCTGCCGCCCGAGGCCCCGGACCTGCCCGCCGACCGCCCCAACCTGACCCGGATGCTCTTCCTGGACGCCCGGTACCGCGATCTCCACCCGCACCGGACGGAGGAGGCGGCGCTGGCCGTGGCCTCCCTCCGCCTCCTCGCCGGGCGCCACCCCGACGACCGTCTCCTCGCCGAACTCATCGGCCGACTGACCGTGCTGTCGCCCGAGTTCACCGCCCTCTGGTCCCGCCACTCCGTCCGTACCTGCACCTCCGGTGTGAAGCATCTGCGTCACCCGCTCGCCGGCCCGCTCACCCTGACCTTCGAGAACCTGCTCGTCCCCGGCACCCCCGACCACCGCCTGATCGCGTACACGGCGGAGCCCGGGTCCCCGTCGGAAGCGGCTCTGGGCCTGCTGGGCGGCCCGACGACGACACCGGTGGCACGGAGCACGTGGAGCACCACGGCCGTACGACGCTGAGAACCAGCTGTCCTTACACGCTGGACACCGTCGACACCCTCGGCGCCGCCAGGTCGAACCACACCGCCTTGCCGTCCGGGTGGACGAGGCCGCCGCCGTTGGGGAGGGCGGCGGCGGTTCCCCAGTGGCCCTCGGTGAGGGCGTCCACGAGGTAGAGACCTCGGCCGCCCTCCTCCCATCCGCCGGGGGTCAACTCCCTTATGACCGGCGGGTTCTCGTCACCGTCGTAGACGATCACTCTGACCCGCCAGGCCTCCACCGCGAGCCAGAGAACCGATCCTCCTCCTTTGGCGTGCACACAGGCGTTCGTGACCAGTTCGGATGTGCACAGGGCGGCCGCGTCGACGAGGGCGTCGAGGCCGAGGGCGCGCAGGACGCTGGTGACGAAGTCGCGGGCGATGTGCGGGGAGCTGTCGAGGGGCGGACAGAAGAGGGTGTACGTCGTCGCCGCGGGCGAGAGCCAGGGAGTGGTGCTGGGGATTGGGGCGGGGCGGCTTGGGGCAGTTTCGGTCATGGGTGATCAACTCCGTTGCGACGAGAAGGGATTGCTCGGGTCCCTACCGCGTCGGTGGCTCCTCCTCGGGTGTCGACGGCCCGGGGCGCGCTTTCAACTGGCGGTACGCAGGGGTGGATTACGGACGACTGCGGACGGACTGCGGACGAACTGCGAACGGACTGCGGATGAGCGGCGAGACCGAGTGCGGGGCGAGATGCAGGCAGAATGCGTGTGAGTAATCGTTCGAGCACTCTCCGTGAGCGCAGGAATGACCGTAGTCGGCGTGTTCGCGCCGCCGCAATGGGGTCGGTGGAAGTACTACGAAAGCGCGTCGTCGAGCACCCGGCAGCCCCGGCCCGACCCTCACCCTGAGTGGCCCGCGCCCGGCCGGTACGCCGTGTGATGATGGCCGAGGGCGCCCGCAGGGGACGGGCGGCGCTCCCCGGGGAGCGCGAAACGGAACGGGTACGGGGACGGAACTGTCATGACCAGTCGGTTGCTCATGTCGTACGACGCGCAGGCCAGACGGACCGGGGCACCGGCCCGGGAACCGGCGGACGTGGCCGGGTCCACACGGGCCACGGCGATCCTGGACCACGACGATCCGCTGGTCGGGGCGGTCGCGCGCCGGGTGCTGAGCGAGGCGACACCGCGTGACGCGCTGCGGACCGCGCACCGGATCGTCGCGCGGAACGTACGGCCGGTGTACTCGGTCGAGGACGGCCGGCCCGTGTCACGGACCCTGCGGCTGCGGCGCGGCTCGTGCAGCCAGCGGATGGCGGCGCTGGAGGCGGTCGCCCGGGCCGTACGCGTACGGACACGGGTGCGCGGGCTGCTCGTGGACGGGGCCTTCTGGTATCCGCGGTTCCCACGGCTGAAGCCGTTCGTGCCGGAGCAGGTCCTGCTGGCCTGGCCGGAGTTCAGGATCAGCGGCGCGTGGGTCCCCATCGGCGAGCTCTTCGACGCCCCCGACCCGGGCGAAGGCGGCTTCGCCAACAAGGGCGGCGAGACCCTCTTCGACGCGATCGCCCGTACCGGCGTCCAGTGGGACACCTGCGGCACCGCGCCCGGCACGGCGCCCGGCACTGCCTGCGACCTCTCCGCCCAGGTCGTCGCCGACCTCGGTCACTTCGACGACCGCGACGAACTCTTCGCCCGCCACGGCCAGACCCTCTGCCGGACGGCCCGCACCCTCACCGAACCGGTCCTCGGCCGCTGGAGCGCGGGCGCGACCCGCCGCACCACCTGACCGCACCACGTTGACGCCTCGTCTTCCACGACGAGGCCTGGCACTGGGCGATGCTGACGCTCCACGGCTCGTCCTACACCGTCGAACACCCGGAACTGGCCGACCCACCGGACGAGTACACGGCTCTCGACTGACACGGCTCCTGATTGACACGGTTCTTGATCGACACGGCTCTCGCACTCCCCCTCCCCCCCCCCCGGAGCCCTAAGCCCGCCGCAGCGGAGCCCCCTGCTCCTCCGCCCCCCGCACCGTGAACCCGGTCACCAGCCCCCCGCCCTCCCGCCGGAACGCGAAGGGCGCCCCGCCATGCGCCGCCGCCACCGCCCGGACGATCGACAGGCCGAGCCCGGATCCGGGCAGGCTGCGGGCGTCCGGGGCGCGATAGAAGCGGTCGAAGATGCGTTCGAGGTCGCAGTCTGGGACCCCCGGGCCCCGGTCCAGGACCTCGACGCGGACGACACCGGAGTCGTCCCCGGGTTCGCCCGGTCCCGCGAGCGAACCGAAATCGCCGAGGCCCCCCAGCTCATCGAGTTCACCCAGCTCGCCGAGTTCGCCCAGCTCACCGAGGGCCCCCGCCGAACCCCGCGCCACGACGACCACGATCGCCCCCGAGCCCCCGCGGTCGAACTTCGCCGCGTTCTCCACCAGGTTGGAGATGGCCCGCTGGAGCGCCCCGGCCCGCCCCTCGACGGTCGTGTCACCGGCCACGCGGACGACGACCCGGCGCCCGGTACGCCGGCGCGCGGTCCCCGCGACGTCCTCCGCGAGGTCGGCCAGCTGCACCCGCTGCACGGGCTCGGTGCTGGACTGCCCGGCCGCGAGGTCGACCAACTCGTTGACGAGGTCGGTCAGTTCGAGGGCCTCCTGGGAGAGGTCGTCGACGAGTTCCTCGCGCACCCGGGGCGGCAGCTCGTCGATGCGCCGGAGCAGGGAGATGTTCGTACGGAGGGAGGTGAGAGGGGTGCGGAGTTCGTGGCCCGCGTCCTGGACCAGCCGCCGCTGGTCCTCCTCGGACTGGGCGAGCCGGACCAGCATGCGGTCGAAGGAACGGCCGAGCCGCCCCACCTCGTCCCGGCCCGCGACCGGCACCTGGATGCCCAGATGCCCGGTCCGCGCCACATCCTCCGCCGCCCCCGCCAGCTGCACGAGCCGCCGGGTCTGCCGCCGGGCCAGCCACCATCCGAACAGCCCGGCCGAGATGACGATGCCGGACACGAACAGCAGGGTCCGCTGCTGCAGCTCCCGCAGCAGATCCTCCGTGTCGCTGAACTCCTGCGCGACCTGCACCGCGCCCCGGCCCCCGCCGAGCGCGACGGTCACCACCCGGTAGCGGTCGTTGCCGACCTCCACCTCGCCGTGCTCGACCGTGACCCCGGCGAGCGCCGCGTCGGCCGTACGGCGGTCCGCGTCGCGTACGGGCAGGCCGGGGGCGCCCTTGTCGAGGATCTCCCCGCCGGGGCCGAGCACCTGGACGTCCGTACGGCCGGAGCGGATCAGGTCGTCGCGTGGGCCACCGCTGCCGCTGGGCGCGAAGTCCTCCGGTGTCAGCGGGTCCTGCTCGACCAGCTCCCGCAGATCACGTACGACCTCGGCGAACACGGTCTGCTCGTCGACCCGCACCAGCCGCGCCGCCGCGCTGTAACTGAGGATCCCGACGAGGACGGTGACGACACACGCCACCGCCACGAACGACACGGTGAACGTCGCCCGCAGCGAGGGGACGGGCTTCAGCCGGGAGAGCAGCCGGGGCAGCGCCCGGACGGGACGGGGCGACGGCACCGCGCGCCGCCCTCAGTCTTCCCGCAGCGCGTACCCCACACCCCGCACGGTGTGGATCAGCGCGGGCGCCCCGGGCTCGTCGAGCTTGCGGCGCAGATAACCGACGTAGACGGCGAGGTTCTTGGAGCCGGGCCCGAAGTCGTAGCCCCAGATGCGGTCGTAGATGGTGGCGTGGTCGAGGACGATGCCGGAGTTGCGGACCAGCAGTTCGAGGAGGTCGAACTCGGTCCGGGTCAGCTCCAGTTCCCGCGCGCCGCGCCACGCCCGCCGCGCCTGGACGTCCATCCGCAGCCCGGCGGCCGTGAGCAGCCCGCCGGCCTCCGGGGACGCGGAGCCTGCCGAGGCCGAGGCGGCGGACGACTGGGGCGAGGTGGTCGCGAACCCGTCCGAGCCTCCCGAGCCCCCCGACCCGCCGGGGCCGCTCGTCCGCCGCAGCAGCGCGCGCAGCCGCGCGAACACCTCCTCCACGTCGAACGGTTTGACGACGTAGTCGTCCGCGCCGGCGTCGAGGCCGGCGATCCGGTCGGCGGTCTCCACGAGCGCGGTGAGCATCAGGATCGGCGTCCGGTCACCCTCCGCGCGCAGCACCCGGCAGACCTGGAGGCCGTCTATGCCGGGCATCATCACATCGAGGACGAGCACGTCGGGCCGGTTGCGGTGGGCCTGGGCGAGCGCCTCGACGCCGTCGGCGACCGCCGTCACCTCGTACCCCTCCAGGGTCAGCGCGCGTTCCAGGGCATGGCGGATGGCGCGGTCGTCCTCGGCTAGCAGCACGTTCTGGGGCACCTCCCCAGTCTGCCAAGGTCACGGGCGCCCACCACCACGTCCGGAGCACCGGGCCCCCCTTCTTACCGGCCTCTCACCCCGACCGGGCGTGCGACTTACCGCTCCGGAGCAGCGTGTCCGTGTGACACCGGCCCGCACGGGAACCCGGTCAGAGCGAGCAGATGGAGTACAAAGGGTCCGAACCAGCCAAACCAGCACCACCACCCGCATCACCGGACAATCGCATTCCTCCTGGCACAACCTCGTACAACGCACAACCTCTTACGACCGCGTCACCGCACCGCTCACGCCGTCGGGAAGGTAGGACCTTGAGCCGCCGCATGAAGATCGTGTTCCTGCTGCACAACGCGTACGCCATCGGCGGCACCGTCCGTACGACGCTGAACCTGGCGTCGGCGCTCGCGGACCACCACGACGTGGAGATCGCCTCGATGGCCCGTCACCTCGACGAACCGCGCTTCACGGTCGATCCGAGAGTCACGCTCGTCCCCCTGGTGGACATCCGCCCCTACAGCCCCGACCTGCGCGATCCGGCCCAGGTGCAGCCCGCCGTGGACTTCCCGGCACAGGACAAGCGGCACCGCCAGTACAGCCGCCTCACCGACCTGCGGGTCCGCGCCTATCTGGCCCGCTGCGGCGCGGACGTCGTCATCGGCACCCGCCCCGGCATCAACGTCTACGTCTCGCGCTTCGCGCCCCGCCGCGCCCTGCGCATCGGCCAGGAGCACCTGCGCCACGACGCCCACACCAAGCAGCTCCGCAAGGTCCTCGCCCGCCACTACCGCGCCCTGGACGCGGTCGTCACGACGACGGCGGCGGACGCGGCGGTGTACCGCGCGCGGATGAAACTGCCGGGCGTACGGGTGATGTCGGTGCCCAACATCGTCCCGCCGGCCCAGGTCGCCCCGTCGGACGGCACGGCCCCCGTCATCGCGGCCGCCGGCCGCCTGTCCCGGGGCAAACGCTTCGACCTCCTCCTGGAGGCGTTCGCGACGGTCGCCGCGAAGGAACCGGACTGGCAGCTGCGCATCTACGGCGGCGGCAAGCAGCACGACCGCCTGGAGACGCTCATCCAGGACCTCCGCCTCACCGACCGCGCCCATCTGATGGGCCCGCACACCCCCATCGAGGAGGAGTTCGCGCGGGCCTCGATCGTCGTCAGCGCCTCCGAGGCCGAGTCCTTCGGCATGACCCTCGTCGAGGCCATGCGCTGCGGTGTCCCGGTCGTCAGCACCGACTGCCCCCTCGGCCCCGCCGAGATCATCACCGACGGCACCGACGGCCGCCTCGTCCCCGTCGACGACCCCCACGCCCTCGCCGAAGCCATCCTCGACCTCACCGCCGACCCACCCCTGCGCCGCGCCATGGGCCGAGCCGCCCTGGCCAGCGCCCACCGCTACGACCCGGCCCCCATCGTCACCGAGTACGAGCACCTGTTCGCCGACCTGCGCACGACCAGGCTCCACCGCACCTGGGAACGACAGTCGACGAGGGCGAGGGCCTGGCTGCGGCGGAGGGCGCGTTCATGGAAGAGGGCCGCACCGACTCCGGCAAGGGGCGGGGGGAACTGCGCGAGCAACCACAATCAACCCGCAGCCTGACGACATCCGCACCCCTACGGCGCATCTCAGCCCTTCAACGCCGCCAACTGCTCAGCGAAGGGCACAACAACGAACCCCTCGGGCTCAGCAGAATCCACGCCCGCCTTCCCGGAGGAGAGCCCACCCATCAAACCGGCCAACTCCCCCGCCGCCCGATCGATCCGCCCGGCCAGCCCCTCCGCTCCCCAGTCCTCGGACGCGGCATACACCCCCGTGGGCACCACCACGGCCCGCAGATACGCGAACAACGGCCGCATCGCATGCTCCAGCACCAGCGAATGCCGAGCCGACCCCCCGGTCGCGGCGATCAACACCGGCTTCCCGGCCAGCACATCGCGTTCGAGCACATCGAAGAACGACTTGAACAACCCGCTGTACGAGGCCGAGAACACCGGCGTCACCACGACCAGCCCATCGGCCCCCGCCACCGCGTCCAGCGCGGCGGCGAGCTTCCGACCCGGGAACCCGTTGGTGAGGTTGTGCGCGATCTCGACCGCGAGGTCCCGCAGTTCGACGACCCGCACCTCGACGGACGCGTCGCGCCCGACCACGGCGGCGGCCAGCCGGTCCCCCAGCAACCGCGTGGACGACGGCACACTCAGCCCCGCCGAGACGACGACGAGCTTCACGACACACTCTCCTTCTTCTCCGCGTCCTCGCCCGCCGCGCCCTTCTCCGCCGCGGCCAGCAGCGCCCCGTGCGTCGGCGCGTCCGGCACATCCGCCGGCCGTCCCTTCGCGAACTCCTCGCGCAGCACCGGCACGACCTCCTCGCCGAGCATGTCGAGCTGTTCCAGGACGGTCTTCAGGGGCAGCCCCGCGTGGTCCACGAGGAACAGCTGCCGCTGGTAGTCACCGGCGTACTCGCGGAACGCCAGCGTCTTCTCGATCACCTGCTGCGGCGACCCGACGGTGAGCGGGGTCTGGTCGGTGAAGTCCTCCAGGGAGGGCCCGTTGCCGTAGACCGGCGCGACGTCGAAGTACGGCCGGAACTCCCGTACCGCGTCCTGCGAGTTCTTCCGCATGAACACATGCCCGCCGAGCCCGACGATCGCCTGCTCGGGCGTGCCGTGCCCGTAGTGCGCGTACCGCTGCCGGTACAGCTCGACCATCCGCTTGGTGTGGTCGGCCGGCCAGAAGATGTTGTTGTGGAAGAAGCCGTCGCCGTAGTACGCGGCCTGCTCGGCGATCTCGGGCGAGCGGATGGAGCCGTGCCAGACGAACGGCGGTACGTCGTCCAGCGGGCGGGGCGTGGAGGTGAAGCTCTGGAGCGGCGTGCGGAACTTGCCCTCCCAGTTCACGACGTCCTCGCGCCACAGGCGGTGCAGCAGGGCGTAGTTCTCGATGGCGAGGTTGATGCCCTGCCGGATGTCCTGCCCGAACCACGGGTAGACGGGCCCGGTGTTGCCGCGCCCCATCATCAGGTCGACCCGCCCGTCGGCGAGGTGCTGGAGCATCGCGAAGTCCTCGGCGATCTTCACCGGGTCGTTGGTGGTGATGAGGGTCGTGGAGGTGGAGAGGATCAGCTTCTCGGTCCGCGCGGCGACATAGCCGAGCATGGTGGTCGGCGACGACGGCACGAACGGCGGGTTGTGGTGCTCACCGGTGGCGAAGACGTCGAGCCCGACCTCCTCCGCCTTCAGCGCGATCGCGACCATCGCCTTGATGCGCTCGCGCTCGGTCGGCGTCCGGCCCGTGGTGGGGTCCGGCGTCACATCACCGACGCTGAAGATCCCGAACTGCATCATCGCTGCCACCCTCCGAGGTTGTTTACGATTCAACTATACCCATGAACGAGGGCCCCCTCTCCACTATTCCTCCGCCGCGAGCGACGGTCTGCGGGGCCGGTGTCTGTGGCGGTCTCGGGGGGCCGGTGTCAGTGGCAGTCCCTACGATCGCCCCATGGCCGCCCCACGCCGTGACACCCGAGGCATCGTCGACGCCCCGGAGCTCTTCGCCCGGGTCCGCTTCCGCCGCCGCGAACCCGCCGAACCGCTGCGCCCGTATCTGGAGCACTACTGGCTGATCGACTGGGACCTGCCCGAGCCGTACGTCTCCCAGGTCGTCCCGCACCCGTCGGTGAACGTCGTCTTCCAGCGGTACGAGGGACAGGAGCCCTTCGCCGAGATCTCCGGCATCGGCACCGGCCTCTTCACCCAGAAACTGGAGGGCAGGGGCCGGGTCTGCGGCATCCAGTTCCGCCCCGGCGGCTTCCGCCCCTTCGCCCCGGCCCACCCCGCCACCCACTGGACCGGCCGCCGCGTACGACAGCCGGAGGCGTTCCCGGACATGGACATCGACCCGGCCGCGATCCTGGCCCCCGACGACGAGGACGCCCGCGTCGCCGCCCTCGACGCCTTCCTGACAGGACTCGGCCCACGCCCCGACCCCCAGGCCGACCTCGCCATGGCCCTCGTCGACCGCGTCCGCACCGACCGCACGATCCGCCGGGTCACCGATTTCGCCCGCGCCGAGGGCCTGTCCGTACGGCTCCTGCAGCGCCTGTTCTCCGCGTACGTGGGCGTCGGCCCCAAGTGGGTCATCCTCCGCTACCGCATCCACGAGGCCCTGGAACGCGCCGAGACCGACCGGACGACCGACCGGTCGACCGACTGGGCCGCCCTCGCCGCCGACCTCGGCTACGCCGACCAGGCCCACCTCGTCCGCGACTTCACGGCGACGGTGGGGGTGCCGCCGACGGCGTACGCGGAAGCGGTGTCCCCGGCCTGAAGGGCCACATGATCTGCTACTTCGCGTGCGTGACCGCGTAGATCATCACGAAGGCCACGATGTGGATGCCGAAGAGGAAGTACGCGAGGTACCACCACACATACCGCTCGTTCCTCTTCTCCTCGGCGAGCCGGCGCTTCTCGGGAGTCGACTCGCTCTCGGAGGCCATCACAGCTCCCGGTGGACCTTGGTGTTGGAGGCCTGGGCGCGGGGGCGCAGGACGAGCAGGTCGACGTTGACATGGCTGGGCCGGGTGACCGCCCAGGTGATCGTGTCGGCGACGTCGTCGGCGGTCAGGGGCTCCGCGACGCCCTGGTAGACGCGCGCCGCCTTGTCCGCGTCGCCGCCGAAGCGGGTCAGGGCGAACTCGTCCGTCTTCACCATGCCGGGCGCGACCTCGATGACCCGCACCGGCGTGCCCACGATCTCCAGCCGCAGCGTCTCGGCGAGGACGTGCGCGCCGTGCTTGGCGGCGACATAGCCCGCGCCGCCCTCGTACGTCCCGTGCCCGGCCGTCGACGACACCACGACCACCGTGCCGTCACCGCTCGCGGTCAGCGCGGGCAGCAGGGCCTGGGTGATGTGGAGCGTGCCGATGACGTTCGTCTCGTACATCGTGCGCCAGTCCGCCGGGTCGCCGGTCGCGACCGGATCGGCACCGAGCGCGCCGCCCGCGTTGTTGACCAGCACGCCGATCGTCTTGAAGGCGGTCGCGAACTCGTCGACCGCCGCGCGGTCCGTGACGTCCAGGGGGTACGCCGTGGCCTGCCCGCCGCCACCGTTGATCTCCTCGGCGAGCGCCTCGATACGGTCCTTGCGGCGCGCGGTCAGCACGACGCGGTACCCCGCCGCGGCGAGCTGCCGGGCCGTGGCGGCGCCGATCCCACTGCTCGCACCCGTGACGACGGCGATGCGGGAGGCGGCGGACGGTACGGCGGTGGCCATGAGCTGCTCCTGAGGCAGTACGAATCGAACGGGACCGGCCGGGACCGGGCGGGGAACCGCCCGGTGATCGAACGATTCCCGCCCGGCCAGGATAGGCGGGCGGTGAGACAATGAGACGGGTGATCCCCTGTGCAGGAGGTGGATCATGGGACAGGCGCGCGAGCTGATGGACCAGCTCACCGAGGCGCTCACCACACATCAGGACCCCAAGACCGTCGCGAACCTCTTCGCGGAGGACGCGGTCGCGCACACCCCCGACGGCGGAGAGATCCACGGCCGGAACGCCATCGCCGAGTACTGGCGCCAGATGACGGACGCCATGCCGGAGGCCAGGTACGAGTCGCTCGCCTCGTTCGAGGTCGGCGACACGGCCATCGACGAGGGCATCTTCACCGGCACGAACACCGGCCCGCTGGCCCTCCCCGACGGGACGTCCCTGCCCGCGACCCAGAAGTCCGTCAGGATGCGCGGCGTGGACTTCGCCACCGTCCGCGACGGCCAGATCACCAGCTACCGGCTCTACTTCGACCAGCTGGACTTCATGAACCAGCTCGGCCTGCTGCCGGAGGAGTTGGCGCAGCCGTCGTAACGACCGTCGATGTCACCCGCCTCGCGGCGCGTACATGATCACCGCCATGCCCGCGAGGCAGATCAGCGCGCCCGTCACGTCCCAGCGGTCGGGCCGGTAGCCGTCCGCGACCATCCCCCAGGCGATCGACCCGGCGACGAAGACCCCGCCGTACGCGGCGAGGATCCGCCCGAAGTGCGCGTCCGGCTGGAACGTGGCGACGAACCCGTACGCCCCCAACGCCACGACCCCGGCCCCGACCCACACCCACCCCCGCTGCTCCCGCACCCCCTGCCACACCAACCAGGCCCCACCGATCTCGAACAGCGCGGCGAGCAGGAAGAGGACGGCGGAACGGGCGATGACCATGCCCCGCAGCCTCCCACGGGTGCGCGTCCCGGCCCTGGACACGGCAGACGCGTACTACTTCTGACGGCCCCCGCCGGCGGGGGCCGTCACCAGCCAGTCCGTCACCGGCCAGGGCGTCAGCCCTTCACGCACACGACCTGCTTCAGCTTCGCCACCACCTGCACCAGGTCCCGCTGCTGGTCGATGACCTGCTCGATCGGCTTGTAGGCGCCCGGGATCTCGTCCACGACACCGGAGTCCTTGCGGCACTCCACGCCCCGCGTCTGCTCCTCCAGGTCCTTCGTCGAGAAGCGCCGCTTCGCCGCCGTCCGGCTCATCCGCCGACCCGCGCCGTGCGACGCCGAGTTGAAGGCCTTCTCGTTGCCGAGCCCCTTCACGATGTACGAGCCGGTGCCCATCGAGCCCGGGATGATCCCGTACTCGCCGGACCCCGCGCGGATCGCGCCCTTGCGGGTCACCAGGAGGTCCATGCCGTCGTAGCGCTCCTCGGCCACATAGTTGTGGTGCGCGCTGATCTCGGGCTCGAAGGTCGGCTTCGCCTTCTTGAACTCCTTGCGGACGACGTCCTTGAGGAGCGCCATCATGATCGAGCGGTTGTACTTCGCGTACTCCTGAGCCCAGAACAGGTCGTTGCGGTACGCCGCCATCTGCGGGGTGTCCGCGACGAAGACGGCGAGGTCACGGTCGACGAGGCCCTGGTTGTGCGGGAGTTTCTGGGCGATGCCGATGTGATGCTCCGCCAGCTCCTTGCCGATGTTCCGGGAGCCGGAGTGCAGCATCAGCCAGACAGAACCAGTCGAATCCGTGCAGACTTCGACAAAGTGATTTCCGCCGCCGAGCGTTCCCATCTGCTTCTCAGCCCGTTCATGACGGAACTTGACCGCTCCCGCGACCCCGTCGAACCGCTCCCAGAACCCGTTCCACCCCCCGACGGCGAACCCGTGCAGCCGCCCCGGATCGACGGGATCGCCGTGCATCCCCCGCCCCACCGGAATCGCCTGCTCGATCTTCGACCGCAGCCGGGAGAGGTCCCCGGGAAGGTCGTTGGCGGTGAGGGAGGTCTTGACCGCCGACATCCCGCAGCCGATGTCGACACCCACCGCCGCGGGACACACAGCTCCCCGCATCGCGATGACGGACCCGACCGTCGCGCCCTTGCCGTAATGGACGTCCGGCATCACGGCCAGGCCCTTGATCCACGGCAGGGTCGCCACGTTGCGGAGCTGCTGCAGGGCCCCCTCCTCGACCGACGCGGGGTCGGTCCACAGACGGATGGGTACCTTCGCGCCCGGTATCTCGACATACGACATAACGCCCTCATTCCCCCGAAAAGCAGATCAAAGTCTCAGAATGCAAAACCGGCGCCAAGGTCCATGAAAAGGGATGCCGGACCGGCGTCCACGGCAGTGCGTGCGATACACATGGTGCCCGGGGGTCACCCCCGGGCGGCAAGTGAATAACCACAGGCAGGACTGCGCAGGCGTCCCGAGGGACCCCGTCGAGAGGAGCCCCACCGTGCAGCGGAAGGCGTACGTACCCGGCGTCGCCGTGCTCCTCGCGGCACTGCTGGCCGCGTGCACGGGATCGAACGACGACGGTTCGACCGACGACCCCCGCCCCGGCGAGGCCACCGCGTCGGCCACCGTCGCCCAGCCCGGCCGCTACGACACGCTCCCCGTACCCTGCGCCTCGGTCGACCAGGGCACCCTCGACTCCCTCCTCCCCGGCATCAAGCAGCTCACCGACCCGGCCCAGCGCGAGCAGGCGTACGAGGGCGAGGCGACGCAGACGTACGACACGGACCGCAAGGCCGGCTGCCGCTGGAAGGTGGAGTCCACGGACGCCACCCACTATCTGTTCGTCGACTTCGAGCGGGTCGTGTCGTTCGCCAACGCGGTCAGCGACGACAGCAAGGCGCAGGAGGTGTACGGCGGCAAGGTCGAGGCGGCGGACCTCCCGGAGCCGACACCGACGGCCTCCGCGGAGGAGAGTGAGGGGACGGACGAGGAGAGCGACGAGCCGGCGCAGACGGGGGCGAGCACCGCCGAGCCGTCGACGAGCCCCTCGACCTCCGCGTCCCGCTCATCGTCCCCCTCCGGTTCTTCCGGCTCTTCCGGTTCCTCCACGTCCTCCCCCACCGCCTCCGGCACCCCCGCCTCCCTCCTGCCCCGCACACTCGGCGATCTCGGCGACGAGGCGTTCCTCGACGACGCGCTCGGGACGAGCAAGCAGCGGACGGTGACTGTGGTGTTCCGCACGTCCAACGTGATCGTGACCGTCGAGTACGAGGAGCAGCCGGCGACCACGACGGTGGTGCCGGACAGTGAGGAAATGCAGGACAGGGCCCGGAATCTGGCGAAGCGGCTGTCCGAGGCGTTCGACGACTGAGGGGCGCTCGGGGGTGGTTCGGGCGTCCGCGTGAACCCCCTGAATCAGGACCGCACTTCTTCATCACCGCGTACGGTGGCCTCTCGGAACCTCGATCCGATTGTCCGTTTGTCCGATTGCGAAGGAACCATGCAACGAGCCGCAGAGTCAGACCAGCACCAGTCACCGCTCAGCGAGCGCTCGCCACGGGTGGCGCGCGTCGGGCGTCTCGGGCGTCCGGGCCGGGCCCGGGTTCTCGTGGGCGCGGCGGTCGTGCCGGTGATGCTGCTGGCGGTCGGCTGTTCGTCGGACTCCGGCTCCGACAGCGCCTCCGGTGACGAGACCCCGGCGGGCCTGAACGAGGCGGCGAAGGAGACCCCCACGCCGGAGGTGGTCGCGGCGAAGTACGCGTCGCTGCCGGACGCGTGCGAGGTGTTCTCCGACAAGACGCTGAAGTCGGTGGTGCCGGAGGGCGTGAAGTCCGGCAAGGCGATCAACGCCGCCGAGAAGAACGTGACCGGCGACTGCCGCTGGATCAGCCTCGACAACAACGGTGTGGACGGCTCCCAGTACCGCTGGCTGAGCGTCTCCCTGCATCTGCTCGCCTCGAACGCGGCGAACGGCCCCGGCGAGGACCGCGCGGCCAAGGCGTTCGAGTCGAAGGTGACCGCGGCCAAGGCCGTGGACGGGGCGAAGAGCGTCAAGACCGAGCCGCTGACGGGCACGGGCGACCAGGCGACGGTCGTCAAGTACGACCTGAAGAAGGACGGCGACACCTTCAAGCAGCAGACGATCGTGGTGCGCACGGAGAACGTGCTCATCACGCTCGACTACAACGGCGCAGGTCTGGCAGGCGAGAAGACGCCGGACGCGGCCGCGCTGCTGAAGTCCGCGAAGTCCGCCGCCAAGGAGGCCGTGGAGGCCATCGAGGACGCGAACGACGGTACGGACGCGTCGGCGTCCCCGTCGAAGAGTGCCTCGAAGGGCGCCTCCAAGACACCGTCGAAGGAAGCGACGAAGTCGTCGTCCTCGGGTGGTTCGGGCGCGGATGTGAGTTCCGACTCGGACGGTGGCTCGGATTCCGATTCGGACTCGGGTTCCTCCACGTCCGGCAGCCGGAAGAGCAGGTCATAGCTCCGCCCCACCTGGAGTTTCCCCGGAGCCCGGCCCCCGAGGGGACCGGGCTCCGCGCCATCCGGCGACCCGTTTGCCGTACACATGTGCCACTCTGTTGCGCGCAACAACACGCAAGGGGAGGGGAGTACGGGTGTCCGCGCCAATCCAGCTGACTCGCATGCACCGCGTTCTCATCGGCGTGGTCGTGTTCGGCGCCGTCATCATCGCCGGGATCGGCTTCGCGGGTTCGTACGCGGCGGTACGGGAGCTCGCCCTCCAGAAGGGCTTCGGGAACTTCAGCTACGTCTTCCCGATCGGCATCGACGCCGGCATCTGCGTCCTGCTGGCCCTGGACCTCCTCCTGACCTGGATCCGTATCCCCTTCCCGCTGCTCCGCCAGACGGCGTGGCTGCTGACGGCGGCGACGATCGCGTTCAACGGCGCGGCGGCCTGGCCGGACCCGCTGGGCGTCGGCATGCACTCGGTGATCCCGATCCTGTTCGTCGTCTCGGTCGAGGCGGCCCGGCACGCGGTCGGCCGCATCGCCGACATCACCGCCGACAAGCACATGGAAGGCGTCCGCCTCACCCGCTGGGTCCTCTCCCCCGTCCCCACCTTTCTCCTCTGGCGCCGGATGAAGCTCTGGGAGCTGCGCTCCTACGAGCAGGTCATCAAGCTGGAGCAGGAACGTCTCGTCTACCAGGCCCGCCTCCGCTCCCGCTTCGGCCGATCCTGGCGCCGCAAGGCCCCGGTGGAATCCCTGATGCCGCTGAGGCTCGCCCGCTACGGCGTCCCCCTGGCGGAAACGGCCCCGGCGGGCTTGGCAGCGGCGGGCATAGAACCGGCCCTGCTCCCGCCGGTCACTCAGGTCGACATAGCTGCGGGCAATCGTGCCGCTGGGGCGGCGCCCGTCCCACAGAAAGCGGCACCTGCCAGCGAGCAGCGCCCCCAGTTGGAGAGCACCCCCACCGAGCAGCAGCCGGAGACCGCCGAGTACGAGGAGCGGACCCCGGAGGCCGAGGCCCCCGCCCCGGACGAAAGCCCCTGGCTCCACGCCCGCCCTCCCCAGGAGGTCCCCTACCAGGGCGGCTACGACCCCTCGTACGAGCCCGAGGAACAGTACGGCGAGTGGTACGAGGACCAGGCCCCGGACCAGTACCAGCAGTATCAGCAGTACCAGCAGTTCGAGCCGGACCCCCGGGACCCCCGCTTCCAGCAGCAACAGTTCGAGGCCCCCGAACTCCAGTCCCCGGAACCCTCCGGTGAGGAGACCGGCAGCTTCCCCATCCCGGCCGGCCCCGGCCGCACCCGCGAGCTGGGCGAGGGCGGCGGCACCCCGGAACCCGCCGCCCCGGACGAGGAGTCGTACTACCAGGTCTTCAAGCAGTCGATAAGCCCCGGCAGTGGCTACCCGACCCCCCGCGAGTTCAGCGACAACATCGAGATGACCTACGGCGTCTCCGTCCTGGACGCCGAGGCCAAGCGCATGGTGCTGCGCTTCCAGAACCGCCACACCGCGGAGCTGGAGGACGACCACATAGCCTGACCCGGCGTACGTACGACGATGGGGGCGCCCGGTGAAAACCGGGCGCCCCCTTCTCGTACTCCGTCGGCGCTACTCCCCGAGCAGCACCCGCACCCGCTCCTGTCCCACCGCGAGCAGCAGCGTGGGCAGACGCGGACCGGTGTCACGCCCGACGAGCAGGTGGTACAGCAGCGCGAAGAACGTGCGCTGGGCGGTCTTGATCTCCGCCGGCAGCTCCTTGGGCGTGGCGTCCGCCGGGAACCCGGCCTGCACCTTGGGCACGCCGTAGACGAGATGCGTGAGCCCGTCGAGCGACCAGTGCTCGGCGAGTCCGTCGAGCAGCAGCCGCAGCGACTGCCGGGACGGCTCGTCGAGGGACTTCAGCAGCTCGGCGTCGGCCTCCTCGCGCACGATGGTCCGCTGGTCGGCGGGGACGTGGGTGTTGATCCAGGCCTCGGCCTTGTCGAGCCGGGGCCGTACCTCGTCGAGGCCGGACAGCGGGTCGGTGGGGTCGAGTTCGCTGAGGATGCGCAGGGTCTGGTCCTCGGCGCCCGCGGTGATGTCGGCGACGGACGCGAGGGTCCGGTACGGCATCGGGCGGGGCGTACGGGGCAGCTCACCGGCGGCCGTACGCACCGCGCGGGAGTGCGCGGCGACGTCGGCCGGCAGCGCGGCGCCTTCCGCCACCTTCGCGTCGAGCTTGTCCCACTCGTCGTAGAGCCGCTGGATCTCCTGGTCGAAGGCGATCTTGAACGACTGGTTGGGCCGGCGGCGGGCGTAGAGCCAGCGCAGGAGCTGCGGCTCCATGATCTTCAGCGCGTCGGCGGGCGTCGGCACGCCGCCCTTGGACGAGGACATCTTCGCCATGCCGGAGATACCGACGAAGGCGTACATCGGCCCGATGGGCTGCTGCCCACCGAAGATCCCGACAATCTGCCCGCCGACCTGGAAGGACGAACCGGGGGAGGAGTGGTCGACCCCGCTCGGCTCGAACACGACACCCTCGTACGCCCACCGCATCGGCCAGTCGACCTTCCAGACGAGCTTGCCGCGGTTGAACTCGTTCAGCGCGACGGTCTCGGAGAAGCCGCAGGCGGTGCAGGTGTAGGTCAGCTCGGTGGTGTCGTCGTCGTAGGCGGTGACGGTGGTGAGGTCCTTGCCGCACTCGCCGCAGTAGGGCTTGTACGGGAAGTACCCGGCGGTGCCGGAGCTGCCGTCGTCCTCAGCGGCGGCCCCGGAGCCCTCGGCGGCCTCGATCTCCGCCTCGTCCACCGGCTTCTGCTGCTTCTTCGCCGAGCCTGCCGGGGCCTTCTTGGTGCGGTACTGGTCGAGGATCGCGTCGATGTCACCGCGGTGCTTCATCGCGTGCAGGATCTGCTCGCGGTACACGCCGGAGGTGTACTGCGCGGTCTGGCTGATCCCGTCGAACTCGACGCCCATCTCGGCGAGCGCGCCGGTCATCGCCGCCTTGAAGTGCTCGGCCCAGTTGGGGTGGGCGGAGCCCGTGGGGGCGGGCACGGAGGTCAGCGGCTTGCCGATGTGCTCGGCCCAGGAGCCGTCGACGCCGTCGATGCCGGCCGGGACCTTGCGGTACCGGTCGTAGTCGTCCCAGGAGATCAGATGCCGGACCTGGTGTCCCCGGCGGCGGATCTCGTCGGCGACGAGGTGCGGGGTCATGACCTCGCGGAGGTTGCCGAGGTGGATCGGGCCGGAGGGGGAGAGTCCGGACGCGACGACGACCGGTTTGCCCGGGGCCCGACGCTCCGACTCCTCGATGACCTCATCCGCGAAACGGGAGACCCAGTCGGTGGTCTCGGTGCTCTGAGCCACGATCGGCACGTCCTCTTTTTCTGAAGGTTGTCCATGGCCGCCGGTACGGTCCCCGGCCGACGGCCCCATTCTCCCAGCCTCGCACTCCGCGGGTCGAACCGGGCGCCTATTAACTCGGGGGTGCGGTTCATCGGCGGGTGCGGGTACGTGGGGCTTCCCGCGCAGTTCCCCGCGCCCCTAAAAACCTCAGGCCCCTCCGGGCCTGAAAGACCACGGCCCCGCCCGGCCTGGATGGCACCGGGGCTGCGGGCCTGAAAGGCGACGGGCCCGGGACCTTGAAACGCGACGGGGCTGCCGGCCTGAAACGCGACGGGGCTGCGGGTCTGAAACGCGCCGGGCTGCGGGTCTGAAAAGCACGGGGCGCAGCCCCTGCTTTTCAGGGGCGCGGGGAACTGCGCGAGAAGCCCCACCGGACCCGCACCCGCCAACGAACCCGCACCCCCCACCCCCTCAGGCGCCCGGTCACCAGAAAAAACCGCTTCACCCCCCATGGGATACTGACGACATCCACCCGTACCCCGAGGAGAACGGCTCCCCCTGATGGCTCCGGTCACGTCCCTCACCGCCTCCGTCAACCAGCGCCTGACGACCGCCCTCTCGGCCACCCTGCCGACCGCGGACGCGGAGCCGCTGCTGCGACGCAGCGACCGTGCGGACTACCAGGCCAACGGAATCCTCGCCCTCGCGAAGAAGGCGAAGGCGAACCCCAGGGAGCTGGCCACCCAGGTCGTCGCCCAGGTGGAGTCCGGCGAGCTGATCAAGGAGATCGAGGTCTCCGGCCCCGGCTTCCTGAACATCACCCTCACCGACAAGGCGATCACCCAGAACCTCGCGGAGCGCTACGCCGACACGGAGAACCGTCTCGGCGTGCCCCTCACCACGCACCCGGGCACGACGGTCATCGACTACGCCCAGCCGAACGTGGCGAAGGAGATGCACGTCGGCCACCTCCGCTCCGCCGTGATCGGCGACGCGGTGGTCCAGATCCTGGAGTTCACCGGCGAGAACGTGGTCCGCAGGCACCACATCGGCGACTGGGGCACCCAGTTCGGCATGCTCATCCAGTACCTGGACGAGCACCCGCACGAGCTGGACCACAAGGACGCCCAGATCAGCGGCGAGGAGGCGATGTCGAACCTCGACCGCCTCTACAAGGCCGCCCGGAAGCTGTTCGACTCCGACGAGGAGTTCAAGACGCGGGCCCGCCGCCGGGTGGTCGACCTCCAGGCCGGCGACCCGCACACCCTCGCCACCTGGCAGAAGTTCGTCGACGAGTCGAAGATCTACTTCTTCTCCGTCTTCGAGAAGCTGGACATGGAGATCCGGGACGCGGACATCGTCGGCGAGTCGGGCTACAACGACATGCTGGACGAGACGTGCCGCCTCCTGGAGGAGTCGGGCGTCGCGGTCCGCTCCGAGGGCGCCCTCTGTGTCTTCTTCGACGACGTCAAGGGCCCGGACGGCAACCCGGTCCCCCTGATCGTCAAGAAGTCGGACGGCGGCTACGGCTACGCGGCCACCGACCTCTCCGCGATCAGGGACCGCGTCTTCAACCTCAAGGCGAACTCCCTCCTCTACGTCGTGGACGCCCGCCAGTCCCTGCACTTCAAGATGGTCTTCGAGACCGCGCGCAGGGCGGGCTGGCTGAACGACGAGGACGTCAAGGCGTTCCAGCTCGCGTTCGGCACGGTCCTCGGCAAGGACGGCAAGCCGTTCAAGACCCGTGAGGGCGAGACGATCCGCCTGGTCGACCTGCTCGACGAGGCGATCGACCGCGCCACGGCCGTCGTCCGGGAGAAGGCCGAGAAGGTGGGCCTGTCGGAACAGGAGATCGTCGAGAACGGCCGGTACGTCGGCGTCGGCGCGGTGAAGTACGCCGACCTGTCGACCTCCGCCGTACGGGACTACAAGTTCGACCTGGACCAGATGGTCTCGCTGAACGGCGACACCTCGGTGTACCTCCAGTACGCGTACGCCCGTATCCAGTCGATCCTCCGCAAGGCGGGCGAGTCCGCCGCCCCCACCGCACACCCGGAGCTGGAACTGGCCCCGGCGGAGCGGGCGCTGGGCCTGCACCTGGACCAGTTCGGCGAGACCCTGGCCGAGGTCGCGGAGTCGTACGAGCCGCACAAGCTCGCCGCGTACCTCTTCAAGCTGGCGACCCTGCTGACCACGTTCTACGACCAGTGCCCGGTTCTGAAGGCCGACACCCCGGCCCAGACGGAAAACCGCCTGTTCCTCGTCGACCTGACAGCCCGCACCCTGCACCGGGGCATGGCCCTCCTGGGCATCAGGACCCCCGACAAGCTCTGACCCGACCGCCCAACCGGCCGGGGGGCAGGGCTCGTTGGCGACTGCGGGTGAGTGGGGGTTGCTCGCGCAGTTCCCCGCGCCCCTAAAAGCTTCAGGCCCCTGCGGGCCTGAACGGCACCGGGGCTGCGGCCTGAAAAGCACGGGGCGCAGCCCCTGCTTTTCAGGGGCGCGGGGAACTGCGCGAGAAGCCGCACCGAACCCGCACCCGCCAACGGACCCGCACCCCCGAGCTCATAGGCACCGGTCACACACCCCCCGCTGTCAGTCCCTCCCCTTACAGTCACCCCCATGGCGACACTTCCCAACCCGCTCCCCAAACTGGCCGCCGACCCAAGCGGACACACACTCGGCCTGGAACTCCCGCTTCCGCCCGGCCGCCTGATAGACACGACGGACAACGGCCCCTGGCACGAGCCCCTGCTGTGGTGCGCGGACACCCCGGCCACCCTCGGCGTCTGGACCACCGCCGATCCCGCACGCCGCACCGCGGGACTCCTGCCGGTGCTGCTCGACGTCGGCGGCAGCCAAGGCGGCCCACAGGACTGGGAGTTGGCGCCGGGCGAGACGTCGTATCCCGGGGATCACGACGCCGAAGAGGTCCTGGCCGAGTTCTGGGAGGCGTGCGCGGCCCAGGAAGACGGCGAGTGGCCCGGCCTCACCGCCACCCCTGTCTCCGAAGCGTCCGGCACCGACCCGGACACCCTCGCCGCCCAGACCGCCGACGCCCTGGCAAGCGACCCCTCCCGGGTCAAGGACCCCCGCCTCGCCCTGGTCCCCGCCCGCCGCAGCGCGGACATCCCGGCGGCCATCGGCTGGGCGGGCGCGATGAACCACGAACGGGACGTGGCCCGGCTGAGCGCGGTCCTGCGCTCCTGGGAGGACCGCTTCGGCATACGCGTCGTGGCCCTGAACTTCGCCCAGTTGGTGGTCTCGGTGGCGGCACCCCCCACCACCCCGGCCGAGGCGGAGTCGGTGGCCGCCGAGCACTTCGCGTTCTGCCCGGACAACGTGTCCCAGGGCACCACCGACGGCACCCTCCGCACCTACGCCCGCACCCTCATCGGCGAACACATGTGGTCCTTCTGGTGGGACTGACCGCGGCCAAGGGTCGGCCCGCAGCCACGCGCCGGCCCCCAGCCGCACGCCAGCCCCCAGCCGCACGCCAGCCCCCAGCCACGCGTCAACCCGCTCCCCTTGCCACGCATCAACCCGCTTCCCCCGCCGCCCGCAACCCCTCCCCCAGCCTCCGCAGCCCCTCCCGGATCTCCCCCGGCGTCTGCGTCACGAAGCACAGCCGCAGCGTCGCCCGGTCCGGTTCACCGGCGTAGAAGGGCGCGCCCGGCACGTACGCCACGTCCTGCTCGACGACGCGCGGCAGGAGGGCGCCGGTGTCGTAGGAGGAGGGGAGGCGGGCCCAGAGGAACATGCCGCCCTCGGGGCGGTTCCAGGTGGAGCCCTCGGGGAGGGCTTCGGCGAGGCCGTCGAGCATGGTGTCGCGGCGCTCGCGGTAGGCGGCGGCGACCCGGACGACATGGGCGTCCAGGTCGCGGTCGGCGAGATAGCGGGCCGCGGCGAGCTGGTTGACGGTCGGGGTGTGCAGATCGGCCGCCTGCTTGGCGACCGCGCACGCCCGGCGCAGTCCAGCCGGCGCGCGCAGCCAGCCCAGCCGCATCCCGGGCGCCATCACCTTGGAGAAGGAGCCCAGCAGCGCCGTACGGTCCTCGGCACCCGGGTACGAGGCGATCCACGGCACCCGCTCGCCCTCGAAGCGGAGTTCGCCGTACGGGTCGTCCTCGACGATCCACAGTCCGCGCCGGGCGGCGACGGAGGCGACGGCCGCCCTCCGCTCGGCGGGGAGCGTGCGCCCGGTCGGGTTCTGGAAGGTGGGGACGGTGTAGAAGAGCTTGGGCCGGTGCCGTACCACCAGTTCCACCAGCGCCGCCGGGTCCACCCCGTGCTCGTCGCCCGGCACGGCCACCACCCGCGCCCCCGCGAACCGGAACGCCTGGAGTGCCGCCAGATAGCACGGGTCCTCGACCAACACCACGTCCCCCGGCTCCAGCAGCGCGGTGGCGAGCAGCGACAGCGCCTGCTGCGATCCGGTGGTGACGAGCACCCCGTCCGCGCCGGTCTCCAGCCCGCGCGCCCCGTACCGCGCCGCGAGCGCCGCCCGGAGCGCCGGCTCGCCCTCAGTCGTCGCGTACTGCAGGGCGCGCCCCGCGGACTCGGCGAGCACATCGCGGTAGGCGGCCGCTATCCCCTCCGTGTCGAACAGCTCCGGCGCGGGCAATCCACCCGCGAAGTTGACGACTTGGGGACGTGAGGTGACGGCGAGGATGTCCCGAACGGGGGAACCCCCGACGGCCGCGACCCGCTCGGCGAAGCCGGGCACTGCCGCCCCCGCACCCACCGCGGCCCCGCTCCCCGAACCGCCCCCGTCCCCCGTTTCTACGACAAACCCCACGTCATACGCGGCCCGCACGGCATCCACGGCACCCATCCCTCGGCTCCCTCGCCACTCCCGGACGGCAGGACCCCGCCCCTGCCCGCACCCTAGCCAGATGCGTGCCCCCTACATCCACCAATTTCGCGATGCGGACCGTCCTCCGCACCCCCTAGGCTGCCGCCCATGCTGCCCAGCGTGGACACGAACGACGAGTTGGAAGAAGTCGTCGGCGACGAGGCGCTGCTGCGACCTGCTGCCCAGGATCTCTGTGGTCAGCTCGGTCTCGCAGGTGCGCGAATCGTACGTTTCCCCGAGGGCTCGCTGCCGGTGTACGCCGTCGGCGATGCCCTCGTCCTCAAGCTGTATCCGGGTTTCGAAGCGGCGGAAGCCGTCCGGGAAGCCCGGCTGCTGTCGATACTGTGGGGCAAACTTCCCATCCCCACACCCAGGCTGCACTCGGCCGACCAGTACAAGAACGGCTGGCGCTATGTGCTGATGTCCCGGCTGCCCGGCGAGGACCTCAACGAGGCCTGGCCCCGGATCCCCCGGCCCGACCAGGAACGTATCGTCGCCGAGGCCGCCGAGGGCCTCGCCGCCCTGCACGCCCTGGACGCCACCCCGGTCATCCCGCTCACCGGGCCGCCGGACTGGGGCAGGTTCATCGCCGCTCAGCGCGCGGCGGCGGTCGAGCAGCAGCAGATCGGCGGGCTCACGGGCCCCTGGCTGGAACAGATCCCGGACTTCCTCCGCTCCGTCCCGCTGCCCGCCCCGCGCCGCCCGGTCCTCCTGCACACCGAGTTCATGCGCGACCACCTGACCGTCGACCCGCAGGACGGCTGGCGCCTCACCGGCCTGTTCGACTTCGAACCGGCCATGGTCGGCGACCCCGCCTACGACTTCGTCAGCGTCGGCCTCTTCCTCACCCGAGCCGACCCCACCCTCCTGAAACTCTTCTACGAGGCATACGGCCAGCCCCCGTTCGCCCCCCGCGAGCTGATGGCCTACACCCTCCTGCACGTCTACAGCGACCTGAACTGGTACCTACGCAGCCTGCCCGCCCCACCCAGCCAGAACTTCGACGCACTGGCGGAGACTTGGTTCGGCACAGGAGGATGACGGAAGGGCGATGGGGGCTGAAGCGATGGGGACTGAAGGGGGGCGCAGCCCTCCCTTCAGGGGCGCGGGGAACTGCGCGACCAGCCCCCACCCACCCGCACCCGACAACCAACCGAGCAGCCCCCTCTACCCCTTACGCCCCACCGCCGCATACACATTGATGTCCGCATCGGTCACGTCATTGATGTCCCGGTACCGAACCCGCTCGATGTCGTCCATCCCGGCCAACACATGCGGCTCCACCGCCGGAGGCACCGGCGCACCACCCTCGAACCGCCAGTGGTGCGCCGGCACCACCCCGGGCGCGTCCACCACGAGCCCGCTCTCCGAGAAGAAGCGAGCGACCTCGTCCTTGGACCGCAGCACGAAGGTGAACCCCCGCTTGGTGTAAGTCTCCTGGACCGCACGGATGTTCGCCGGGTTGAGGTCCTCGGTCAGATGGCTGAGGACCAGCCGGCTCCCGGCGGGCAACGCCTCCACCAGCTCCCGGACCACGGGGTACGCCTCGTCGTCCTCCACGAAATGCAGGATCGCCACCAGGCACAACGCGATCGGCTGGTCGAAGTCGAGCGTCTTCGCGGCCGCTTCGAGGATCCGCTCCGGCGTCTTGAGGTCGGCGTCGATGTAGTCCGTGGCCCCCTGGGGCCCGCTGGTGAGCAACGCGCGCGCGTGGGCGAGCACCACCGGGTCGTTGTCGACGTACACGACCCGGGAGCCGGGGACGATCTCCTGCGCGATCTGGTGGACGTTCTCGGCGGTCGGCAGCCCGGTGCCGATGTCGAGGAACTGCCGGATGCCCTCGTCCTTGACGAGCGTGGTCACCGCACGGCGCATGAAGTCCCGGTTGTGCCGCACGTCGAGATAGCCGCGCGGATTGGCCGCCAGCGCGGCACCGGCGGCCTCCCGGTCCACGGCGTAGTTGTCCTTGCCGCCGAGGAAGACGTCGTAGACCCGTGCCGGGTGCGCCTTGGTGGTGTCGATCCGCTTCCGCAGTTCGGCGGGGTCCTGGCTGAGCGCGTCACCGGCCATGAGGCTCTCCCTGGAGAGTTGAGTCATTGATTGCCCAAAAACCTAACCCTCAGCGAGAGTTGCCGCCGCCCGGATACGGATGCCCACCGCCCACCACCGCCCGGACGGCCACCGACCACCACCGTCCGGCCCCCAACTACCACCATCCGAGCGGAGGTTGACTACCCCTCCTCGCCCTCACTGCCACTACCACTGTCACTCCCGCCCAGCGTCGTCCCCTCCGGGACCCACTTCGACCCGCCGAGCGGAAACTCGTACGCCGGACGCCCGTTGTTGCCGCTCGTACGGAACGGCTGACCGTTGTCGTCCAAGGTCAGCGTGCCGCTGCGGCCACCGCTGGTCCACTCCAGTTCCAGGTACCAACTGACGTAGTACGCCGAGGCGTCGGCGGTGATGTAGTAGGTCTCCGGGTCGGACTCGCTGACGGAGTACGGGAAGTCCTTGCTGCCCGCCTTGGGCTGCACGGCGGGGCGCGCGGCGTCGAGGGCGATGGTGAAGGACCGGGTCGGGACACCGGCCCCGCAGCCGACACCCGGGTACGCCATGGCGTAGTCGTTCCAGGCGAGCGGCGACTGCTTGCCGGCCGTCTTGACCTTGAGGCTCCGTACGATCACGGTCTCCTCCCCGGCGCCCTGCAAGGAGAGCGTCAGAAACTGCTGCCCCGACGACACGGCGCCCTGCGCCGACACCCAGCCCGCCGCGCCCGGCTCCCCCGGCGGCTCCGCGACCTGCGTCGGAGGCCGGTCGACCAGATACCGCTGGGAGCAGGGGCTCTCCCAGGTGTACGGCTCCACCTTCACGTGCAGCGGCACCGGGAGGGACGCGTCCTCGCCGCCCCCGCCCGCGCCACCGGCACCGGCCGGGGTGGCGGTGGCCGAGGCCCCGGCCTCCTTGCCGGTCCCCTTCTTGCCCTTGCCACCCGACTCGCTCGGGGACACGGAAGGCGAAACACCGGACGGCGACGGGGAGTTCTCGCGCGCCCGCTCCGCACCACCGTCCCCGACGGACGTGTCCCCGGCCCTGCGCGCGGCCCCGTCCTCGTCCCCACCGGACGGCAGACTCACGGCGAGCGTCACCGCGCCGAGCACGGCTGCTACGGCCAGCCCGGCGACCAGCGCGACCCGTGTACGCCGCCGCGCGGGCACCCGCTCCCCGGACCCACCGACTGCCACACCCCCGATCACCGTCTCTGGAACGGACCGCTCCGCCGAACCCGAACCCGAACCCGGCTCGTCCCCGGCATCCGCAGCCGCCCCCTCGACCGCCCTCTCAGCCGTCCTCTCGTCCGCCCGGCCGGAGTCACCCCCCTTGCGCCGCCGCACCGCGTCCGCGAGCACCCACGTCCGGTGGAGCTCGACCAACTCCTCCGGGGACGCCTTGCAGAGCCGGGCCAGCCGCTCGACGGGGGCGTAGTCCGCCGGTACGGCATCCCCGTTGCAGTACCGGTGAAGCGTCGACGTACTCATGTGGAGCCGCTTGGCGAGCACCCCGTAACTCAGCCCGGAGCGCTCCTTCAACCCCCGCAGCAGCTCAGCGAAATCGGCCCCCAGGCCGTTCGCGGTACCGCTCCCCGACACGTCTTCCTCCGTCCCCTCACGCCCGTCACGTCCCGTTCCGTGTTCCAGGGAAGGGACGTTTCCGCAGTTCAAAGCCGGTGTGGGCGTTCCAGCGTCCCTGATCGTCCGTCGGCTGTGGCGGCCGGGACGGATCACCCCACAAGCTGTGGTCATCCAAGCACGCCGCTCCCGGCAGACCGGTCGAGCGGCACTGCTTCGACCACTTGTTCTCAGCCTTCTCAACCGGCTTTGTCCGAAAGGGATCCCTCATGCGTACGTTCCGCACCACTCGCCCCACCCGAGTCGCCCGCCCCGCCCGTCTGCTGGCCGCGACCGGAGCAGCCCTCGCCGCCCTCGCCCTCACCGCGTGCGACAACGGCATGGGCGCGAGGGACGAGGGCGCGGCGGGCGGCTCCACCTCGACCGAACAGACCACCGGCACGAGCGGCGGCACGAGCGGCGGTAGCAACACCGACAAGAACGCATCGATCAACGAGACCCCGGCCCCGTCCGACCCGTCCGACCCCTCGAACTCCTCCGACCCCTCCGACCCCTTCGACCCCGCCAACCGCGTCACCTGCAACGGCTCCCGCACCACCGTCACCGCGCAGCCGGTGTCCCGCCCGATCAACCACCTGCTGATCACCGTCAAGAACACCGGTTCGAAGGTCTGCGACCTCTACTTCAACCCCTCGGTGCGGTTCGGCGAGGCCCAGTCGGCGCCGCGCGTGATCGAGGACTCCCAGCCGCAGGCGGTGGTCACTCTGGCCCCCGGCGAGTCCGGCTACGCGGGCGTCGTGCTCTCGTCCGCCGACGGCAGCGGCGGCAAGGGCACGACGGAGAAGAAGGTCGTCATCCACTTCCAGGACCGCGAGTACGGCAGCGACGCCGGCGCCCCCGCGTCCCCCGCCCTGCCGGCCAAGGGCGTCTACGTCGACAACTCCGTGGCCGTCACGTACTGGCAGTCGAACGCGGAAGACGCCCTCCAGTACTGAACCACTGAGGTACCGAACCACTGAGGTACTGGGCCGGGCTCAGCGCAACATGCGAGCCGCCTCGACGGCCCAGTACGTGAGGATGTTCTGCGCACCGGCCCGCTTGATCCCGGTCAGCGTCTCCAGGATGGCCCGTTCCCGGTCGATCCACCCCTTCTCCGCGGCGGCCTCGACCATCGAGTACTCCCCGGAGATCTGGTACGCGGCGACCGGCACGTCCACGGAGTCCGCGACCTTCGCCAGGACGTCCAGGTAGGGCCCGGCCGGCTTGACCATCACCATGTCGGCGCCCTCCTCCAGATCGAGGGCTAGCTCCCGCAGCGACTCCCGGACGTTCGCCGGATCCTGCTGATACGTCTTCCGGTCGCCTCGCAACGAGGAGCCGACGGCCTCCCGGAAGGGCCCGTAGAAGGCGGACGCGTACTTGGCGGTGTAGGCCAGCACGGCGACGTCCTCGCGCCCGATCTGGTCAAGGGCATCACGAACGACCCCGATCTGACCGTCCATCATCCCGCTGGGCCCGACCACATGCGCCCCGGCGTCGGCCTGCACCTGGGCCATCTCGGCGTACCGCTCCAGGGTCGCGTCGTTGTCGACCCGCCCCTGATCATCGAGCACTCCGCAGTGCCCGTGATCGGTGGTCTCGTCGAGACACAGATCCGACATCACGAGCAGTTCGTCCCCGACCTCGGCCCGCACATCACGGATGGCGACCTGCAGAATCCCGTCCGGGTCGGTCCCCGGCGTCCCGAGCGCGTCCTTCTTCTCGTCCTCCGGCACCCCGAACAGCATGATCCCGGAGACCCCGGCCTCGACGGCCTCCACGGCGGCCTTCTTCAGACTGTCCCGTGTGTGCTGCACGACCCCCGGCATCGCCGAGATCGGCACCGGCTCACGCACACCCTCCCGCACGAACGCGGGCAGGATGAAGTCCGCGGGATGCAGCCGCGTCTCGGCCACCATCCGCCGCATCACAGGCGTCGTACGAAGCCGGCGGGGCCGCGTACCGGGAAACGATCCGTACTTCGACATACACCTACGCTACGCCCGCCCCGACAGCCCATTTGCCGACGCCCCGTCGGCGAGGACGGCGCTCCCGAAAGGGGCCGCAGGCCTCCTTTCGGGAGCGCGGGGAACTGCGCGAGAAGCCCCACCGGGCCCGCACCCGCCGACACACCCGACCCCCCGAGCTCTCAGGCGAAACCCCGAACAACCCGGGGCAATGTCACCGCCCCCTACTGCCGCACCCGGCTCCTACTGCCGCACCTCGTCCCTACTGCCGCACCTGGTTCCGCCCGGGCCCCCCGGACAACTTGTCCGCCCCCGCACCCCCGTACAGCACATCGTTCCCGCTGTTCCCCCACAACTCATCGTTGTCCTGGTCCCCCCAGAGCCTGTCGGCGCCCTGCTCCCCGTACAGCTTGTCGGCGCCCCGACCCCCGCGCAGCGTGTCGTTGCCCGTGCCACCGTGGAGGTTGTCGCGCCCCTGCTTGCCGAGGATGACGTCGTTGCCGGAGTCGCCGAACAGGTTGTTGTTCTCGCCGTCCCCGGTGAGGGAGTCGTTGCCGGCGCCCCCGGCACAGTCGTGGGCGCAGCCGCTGATCGTGTCGTCGCCCTTGCCCCCGAACGGCCCCATGCCCCACATCCCGCCACCACCGTGGAGACGGTCGTTCCCATCCTCGCCGTAGAGGACGGCCGAGTAGCCGTTGTCGGTGAGGACGTCCTTGCCGGGCCCTCCGTAGATCGTCGCTTCCGCACTCTTGCTGTCGGCGGGGATGGTCACCGTGTCGGCGCCGTCCCGGACGGTGACGTTGTAGATGGGCGAGTCGTCCGAGCCCAGGACCACCTCGACCTTGCACTGGACGACGGTGCGGTCCTCAGCCGACGGGTACACGCACTCGTCCCACTCGGCCGCCCGCGCCTCGATGGCCATCTCGACCCGGTCGTCGAAGGTGAGGACGTGGTACAGCTCGTACTCGCTCCTCTCCTCGATCGTCGCGGAGACGGTCAGCCGGTTGTCCTGCCCGGCCGCGGCCTTGTACCAGAGCTCACCGTCGTCATGCACCAGCGTGGCCGGCCCCACGGCGGCGGCCTGCGCGCCCGGCGCGGCCAGCAGCCCGCCCCCCAACGCGAGGACGGCGGTAGCGGTGGCGGCGGCGATCGTCCGTAACGTACGCATACAGAGGTAGTCCTTAGGTGCCCAGGAGCCGATCGTTGCTTCGGTCACCCACTGAGACAGCACGCCCGGACCCGGGGTTGTACCCCCTCCCCCACAACCCCCACCCGCCCCTCACGGGCAACCAGAAGTTGTCCCGAACACCGCCTGGCCGTCACCCGGTCCCCTGCCCGCTCCCCTCATCGCCGTCGACGAGCCGCAGCCCATGCTCCCGTGCGGGCTGGGCGGGCTCGTCGGGCTCGTCGGGCTCGACGAAGTCCAGGGCGAACTCACCGAGATCGAACGCGGCGTCCCGCCAGTGCGCGGCCAGATCCAGCAACTTCTGCGGGTCGTAGTCGACGGGCGGCTTCGGCTGGCAGGGCAGCAGCGGGTAGAGGACGGCGGCGGCGAACCGGACACCCCACATGGCAGCCCCGGCATGAGGTTCCACGCCTTCCGCGACCCCTTCCTGCTTCAGGTACTCCAGGGTGGCCGACGCATCGCGCAGGGTGTTGTACACCTGCGCATAGTTGACATCCTCCCCCTCTTACGAAAGGGGGATTTCAACCCGGTTGGATTGGGGTTCACGGACGTTCGTCCGCTGGTTGGGCGGTGTCGTCCCTCCGGCACCAGCTGTGCGCCGGGGGCGGGGGATCCCGCCCTGTCCTGCCGCGATGTTGATACTGGCGTTGGTGTCGGCGTTGCAGGTGAAGCCGCAGGAGGAGCAGACGAACTCGGCTTGGCTCTTGCGCGAGTTCTTGTCGATCCATCCGCAGGCACTGCACCGCAGGCTGGTGTAAGGGGCGGGTACGTCTTCGACCCGGCCGGGGGCCTTGTGTCCGGTGCGCTGTCGGAGCAGGCCCCAGCCCTGGGCGAGGATCGCCCGGTTGAGACCGGACTTCTGGGCGACGTGCCTGCCGGGCCGCTCCACGGTTCCCTTCGCGGAGCGGGTCATCGTCTTGATGCTGAGCTTCTCGAACCGGATGAGGTCATAGGAGCGGGCGAGCCTGGTGCTGGTCTTCTCGCACCAGTCCTTGCGCCGGTTCGCCTCCCGCGCCTGGAGCCTGGCCGCCTTCGCATGCTCGGCCGCCTTGGCGGCGCTGCCTTTCGGGGCTCTGGCCGCCCGCGCTGGTGTTTGCGGATCTGGGCGCGTTCTTTGACGGTGAGCTGGGGGCAGTTCAGCTTCCGGCCGTCGGAGAGGGCGGCGGTGACGGTGACACCCCGGTCGATGCCGATCACCGCACCCGTGCCGGGTACCGGGGTCGGCTCGGGGAAGACCGCGAACGCGATGTGCCACTGCCCGTTGCGGAAGGTGACGCGGAAGCCCTCGTGCACGTGCTTCCTGCGGCAGGTCGGCTCACCGAACCCGGACGTGAACCTGACGCTCTTGGCCCTGGCGAAGTCCTTCAGCGCCTGCTGCTGCACATCCGCGTTCCCCGAACCCAGCCACTCGCTCTCCCACCGGGCCACGGTGAGCTGACGGCACTGCTCCGCAAAACCGGGCGCCGACGTGCGCCACCGGCGCCAGTGCGAGTGCTGCTCGACAGCGAGGTTCCACACGTACCGGGCGTGCGCGCAGTGCGTGAGCATCTGCTCGGCCTGCGCGCGCGACGGATACATCCGGAAACGTGACATGCCACGAACCTAGACACCCCGTTCCCCTCTCGCGCACGCCTTCGACCAACATCACCCGTGCGAGTGACCAGCACCCTCCTGCCTTCCAGGACGCCCCCGCCCACCGGGCCCTCAACCCGCAGGCACCACAAACGGCTCCATGCCGGCCTCACCACCGTCTCCCCGGAGACGCCGAATCGCTCTGGCGGCGATTCGGCTTTCCCCTGCCCCGCTACGCGGGAACGGACATTCACCCCGGCCCTGAAGGACCGGGCACCCCGCCCGGCAAGCAAGGTGGGTGACACCGGAACGGGTGGCACTTCGCCGGATAGGGGTCTGCGGGCGCACGGCGCCGCTAGGCTTGCTCTCAGCCATGAGGGAAGCTCCTACTTCTCCTCGGTGGTCAGGCCCTCGCACTGGGATTGCAGTCCCGGCGGGGGCCGTCGCATGTCTACGGTTGTCTCCTGCTCTCCACCGAGCCTGCCCGCCCAACCCACCACCGCGCCAGCCGACTTGAGGCAGTTCACTCCAGCGAGTGACAAACACGGGGTTTGGATCGGTTTGGAGGGATTCTCTCCCAAAGAGTTCTTACTCCTTTACCGCCCGCACCCCCGACACACGCCCGACCGGGTCCCGTGTTTCCGGGCTTCGGATTCTCGGATTCTCGGATTCAGCGTGAGCGCAGCGTCCAGTTGGCCCCGAGGGTTGACCTTTGGCCAGAAGTACATGGGATCGCGATCGCAATTTTGGTACAAATGATCGACTGGTGTCCGTGTGAGCCCACATGGGTCCTGAGCGTCCACGCGTCAGATGCGTGGGCCGGGCGCCGAGTTGAAGGAACGAATCCGCGAGGGCGTCCACGGGGGTAGACGTGAGCGAGGACAGGCCCGTTGTCTCGGCCGAGATACCGGAGTTCACGGGAAATCTGGAGCAGTTGGAGACGGACGCCGGGGACATCGCGTTCGACGGGATGGCGGTCGGCGCGGCGGGTCTGCTGATCGACGCCAACTTCAATCTGCTGGAACCTTTCTACAAGGCACCCGAGGCCGACCAGCTCTTCGCGACGACCGCGCCGGTCGCGGCGGCCGGCCACGAGCTGCAGACCGAGTTGGGCACGGTCTCCAAGGCGCTGCTCGACTACGCGGCCGAGGTGCGGCCCCTGGTCGACCGGCTCAACTCGCTCCGCGAGGAGGCGGCGGCGTTCGAACGGCGCGTCGCGGACGACGAGGACTGGGTCGCGGACGGCGACCTCATCGACGAGAACACGGCCCGCCGCAACGCGGTGAACGCCGCCTGGTCCGCCTTCCAGGCCGCCGAGCTGGCCTGCCACAACAAGATCGTCGCGCTGGTCGGCGGCGAGGCGCTCGTCGTCAACGACGGCTCGAACAAAGAGAACATGTACGGCTACCGCGCCGAGGACCTCAACAACGCCGGCGGACTGCCGTGGGGCGACCCGGTCGAGGAGTCCAACCCCTGGTACTACGTCCACGAGCACGCCTGGGACTTCACCGTCGGCTTCGTCGTCGACGGCGTGTGGGGCACGATCAAGGGCCTCGGCACCCTGGTCGGCTTCAACGGCTGGGACGCGGCGGGCCAGGCCTGGACCGGCCTCGGCAAACTCGCCACCGGCATCCTCATCACCGCCGTCCCGGTCGTCGGCGCCGCGTACTGGCTGGCCCCCGACGACAAACTCCCCTCCTGGCTCCGCGACTCGCGCACAGCCGTCGTGGAAACGGGCAAGGCCCTGATCGCGTACGACGAATGGGGCAAGAACCCCTCACGCGCGGCCGGAGCGGTCACCTTCAACGTCCTGACCACGATCTTCACAGGCGGCGCGGGCGGAGCAGTCGCGGCGACCGGCAAGGCCGGTGCGATCGCGAAGGCCATCTCCTTCGCGGGCAAGGCGGGGCGGATCGTCGACCCGATGACGTACATCGCGAAGGGCATCGGCGGAACCGCCGTCAAGATCAGCGACGTCATGGCCGGTCTGCGCGGCATCACCAACGGCACACACATCCGCCTCGGCGAGGGCACCTACCAGATCGCCGACCCCCCGAACATCGCCGATGACCTCCCGGCCGGCCTCACCCCCGAGAACAGCGTCCGCATGACGACCCCCGAAGGCGAGGTCGTGTTCCTCGACACCAAGACCCTGGTCATGCACAACGCGGACGGGACGGTACGCGAGTCCCTGGACAGCATCCGCCACGAGGCAACCGCCGAGCAGCGGGCCGGGGAGGCCGCTGCGCGGCAGGAGCAACCCGCGGGCGTGCGGGAGCCGGCGGGTGTCGGTGCGGGCACGCGCGTGGGGGACACGGCGGTGGTGGGCGGCCGGGGCGGAGACGCCTCGGCGGCTGCTGGAGGCCGTGCCGCAGGCGATGCCTCGACAGGGCGCGGGGGTGGCTCCGGGGGAGCCGGTGGTGGCCCGGACGATGTCGGCCGAGGTGAGGACGGCCCCGGTCGCACGGGGGATGAACGGCCCGACGAGCGCTCCGACGCCGACGGCGACTCGGACGGCAGGCCTGACCCGGACTCCGGGACGCACGGGCCGGACGAGTCGGCGGGCTCTCACGGAGCGGACGAGGACGTTCCCGCCACGCGCGGGGACGACGACCCGTACGCCGGAATGGAACCCGACCTCTCCCGGCCGGCGCTGCCGCCAGGTGACGGGCCGCTCACCCTGCGGGACGTGCGCAACATGCGTAATCCGGAACTCCGCTGGGCGGCGGGCGAAGAACTGCACAGGCAGCAATGGGGAGGCGGCCCCGAGCGTCACTATCCGGTTCCCGTACGGGAGGAGGGGCGGTACCCGGTAACGGGTTCCGGGGGACGCAAGGTCGACGTGCCGGTGGACCTGCCCGATGGCCGCACCGTCGCCGTGGAAGTGAAGACGTACGGCGAATACCGCACCATCACTCTGAAGGACGGAACCAAGGAGGCGATCAAGAACGAAGTCCCCTTGAGCAAGGGGATCAAGGAGCAGATCCACAAGGATCTGGCCCTGCGCGAGATGAACCCGGGCTATGACCCGCGCTGGTCGTTCACGCACGCCGGACCGTCCAAGGAGCTTCGGGACTATCTGATCGAAGCGAAGATCATTTTCTTGGAGTACGGGCCTGCTCCCAAGAAGGGCTGATGGGACACTCCGTCGTGCGAGTGGAACCTCCTGAGAACTGAAAGGCTGCACGCCATGCGGAACAACACGTCGGACGGGGCTGCCGCCGAGGTCTCACAGTGGGCGGAAGGAGCACACGGCAACGCGGCTCATCTCGCCGCGATGGTCGGAGTGACGAGGGAGCGGTTCGAAGCGGATCCGCTCGCCTCGCTGCCCGGTATCCAGAGTTATGTCTCGCGACTGCCGCTGGACGAGTTCGAGCAGTCCGACTGGATCACGCTCCACACGGATCTCGTCTCGTTCCTCGGTGATGTGCTCGTGCGTCGACGCGGAGCACATTGGAAGAAGGTCGACGACCCGGGGCCGTCCGCCGGGCACCGTTACTTCATCGAAGCCACCGGGCTTGACGGGAAAGCGCACCAGGTCGAGCCCTACGACGTGGTCATGGAGGAATTCGAGCACCTGCCCATCGACATTTCTCGCATGATCGCGAACGCCGAGTCGGTCCTGTGTGTGTCATCCGCTCCGAGCGAGAGCGGCTAGAGCTTTGTGTCCGGCGGACGGCTCAGGGGTGCCTTCGTCAGTTTCCCTGACCTGTTGAGCAGGAGATCGGGAATCTCGTCCTCGTAGAACCGGATCTGGCCGATGACGCCTTCCGTGGCCGAGTGGGGCGCCAACAGCTCGATCAGGGTGTCGACCCGGGGCATGGATTCGGCGTGCACCTCTTGACGGACCGTCAGGGACCAGCCCTCGGCCGTTCCGATCAACTCGCCGATCAGGACGCCGCCGATGCGTCTGGCGGGACCGCGAGCGGCCCAGACGGGATGGTTGTCGGCCTCGTCCGCGTGACCGTCGCCCGTTTCCTCGAGGCCGAGGTCATGGCGCAACTCGGAGAGCACCATGTCCGGCACCGATGCCGTCAGGTTCATGGAGACATCGACTATGTAGAGGTCGGCCATGTGCTCAGGGTACGGGTGCCCACGCAAGCGGGGAGCGGCGATCCCATGGGACCACCGCTCCCCGACCGGAAACCCCTCAGGTCGTCGACCTCCGCCGCCGCGCCCCCGGCCGCCGCTCACTGGGCCGAGTAACAGGATCCCCCGCCTCCACGGCCGCGGCCCGCCGCCGCAGCCCGAAGTCCGCCAGCGCCTCCGCCAGCTTGTGCACGGACGGCTCGGGGGCCATCACGTCCACCCGGAGCCCGTGCTCCTCGGCGGTCTTGGCCGTGGCCGGGCCGATGCAGGCGATCACGGTCACGTTGTGCGGCTTCCCGGCGATGCCCACCAGGTTCCGCACGGTGGAGGACGAGGTGAACAGAACGGCGTCGAACCCGCCGCCCTTGATCGCCTCCCGGGTCTCGGCCGGCGGCGGCGAGGCCCGCACGGTCCGGTACGCGGTGACGTCGTCGACCTCCCACCCGAGCTCGATCAGCCCGGCGACCAGCGTCTCCGTGGCGATGTCGGCCCGAGGCAGGAACACCCGGTCGATCGGGTCGAAGACGGGGTCGTAGGGCGGCCAGTCCTCCAGCAGCCCCGCCGCGCTCTGCTCCCCGCTCGGCACCAGGTCCGGCTTCACACCGAACGCGATGAGCGCCTTGGCGGTCTGCTCGCCGACCGCCGCGACCTTGATCCCGGCGAAGGCACGCGCGTCGAGTCCGTACTCCTCGAACTTCTCCCGCACCGCCTTGACCGCGTTGACCGAGGTGAAGGCGATCCACTCGTAGCGCCCCGTCACGAGCCCCTTGACGGCCCGCTCCATCTGCTGCGGCGTCCGCGGCGGCTCGACCGCGATCGTCGGCACCTCGTGCGGTACGGCCCCGTACGAGCGCAGTTGGTCGGAGAGCGAGGCAGCCTGCTCCTTCGTCCGGGGCACGAGGACCCGCCACCCGAAGAGCGGCTTGTTCTCGAACCACGACAGCTGGTCGCGCTGGGCCGCCGCGGAACGCTCACCGACCACGGTTATCACCGGCCGGCCGCCCTCGGGCGAGGGCAGCACCTTGGCCTGCTTCAGCGTCTGGGCGATCGTGCCGAGCGTCGCGCTCCAGGTCCGCTGCCGGGTCGTCGTACCGGCGACGGTGACCGTCATCGGCGTGTCCGGCTTACGGCCTGCGGCGACCAGCTCGCCCGCCGCGGCGGCCACGGTCTCCAGCGTCGCCGAGACGACGACGGTCCCGTCCGACGCCCCGACCTCCGCCCAGCACCGGTCGGACGCCGTGCGCGCGTCGACGAACCGTACGTCCGCGCCCTGCGCGTCCCGCAGCGGCACACCGGCGTACGCGGGCACGCCCACCGCGGCGGCCACACCGGGCACCACCTCGAACGGCACGCCCGCGGCGGCGCACGCCAGCATCTCCTCGGTGGCGTAAGTGTCCAGGCCAGGGTCCCCGGACACCGCACGCACGACCCGCTTGCCGCCCCTCGCGGCCTCCATGACAAGATGTGCCGCATCCCGCACAGCGGGTGCACCAACGGTTGTTGACACGCCGTCAACAACCGTCAGCTGAGGCGTGCCTGTGCCCGAAAACGTATCCGCTGAAGTAGCCGCGGAAGAGGCAGAGGCAGAAGCTGAGGACGCCGTGGGCGGTGCCGACGGCGGGCTCGAATCGGTGTCCAGTAGGGCGACGCCGGCGCGGGCGTGCGTACGCACCACGTCGAGCACATCGTGCTCGGCGATGAGAACGTCCGCGTTCGCCAGTGCCTCGACGGCGCGCAATGTCAGTAGTCCCGGATCCCCGGGTCCGGCACCGAGGAAGGTGACGTGACCGTGGTCCGGACCGGCGGGAAGGGTGGTGGGGCTCAATGTGCTCGCTCCCCCATCAGACCGGCCGCGCCCTTAGCGAGCATCTCGGCGGCGAGTTCACGGCCGAGCGCCATTGCTTGGTCGTACGTCTCGGGCACGGGACCGGTGGTGGACAGCTGCACCAGCGTCGAGCCGTCGGTCGTGCCGACGACGCCGCGCAGGCGCATCTCCTTGACAATCTGCCCGTCGTCCAGAAGGTCGGCGAACGCACCCACAGGTGCGCTGCAACCGGCCTCCAGGGCGGCGAGCAGGGACCGCTCGGCGGTCACGGCGGCCCGTGTGTACGGGTCGTCGAGCTCGGCGAGCGCGGCGATCAGCGCTGTGTTGTCCGCAGCGCATTCGATCGCCAGTGCCCCCTGGCCGGGGGCGGGCAAAACAGTGTCGACCGAGAGGAAGTCGGTCGCTTCGTCGATCCGGCCGATCCGCTTCAGTCCGGCGGCGGCCAGGACGACGGCGTCCAGCTCACCCTTCCGTACGTATCCGATGCGGGTGTCGACGTTCCCCCGGATCGGCACGGTCTCGATCGTGAGCCCGTGGCCGCGCGCGTACGCGTTCAGCTGGGACATCCGCCGAGGCGAACCGGTACCGACCCGGGCGCCCTCGGGCAGCCGCTCGAAGGTCAGCCCGTCCCGGGCGACGAGTACGTCCCGCGCGTCCTCGCGCACCGGCACGGCGGCCAGCGCCAGGTCGTCCGGGTACGTGGTCGGCAGGTCCTTCAGCGAGTGCACGGCGAAGTCGACCTCGCCGCGCAGCAGCGCCTCGCGCAGCGCGGTGACGAACACGCCCGTGCCGCCGATCTGCGCCAGCTGCTCGCGGGAGACATCGCCGTACGTCGTGATCTCCACGAGTTCGACGGGCCGCCCGGTCAGTCTGCGGACCAGATCCGCCACCTGCCCGGACTGGGCCATGGCGAGTCTGCTTCGCCTGGTCCCGAGCCTCAGGGCCCTGTCTTGCGGCTCACTCATGATCGCCCTCGGTTCTCGGCGTTCGCTTCGACGTTCTTGTCGCCGCCCACGTACCTGGCACTGCCCGCGTACGTGTCGCTGTCCTCGTACGGGGCGTCCGCCCGGCCCTCGGCCCGGGACACGGCGGCGACCGTCTCCTGGTCCAGGTCGAACAGGGTCCGCAGCGCGTCCGCGTACCCGGCACCGCCGGGTTCGGCCGCGAGCTGCTTGACCCGTACGGTCGGCGCGTGCAGCAGCTTGTCGACGACACGCCGCACGGTCTGGGTGATCTCGCCGCGGTGCTTGTCGTCGAGGCCGGGCAGCCGGCCCTCCAGGCGGGCGATCTCGCTCGCGACGACATCGGCGGCCATGGCGCGCAGCGCCACGACGGTGGGTGTGATGTGCGCGGCCCGCTGAGCGGCGCCGAAGGCCGCCACCTCGTCCGAAACGATCCTCCGCACCATGTCGACGTCGGCGGCCATCGGCGCGTCGGCGGAGACCTCGGCGAGCGACTCGATGTCGACCAGCCGTACACCGGCCAGCCGGTGCGTGGCCGCGTCGATGTCCCGGGGCATCGCCAGGTCCAGCAGGGCCAGCGCGGGCGCGGGCCGGGGCACCTCGACGACGGGCTCGGGCCGGCGCAGCTCGGTGATCCGCCCGGTGACGGCCACGGCCGCGACGAGCGCGGCGATCAGCTCGGCGTCGGCGGCGGGCGTACGCGCGGTCTCGCGCTCCGGCGTACGGCGGCTCGCGCGCCGGTCCACGGTGGCGTTGTCGACCCAGGCCGCGTGCTGCTCCAGGGTGGCCGCGTCCATGCCGGCCACCGCCGCCTCACCGAGCACGGAGAAACCGCCGCCCTGCGCGGCGGGGAGGTCGAGGGGGCAGTCGTCGTCGCTGCCGATGGAGGTGGGCGGCAGGACCGGCCGTACGTCCGTGCGTGTGTCGGTCTCGGTGGGGAGCGCGCCCTCGGGCACCCGTCCCTCGACCGCCGCCGCGACCGTCTCGGCGGTCAGGACCAGGCCCGTGGCGCCCGTACAGGAGACGGCGATGTCAGCACGTGTCAGCTCGGCCGGTACCGATTCCATCGGTACCGCGCGGGCCAGCACGTCCGTTTCGCCCTGCTCGGTCAGGATCTGGGCCAGCCGCTCGGCCCGGTCGGGCGTCCGGTTGGCGATCACGATCTCGCCCACGCCCGCGCGCGCGAGGGTCGCGGCGGCCAGCGAGGACATCGACCCGGCGCCGATCACGACGGCCCGCTTGCCCCGGGCCCAGCTCCCGACGTCCGTACCGGCCGTGAACTGTTCGAGCCCGAAGGTCACCAGCGACTGTCCGGCCCGGTCGATCCCGGTCTCGGAGTGCGCCCGCTTGCCGACCCTGAGGCTCTGCTGGAACAGGTCGTTCAGCAGCCGCCCGGCGGTGTGCAGCTCCTGCGCGCGGGCCAGCGCGTCCTTGATCTGCCCGAGGATCTGCCCCTCGCCGACGACCATCGAGTCGAGGCCGCAGGCCACCGAGAACAGATGGTGGACGGCCCGGTCCTCGTAGTGCACGTACAGGTAGGGGGTGATCTCGTCGAGCCCCACCCCGCTGTGCTGCGCGAGCAGCGTGGACAGCTCGGCGACGCCCGCGTGGAACTTGTCCACGTCCGCGTACAGCTCGATGCGGTTGCAGGTGGCGAGGACGGCGGCCTCGGCGGCAGGCTCGGCGGCGACTGTGTCCTGAAGCAACTTGATCTGCGCGTCCAGGGACAGCGCCGCCCGCTCCAGCACGCTCACCGGAGCGCTGCGGTGGCTCAGTCCGACGACCAGGAGACTCATGCCGGCATCACGGCGGGGACATCCCCGTCGGGCCCTTTCCCGGACTCCTTGGGAGCCAGCGGTACGGCACCGTTCTCGCTCGCGGCCTCCTCGCCGGCCTTGCGCTGCTCGTGGAAGGCGAGGATCTGCAGCTCGATGGAGAGGTCGACCTTGCGGACGTCGACGCCGTCCGGCACGGTCAGGACGGTCGGCGCGAAGTTCAGGATCGAGGTGACGCCGGCGGCGACCAGCCGGTCGCACACCGGCTGGGCGGCACCGGCGGGAGTGGCGATCACCCCGATGGACACGCCGTTCTCCTCGATGATCTTTTCCAACTCGTCCGAGTGCTGGACCGGAATACCCGCGACCGGCTTCCCCGCCATCGCCGGATCGGCGTCTATCAGCGCGGCCACCCGGAATCCACGGGAGGCGAATCCGCCGTAATTGGCCAGCGCGGCGCCGAGATTACCGATACCGACAATCACGACCGGCCAGTCCTGGGTCAGCCCCAGCTCACGCGAGATCTGGTAGACGAGATACTCGACGTCGTACCCCACACCCCGTGTCCCGTAGGAACCCAGGTAGGAGAAGTCCTTGCGCAGCTTCGCGGAGTTGACCCCCGCGGCGGCCGCCAGTTCCTCGGATGACACGGTGGGTACCGAGCGCTCGGACAGCGCGGTCAGGGCACGGAGGTACAGCGGAAGCCTGGCGACGGTGGCCTCGGGAATCCCTCGGCTACGGGTCGCCGGTCGGTGAGTTCGGCCAGTTGCCACGGTGCTCCTGCGGGTAGAGCGGGGCTGCGGGCGGTCATGCGTCCCCAGACCGCCCCGTCGACAGCAGGCTATGTCTTTGTGAACGCGTGCACAAAGATGGTGTCCGATTTGCCCGGCCAACGTGACCGGGGTCACGCACACTCGACGCACGCGTACGGAACCGGCGCACACGCACCGTCGTTCCTCACCGGACGCCCTGCACAACGGGGGCAAAACCGCACACGCTCCTCACGAATCCCGCCCCCGAGACCAACCAGCCCATCGATCCTAAGCGACTTTTGGGACCACTTGGACTGGCCGGTCAGGTCACATCATCGTCACCTCTATGAGAGGGCTTTGCGAAGACGGTCCTCGTTCACCCGCCAGAACGTGTGCTGGGCACCGTCCACCAGCACCACCGGGATCTGCTCCCAGTACTGACGGTGGAGTTCCGCGTCCTCGGTGATGTCCTTCTTCTCCCAGGGAACGCCCAGCTCACCGCAGACCTTCCCGATCACCGCCTCCGCGTCGTCACACAGATGGCACCCGGGTTTTCCGATCAGTGTGACGAGCCGCTCACCGGAATTCTTCGGCGTCCGCCGGAACATGGCACTCATGCCGGCCATTGTCGCTCCGCACCGGATGTCCACACCTCCTCCTCACCACGAAGCGCACGACCTGCCCCTTTCCCCACCGGTTCCTCCTTGATCCACACCGGGACACGCCGCGCGGACTCCTTCTTTAACGGCCTGGTCGCGGAGAGTTCACAGCCGCCAAACCTCCGGACTCCGGAAGTACCGAACAGACTGGCTATGCTCACGACATGGCCGCTCTCGGATGGCTCACTCCCCGTAGGCGCTCCGCCACGGCGCGGAGCGTTTTGGCAGGCGAGGCCTCTGCGGAGGCAGCGCGCAAGTCCTCCCAGGAGCTGGAGGACGTCTCTCCCGCGCCCGACGCCGTCCAGGAACCGGAGTTCCCGGTCCTCGGCGACGACAAGGCCGCGGCCTTCTTCGATCTCGACAACACCGTGATGCAGGGCGCCTCGCTCTTCCACTTCGGCCGGGGCCTGTACAAGCGGAAGTTCTTCGAGACCCGCGACCTCGCACGGTTCGCCTGGCAGCAGGCCTGGTTCCGGCTGGCGGGGTCCGAGGACCCCGAGCACATGCAGGACGCCCAGAACTCCGCGCTCTCCATCGTCCAGGGCCATCGCGTCGCCGAACTGACGATCATCGGCGAGGAGATCTACGACGAGTACATGGCCGAGCGCATCTGGCCGGGCACCCGCGCCCTGGCCCAGGCCCACCTCGACGCCGGCCAGAAGGTCTGGCTCGTGACGGCCGCGCCCGTGGAGATCGCCCAGGTGATCGCCCGCCGCCTCGGCCTGACCGGCGCCCTGGGCACGGTGGCCGAGTCCGTCGACGGCGTCTACACCGGCAAACTGGTCGGCGAGCCGCTGCACGGCCCCGCCAAGGCCGAGGCCGTCCGCGCCCTGGCCGCCGCGGAGGGCCTCGACCTCTCCCGCTGCGCCGCGTACAGCGACTCCCACAACGACATCCCGATGCTCTCGCTCGTGGGTCACCCGTACGCCATCAACCCCGACAGCAAACTCCGCAGGCACGCCCGCGAGATGGACTGGCGGCTGCGCGACTACCGCACCGCCCGCAAGGCCGCCAAGGTCGGCCTCCCCGCGGCGGCGGGCGTGGGCGCGGTGGCCGGCGGCACGGCGGCCGCGATCGCGCTGCACCGCCGCCGCCGCTGAACGGCTGACCGTTTCTCGAACGCCGGTGGGGCTGGGACATCCAGCCCCACCGGCGTTCGCGCGTCCGCCCCTGCCGCCCGGCATTCCAGCCGTCCTACCCCCACCGCGCCCCCCTCAGTCACGCCATCCGCACCCGACCACAACACGCCCCGCACCCAGACGGAACACGAACCCAATCGATCAACAACCGATCACGGAACGGCACTTGAGCAGCCGTCAATCGGTAACAGAAGCGACGTAATCGATGATTTGAGCAACTGGGTGTAGCAGTGCCTGCACGAAGCGTTATTCTCCTCAAACGCAAACCGGTACCCCTCCGTCGCTACGACGGGTGAAAGGTTCCGCACTGCACGTGATGGAAGCTCTGCCTCTGGGAGTCCCGTGTACCCACACGTCGGGGTTGACGCCTCGGGCCTGGCTACGCTGCGCGCGACGGTCAACCAACTGTTGCGCGGCTTCGTCCCCACCGCGTACGCCGTCCCCGCCCTCGCCACCTCCGCCGCGCCCGTCGGCCCGTGCTACGCACTGGCCGACGGCAGCGCGGCGGTGGGCAGACGAGGCCGTTCGGGATCCACCGCCACGACCACCCGCCGTCCCGCCGCGGACAGCGACAGCGCCCGCATGATGGACCTCGTCGAACGCGCCCAGTCCGGCGAGGCCGACGCCTTCGGCCGCCTGTACGACCAGTACAGCGACACCGTCTACCGCTACATCTACTACCGCGTCGGCGGCAAGGCGACCGCCGAGGACCTCACCAGCGAGACGTTCCTGCGCGCCCTGCGCCGCATCGGCACGTTCACCTGGCAGGGCCGCGACTTCGGCGCCTGGCTCGTCACGATCGCCCGCAACCTGGTGGCCGACCACTTCAAGTCCAGCCGTTTCCGTCTGGAGGTCACCACCGGCGAGATGCTCGACGCCAACGAGGTCGAGCGCTCCCCCGAGGACTCCGTCCTGGAGTCCCTCTCCAACGCCGCCCTGCTCGAAGCCGTACGCCGGCTCAACCCCCAACAGCAGGAGTGCGTCACCCTCCGCTTCCTCCAGGGCCTCTCCGTCGCCGAGACCGCCCGGGTCATGGGCAAGAACGAGGGCGCGATCAAGACCCTCCAGTACCGCGCGGTCCGCACCCTCGCCCGCCTCCTCCCGGACGACGCCCGCTGAACCCCGCCGACCAGGACGACCGGGACGCACACCGCCGAGCGGCTCCGCACGCACCGAGCGCGCGCTGATCACATACGCTCCGCGATCCCCAACTCACCCTCTGTCGAAGTCCGTTGACTTCCTCGTCCGATCATCCGCCGTCCGTAACCCAAGTGCCACGCCGCTCGTTGTGCGGGATACAGGCTCCCTGTGGTCGCGCCTGGCCGACACCGATCACTCGATCGTGTGGACCGGCCGGGGACGCGCAACCCTCAGGACCCCCTGGGGAGTCGACCGTCATGACGAGAGGAGGTGCCGCCAGTGATCGCGAACGTATCGGCGCACCGGCGGGCGAACGCCTTCGCCCAGGCCCTGGAGGAGCTGTCCGACCAGAGCACGGCGGCCGAGCGGCCCGAGGGATCGGCACCGGCACCGGCAGCGCAACAGACCGAGCAGGGCCGCATGTTGGCCCTGACGACCGGTCTCGACGAGCTGCCCAAGCCAGTGCTCGACCCCGAGGTCAAGGTCGTCCATCGCGCCCAGTTGGTGGCCGCGATGGAAGCCATGCTGCGGGACGGCACGCTGCCGGGGCGCGAGGCGTCGGACCCTTCGGTGCCCGAACAGCGTTCGGGCAGGGCGCGGGGCGCGCACCGGGCAGGCCCGCTGGGCAAGTTGCGACCACGGTCCCGCCTGACGAAGGGCCTCGCCGCGGGCGGGCTCAGCGTCGGGGTGGCCGCGAGCGCCTTCGGCGGTGTGGCCGCCGCCAGTTCGGACGCCCTGCCCGGTGACTCGCTCTACGGCCTCAAGCGCGGCATCGAGGACGTGAAGCTCACCCTGGCCGACGACAGCGACGACCGGGGCCGGCTCTATCTGGACCAGGCGTCCACCCGGCTCAGCGAGGCCCGCCGCCTCATGGAGCGCGGCCGGGGCGGACAGCTCGACCACGAGTCCCTCGGCGAGATCCGCCGCGCCCTCAGCGGGATGCGGCACGACGCCTCCGAGGGCCACCGGCTGCTCCACGAGGCCTTCCAGCGGGATCCGGACTCCCTGGGCCCCATCCAGGCCCTCTCCGCGTTCTCCCGGTCCCACCGCGAGGCCTGGGGCGCGCTCCGCGACCGGCTGCCCGTGCAGCTCGGGGACGTGAGTCAGCAGGTCTCGTCGGTCTTCGACGCCATAGACGACGAGGTCGCCCCGCACTCGTCGCTCCTGCCCCAGCCCCCCGCCCAGGGCGGCGAAGGCAAGCAGCGCTCCCCGGGCTCCGGCACCCCCGGCACCACGGACCCCGGCCACCCGGCCCCGAGCACCCCCGGCGGCTCCGCCGAGGACAGCCAGGACACCACCGGCAAACCCAAGCCGTCCACGTCCAACCCGGACACCGGCGGCGAAGGCCTCGTCGGCGGCACCACCGGCGGCCTCCTCGACCCACCCCAGGACGACACCACCAGCACGTCCCCGTCCCCCGGCAAACCCACCCCGCCCGAAGAACCCGACGTCACCCTCCCACCTCTCCTCCCGGGCCTCCTCCCCGGCCTGGGCATCAACGGCGACGACACCGACTGACCCCGTACGACGGTGGGGGCGCCCTTCTCGAAGAAGGGCGCCCCCACCGTCGTATGCGCAGACGTCGTAGGCACGGACCGCTCGACCTACGTCAGAAGAACACCGACCGTCGCTGCACCAGCAGCTTGTACAGCGTGTGCTGGATCTGTTCCCGTACCTGGTCCGTCAGGTTGAACATCAGCATCGGGTCCTCGGCCGCCTCCGGCGGATACCCGTCCGTCGGGATCGGCTCACCGAACTGGATCGTCCACTTCGTCGGCAGCGGCACCGCCCCCAACGGCCCGAGCCACGGAAACGTCGGCGTGATCGGGAAGTACGGAAACCCGAGCAACCGGGCGATCGTCTTCGAGTTCCCGATCATCGGATAGATCTCCTCCGCGCCCACGATCGAGCACGGAATGATCGGCGTACCCGCCCGCAGCGCGGTGGAGACGAACCCACCACGCCCGAACCGCTGCAGCTTGTACCGGTCCCCGAAGGGCTTGCCGAGCCCCTTGAAGCCCTCCGGCATGACCCCGACCAGTTCGCCCTGCTCCAGGAGCCGCGAGGCGTCCTCCGCGCACGCGAGGGTGTGCCCCAGCTTGCGGGCCAGCTCGTTGACCACCGGCAGCATGAACACCAGATCCGCCGCGAGCAGCCGCAAGTGCCGCCCGGTGGGGTGGTTGTCGTGCACGGCGACCTGCATCATCAGCCCGTCCAGCGGCAACGTCCCCGAGTGGTTGGAGACGATCAGCGCGCCCCCGTCCGTCGGGATGTTCTCGATGCCCTTCACCTCGACCCGGAAGTACTTCTCGTACACCGGCCGCAGCAGGGACATCAGCACCTGGTCGGTGAGCTCGGCGTCGTAGCCGAAGTCGTCGACCTCGTAGTCACCGGTGAGCCGCTTGCGCAGGAACGCGAGCCCGCCCGCGATCCGTCGCTCCAGGCCGCCGCCGTCCTGCGCCTCGGCGGCCTCCTGGGGCGGCTCCGGCTTCTCCCGTGTCACAGGGACATCATCGGTGCTGGTCGCCCGTCCGGGGAGGGCCTGGACCTCGCCGGATTCACGCACGTCCCGTACGACCGCGTTCTCACCCGTGCGCCGGCTCCCCCCGGCCCGGCGGCGCGGCGGGCGCTGTACGCCGCCTCCGCGCGTCCGGTCGTCGTCGAACGGAATGACCTTGGCATCCGCCATCGTTGATGCGCTCCTCAGTTGGCGCTCTGCGTCGGGAGGTGGCCGCCGCCCGGTGTGGGCACGGGCAGGGCGGCGAGCCGGTCGATGGCCCCGGCGAGGGCCTCGGGGGGCAGCAGTCCTGGCCCCCGGCTGCGCGCGAAGTCCGCGAACGTCTCCGCGGTCGTGTATCGGGCCCGGTAGCCCAGCGTCTCGCGCATCTGGTTCGTCGACACGACCCGCCCGTGGGTCAGCAGCCGCAGCTGCTCCGGCGAGAAGTCCGTGAAGCCCAGCGTGCGGACCATCGAGCCGACCCAGCTGACCGCCGGCATCAGCAGCGGCACCGTCGGCCGGCCGAGCCGCCGCGCGCACTGCGAGAGCAGCAGGACACCGTCGCCGGCGATGTTGAACGTGCCGCTGTTGAGCGTGCCCCGGTCCGGGTCGTGCGAGGCGATCCGCAGCACCTCGATGACGTCGTCCTCGTGCACGAACTGCAGCCGCGGGTCGTAGCCCAGCACGGTCGGCAGCACCGGCAGCGAGAAGTACGAGGCGAGCGGTGAATCGGCGCTCGGCCCGAGGATGTTGGCGAACCGCAGCACGCACACGGCCACATCGGGCCGCCGCCGGGCGAATCCGCGGACGTACCCCTCGACCTCGACGGTGTCCTTGGCGAAGCCGCCGCTGGGCAGCGACTTGGGCGGTGTGGTCTCGGTGAACACGGCCGGGTCGCGCGGCGCGGACCCGTACACGTTCGTACTGGACTTCACGACCAGCCGCTTGACCAACGGGGACTTCTGGCAGGCACCGAGCAACTGCATGGTGCCGATGACGTTGGTCTCCTTGAGCGTGGCCCGGCCGCCGCTGCCCAGCGGGGTGCCCGTGACGTCCATGTGCACCACGGTGTCCACGTTGTGCTCGGCCAGCAGTCGGGCTATGGCGGGCTGCCGGATGTCGGCCTGGACGAAGTCCGCGCCGCCCAGATGGTGTCCCGGCGGCACCGCGTCCACCGCGATGACCCGGTCGACCTGAGGGTCACGCTGGATCCGCCGTACGAACCGGCCTCCCAGCTGACGCGCCACCCCGGTGACGAGCACGACCTTCCCCAAGATCAGCGCCTTCCTTCCAGACGTCGGCTCACACAGGCGTAACTCTGCTCGTACCCTGCCGCGTTCTCCGCGTTTCTCCGTGTTCCCCGTGTGCGGCCACGTTAGCGGGTCGATGTTGCGCTGTGGTGACCGCGACCCCGTCAATGACCGGCAAAAACAATGAGAGGCGAAAAACGCTGTGGCCCCCCACCGTTTCGGTGGGGGGCCACAGCAACGCGCTCTCAACAGCGCTCGCGCAAGAAAGCAAGACGTACGGCCCCCTTACGCGAGGGGGACCGTCCAGGACCCCTTTTCAGGGGCCGGACCGCCTTACTTCTTGTTGCGACGCTGAACGCGGGTGCGCTTGAGCAGCTTGCGGTGCTTCTTCTTAGCCATCCGCTTGCGCCGCTTCTTGATAACAGAGCCCACGACTACCCTCGCTCACTTCTCATCACTCGGCGTTTGGGCGCCATGGGCCCATACGACCTACGAGGGGCTAGCCTACCCGTCCGAGCGCTGAGGTCGTAATCGAGGGGGAGCCGGGGTATCCCGGAAGTCCCGCAGGACCTCCGGGAGCCCCTCGGCCCCGATGGCCGTCAGGCCGTCTCCACCCCCACATAGCTCTCGCGGAGGTACTCGTGTACCGCTTGCTCCGGCACCCGGAAGGACCTGCCCACCCGGATCGCCGGCAGATGACCGCTGTGCACCAAGCGGTACACGGTCATCTTGGACACTCGCATCACCGAGGCGACTTCCGCCACGGTCAGGAACTGAACCTCGTTCAGAGGCCTCTCGCCAGCTGCAGCCATGACACACCTGAACCTTCCGCACTCGACGGCCACCGGCTTCCCCTTCCGGTGACTCTTCGTCGTTGCGTGCTCACTCCCCAATGTAGGGGCGGGTGATGCGAGTGGGGAAGAGGGGATGCCATCGGCGGCCTACTGTGACAGACACGCCCGATTGAGTACGTAGCGGGTCAGTGGTCGGTAGTAATCAGACCGCACACCGTCATCAAGTGGAACGACGACGGACACCCGCCCCTCCGCCTCCCCCACGAAGAGCGCCGGATCGTCCGTATCGGCGAGACCGATCGCCTCGAACCCCAGCTGACCTGCCCCGCAGACCCATCCGTGGTCTCCCACCACGAGTTCCGGGAGCGGCCCGCCGGCCTCCGCCGCGGCCGCCAGAACCGTCCGAACCGGCAGCGGGGAATGCGTGTGCACGCCGGTCGCACAACCGGGGCGCAAGGCGGTCGCCTCCCGGACGACGGCGACACCTCGTACGTAGTCGAGGTTGTACGTGCGTAGACCGAACCGGGTCGTTATGTCGACACGTCTACCCGTCGCAGGGGTGAGAACCTCACATCCCACCGCCGACAAGGCGTCCGCCAACGCGCCGTAGAAGCCGATCAGCCGATGCGGATGCCCGGTCCCGAAGAGCACCGCCCCACCACGGTGAGCTACCGCCCCGACCCGTTCGGCGAACCGGTCCAGCGCCCTCATCGTCCGCTCCGGGTCAATCACATCCTGCCCGGATGTACACCCCGGATCGGCCGAAACGCCACACCTCTCCGCCATCAACCCGAGCACATCCCGCTGCCCCCAGGTCATTTCCGGATCCAACCCGATCAGAAACCGAGGGTCCCGAGCCGCGAACAACCGATAACTCCGCAGACTCGTCTCCCGACCGGTGGCAACCCGCCCAGCCAGCCCGGAGGCCACAAGATACTCCCGCAACACCCCACCACTCACCACGCCCCGATGCTGACGCACCCCGACCGCCACCACCCCCAAAACCACAGCCCCGCCACACAGTTGGCCTAACTGCCCTCTTCTTTCAGGGGCGCGGGGAACTGCGCGCATTTCAGGGTCGCGGGGAACTGCGCGAACGGGGTCCGGGGCGGAGCCCCGAATCTGTGACGGGGGTCGAAGGGGCGCGCAGCCCCTGAAGGATGGGACGGGTAGGGGCGGCAGGGGCGAGAAAACCCCCAGGGCCACCTATGGCAACAACCCCCGCAACGGAAACACGGCCTTACGCGCAGCAAGCACCGCCTGATCCAACCGATCCGCAGGGTCGTACCCCGCCTCCCACCCCGCCCAGGAAACAGGCCACCGCCCATCGGTCATCCGCGCCGGCGCCAACTGCCGCGTACGAGCGAACACCTCCCGCCGCCACCCCTCGGGAATCACCGCCTCCGGCGCGATCTCCCGCCCCGCCGCGACCGCCACCAGATGCGTCCACGACCGCGGCACCACTTCCACCACCGCGTACCCGCCCCCACCGAGCGCGACCCACCGCCCATCGGCGTACTCATGGGCCAGCTCGTGCAGAGCCACCTGCAATGCCCGCTGCGCGTCCAACGACACGGCAAGATGCGCCAACGGATCCTCGAAGTGCGTATCGGCCCCGTGCTGGGTCACCAACACCTGCGGCCGGAAGTCGGCGATCAGCTCGGGCACCACCGCGTGGAACGCCCGCACCCACCCCGCGTCCCCGGTCCCCGCAGGCAGCGCCACATTCACGGCCGACCCCTCCGCACTCGGCGAGGCCCCCGTCTCCTCCGGCCACCCGGTCTGCGGGAACAGCGTCCGGGGATGCTCGTGCAGCGAGATCGTCAGAACCCGCGGGTCCTCCCAGAAGGTGGCCTGCACCCCGTCCCCGTGATGCACGTCGACATCCACGTACGCGACCCGCTCGGCCCCCAGCTCCAGCAGCCGGGCGATGGCGATCGACGCGTCGTTGTAGATACAGAACCCCGAAGCGCCCCCGGGCATCGCATGGTGCAGCCCGCCCGCGAAGTTCACCGCGTGCAGCGCGTCCCCGCGCCAGACGGCCTCCGCCGCCCCCACCGACTGCCCCGCGATGAGCGCGGACACCTCGTGCATCCCGGCGAAGGCCGGATCGTCCACGGTCCCCAGCCCGTACGCCGTGTCCGCGCCCCGGGGGTCGGCGGACGCGGCCTTGACCGCCGCCACATAGTCCTCGCGGTGCACTAGCCGCAGCGTCGACTCCCCCGCCGGCTTCGCCGAGACGACGTCCATCTCCCGGTCGAGCCCGAAGGCGGTCACCAGACTCCGGGTCAACGCCAGCCGGACCGGATCCATCGGATGGTCCGGGCCGAAGTCATAGCCCGTTACTGCCTCGTCCCACATCAGCTGTGCGCGGCCGCTCATGCCCGCCACCGTATCGGTCCGGTTCCGTCTCGAACGACCGGGCGTACACCAACGTCACCAGCACCAACGCCATCGGGATGAGCATCGCCCCGCGATAGCTCCAGAGATCCCCCACGGCCCCCACCAACGGAGAACCGATCAGGAACCCGACATAGTTGAAGATGTTCAGCCGGGCGACGGCCGCGTCCGAAGCCCCGGGGAACAGCCGCCCGGCCGCCGCGAACGTCTGCGGCACCAGCACACACAGCCCGAGCCCCAGCAGCGTGAACCCGAGCATCCCCACCCAGGCCCCCGGTGCCCCCGCCACCACGGCGAACCCGACCGCCGCCACCACCGCGCCGGCCCGCACCACGGCTGCGGCCCCGAACCTCCGCACCCCGAAGTCCCCGATCGACCGCCCGATCAGCGTGGTGACCATATAGACGTTGTACGGCACGGTCGCCAGCTGCTCACTGCTCCCCAGCACGTCCTGGAGGTACTTGGCACTCCAGTTGGAGACGGTCGAGTCCCCTATGTACGCGAAGCACATCACCAGACAGAGCGGCAGCAGCATCTTGAAGGCGACGGACCCACCCGCCCCTGCTCCCGCAACCTCCGGAACGGCGTCCTCCGTCTTCCCCTCACCGGGCCCAGCGTCGACGTACCACCGGCTCCCGACCAGCACGGCCGGCAGCAGCACGACCGCCACCGGCAGATACGACACCAGCAGCGCCAGATCCCAGTGCGCCCCGACCCAGGCCAGCGAGGCCCCGGCTATCCCACCCAGGCTGTACACGGCGTGGAAGCCGAGCATGATGCTCCGCCCGTACGCCCGCTGCAGGCTCACCCCGAGCATGTTCATCGACGCGTCGAGCGCCCCGACCGCCAGCCCGAAGGCCGCCAGCGAGACTCCGAGCACGGCCATGTGCTCGCCGGCCCCCACCCCGAGCAGCGCCAGGAGCACGACGGGCTGGGACCATCGCAGCACATGGCTCGGCGGCACCTTCTTCACGAGGTGCTCGGTGCAGACACTGCCGACCCCGGCGAGGACGGGCACGGCGGCGAGGAAGAGGGGCAGCAACCCGTCGGAGACTCCGTACCGGTCCTGAATGGCCGGAATCCGCGTCACAAGCAGCGCGAAGGCGACACCCTGAGCGAAGAAGCTGAACGCCAACGCGGCCCGACCGCGCCGCAGCACATCTGTCATGGCGGCACAGTAGGGGGCCTGACCTACCCATGGGTAGAGGAAGTTGAATACTGCTCAACTAAGCGGGTCGGACAGCTTCAGCCGAGCAGATCAAGCAGCTCCCCCATGTCCGAGAAGTACCCCCTGGCCCCGCTCAGCTTCTCGGCGGGCGTCATCGCCGTATATCCGTACACATCCATCCCGGCCGCGAGTCCCGCCCGCACTCCGAGAGGGCTGTCCTCGACGACGGCACACCTCGCCGGCGCGACGCCCATCCGCTCGGCCGCGTACAGGAAGAGATCCGGCGCCGGCTTCCCCCGCCCCACGTCCTGCGAACTGAACACGAGCCCCTCTCCGAACCACCGGTCGAGCCCGGTCTTCCGATGCCCCACCCGGATCCGCTCATGACTCCCGGACGACGCCACGCAGTACGGCACCCCGTCCGCGACGAGCTTCTCCAGCACCGGAACCACACCCGGAACGGGCTCCAACTCCCGCTCGAACGCGGCGAAGACCCGCCCGTGGAAGACCTCGTCGAAGTCGCCCGGCAGCGCCTTCCCCGTCCGCTCCAGAACCAGCTCGTGCACCCGGTGCATGGCCGACCCCATGTAGTCCCGGATGGAGTCCTCGTACGAGGTCGGGTGCCCGAGTTCGGTGAGGTACTCGGCGAGGAGCCGGTTGGAGATCGGCTCGCTGTCGACGAGGACACCGTCATTGTCGAAGATCACGAGGTCGTAGCGCATGACTCGACCCTAAACGAACCTCAAAACGACCCGGGAACGCAAAAAGGCCCACACCATAAGGTGTGGGCCTTTCGCAATATTTGTTCGGCGGCGTCCTACTCTCCCACAGGGTCCCCCCTGCAGTACCATCGGCGCTGTAAGGCTTAGCTTCCGGGTTCGGAATGTAACC